>NC_010571.1:1708333-2050000 GCF_000019965.1 Opitutus terrae PB90-1
GCGTGAACTCTCCCGCGGCGGGAAAGTTGACCGCGTGTTCGAGCCGGGGCGCTGAGGCTTCGGCTGCAGCGAGGTCAATGTCGGCAACGGTGGCCGGCAGCACGGTGACCGCTTCACGCGTGCGGCCGAGTCTAGGAACGCGCATCCAGGTCACGCCAGTCGGCGATGGATGTGAGGCGAACGAGCCTGCCTCGATCGCGATGAACGTGCCTGGCGGCGGATCCGGAACCGGCGCGCGGGCGGAGTCAGGCGGCGTCCACGCCTCGATCCGCATCGATGCCCACTGCTTGTCCGCGGGCTCGAGCGTCATCATGCCGCGCCATTTTCCACCGGCGATCTGTTCGTTGTAAACGCGCGTGAGCTCCACCAAACCGGCGTCCGCCGCACGCGCCGCGTCCTTGTTGCCGCGCTCGCCCTCGAAAAAGCGTTGGTTCGCGAGGGCCGAACCCGCGACCGGATAGTACACGAGCTGGAAGAACGCGTCGCGCTGGTCCGGTCGCATGTGCGTGCGCAGTGTTTCGACACGCGCGCGGAGCCGGGCAAAGGCCTCGAGCCGTGCCTGCACTTCGCCGTCCGTCAGTGGACTCGCTCGCCGCGGCTGCTTCGGCAGCCACCACTGGAGATGCTCCGGTCTGCGCTGGAAGTTCAGCCGGTAGTACTCGTCGAGGATCGAAGCGATCTCGCTCGCGTGCTGCGGGCCGAACTCACGCGCCGTCCACTCCGGGAGAAACGTCGCCAGATTGTCCGCACTCCAGCGGTCGATGTCCCAGGCCATTTGGAGAAAAAACTCGGTGCCGATCTCCGCCGGCTTCAGATCGCCGACGTTGGCGATCCAGATCCGATCGGCGCCGTGTTGGTAGGCCTTGTGCATCTCCTCCCAGACGAGCGCCGGCGGCGTCGTGCTGAGCCACAGATACGAGAGCGGCCGGCCGAGGTAGGAGAGATGATAGTAAATGCCGAAGCCACCCGACCGGCCGCGCTCGGCTGCCGTGGCGAAGTTGCGGATGTAGCCGAAGTTGTCGTCGGGCCAGACGATCGTGACATCGTCGGGCACGCGCAGCCCTTGGCGATAGAGATCGAGCACTTCCTTGTAGGCGCAGAACATCTGGGGGGTGCCGTCGGAGCGCGTGAGGTAGGGCGGATTATCCCTAATCCGCCGTCCATCGTCGGTTGCGGCGTCCGGGCTCGGCGCGTTAGGGATAACGCGCCCCACCTCGGGCCGTACATGTCGCGCAATCAGCGCGCGCTGGTCGGCGAAGACCCGCTCGAGCGTGCGAATCCGTTCGGCGTCGGTCTTGGGCCCGACCATGTTAGAGTCGTGGATGCCGCGCATCCCGAGCGTGTAGATGGCTTCGTAGCGCCCGTTTTCCGCGACCCGCTCCTCCCAGTAGCGGAGAACGCCTTCGCGATTCGTCACGTAGTTGTAGTCCTCCTTGGGCGCGGTCCACTCGTCGACGTTGTTGCGCAGCATCGGCTCGGCGTGCGACGAGCCCATGACGATCCCGTAGGCGTCGGCGACCTCCTTGTTGCGCGGGTAGTGGTTGAACGCGCGCGTGGTCGGATGCATCGCCGGCCAGACGGTGTTGGCCTTCAGCCGGAGCAAGAGCTCGAAAAGTTTCGCGTAGGTTTTGGGGCCGATGTCGCCGGTCTCGGGCTCGAAGGTCTTCGCGGCCCACGGCTGCAGCCCCCAGTCTTCGTCGTTGAGGAAGACGCCGCGGTATTTCACCGACGGTGGGCCGAACCGGTGCGTGCCCGTGGCGATCGCGAGTGTGCTCCGCTTGGGCACGGGCACGTCCGCCCACCAATGCCAGGGCGAGACGCCAATCGCCGCCGAGACCTCGTAACAGCCGTAGATCGCGCCGCGCCGGTCGCTGCCGGCGATGACGAGCGCGCGCTCGACTCCGGGGAACGGCGTGTGCACGACGGCGATCACGAAGCTTTCCCACGCGCCGACAAGTGCGCGCAGATCGAGCTTCTTCTCGGCGGCGAGCCGGTCGAGCAGCGAGCTTTTCCCGGCCACTGCGACGAGCACCAGGGCCGGGCGGGCAGCTGGAGAAAGCTCATGTCGCAGCGCCGGCACGACATTGCTGACTCGCTCGATGTCGGCGCGCAGATCGTCGACCGCGCGCGCAACCGCTGGATCCGTGCCGGGCTCCAGCACGAACACCGCGGCGCCCTGTTGGTTCGCCAGGATGAAGTCGTCAGCGCGGGGTGACGGAGTGAGCAGCGCGGTCTGCGCGCTGAGCTGCTCGATGCATGCCAGCGCGCTCAGCACGAGCGCCAACCGAATCGGGAGAGAGGCGCGAATCATCGCGTGACTCATCCCGGTCGGAGCGGCGATCAGCAAGACGGCGCGGGTCTTACCGTCCGGCCGGATGGAGCAGAGCACGGCGCCTGGCCGAGATCCTGCCGGCAAGACGGTGGGCGGGACGCTCCGGCGAAATGCCGGTGACTTTTCCCCGAGGCAGTGACTCACCGCGGGTTGCGCAGGAGGGCGGGGGCGTGGGTTTGCGGAAAGCCGATTCCGGCACTCCTTCCTCGATCATGGATTTCGCCTTCACGCAGGTTTCGGACGGGCCTGGCGACGCGCTCCTGCTCGATGCCTACTCGCAAGCTGTCTCCGGGGCCGCGGCCGCAGCGCATCCGGCGGTCGTGCACATCGAGGTGCGCGGCCACGACGGACCCGCTGGCTCAGGCTCGGGGTTTTTCATTTCGCCGGATGGTTACCTGCTGACGAACAGCCACTTGGTGCACGGTGCGCGCGAGCTGACCGTGTTCCTCGCGGACGGTCGCAAGCTCGCTGCCGACCTGATCGGCGATGATCCGGACACCGATCTCGCGGCGCTGCGTGTAAGCGCCGACGAACTCACGTTCCTGAAATTCGCCGACAGCGACGCCGTGCGGCCCGGCCAGATCGCCATCGCGATCGGCTCGCCGATGGGGTTCCAGCAAACCGTCACGGCGGGCATCGTGAGCGGTCTTGGACGTTCGCTGCGCGGCGCCTCGGGCCGATCGATCGATAATATCATTCAGACCGACGCGGCGCTGAATCCCGGCAACTCCGGCGGACCGTTGGTGAACACGCGGGGCGAGGTGATCGGCGTGAACACCGCCATCATCCGACCGGCGCAGGGCATCTGTTTCGCCATCGCCAGCAACACGGCGCGTTGGGTTCTAGGCTGGCTGATCAAGGAGGGACGAATTCGCCGCAGCTACATCGGGGTCGCGGGGCAGAATGTGCCGCTGCTCCGCAAGCTCATGCGGCATCATCGGCTGGAACAATCGACCGGCGTGCTGATCGCCGGGCTCGAGCCGGCCAGCCCCGCGGATCGGGCCGGATTGCACGAGGGCGACATCCTGCTGGCGCTCGACGGCTCGGCGACGCCGACGGTCGACGCGCTGCACAAGCTGCTCACGGGCGATCGCGTGGGCGAACGCGCGATCGTCACGTTCCTGCGCGGAGTCGAGCTGCGCCGGCACGCGATCATACCGTTGGAGATGCCCGCGCGCGCCTGATCACCGACGAGGCGCTTCATCCCACCTCTGCGCTTTGTCGCCATTTTCACGTATTACGTGAAAATGACTGGGGCCACCGGCTGAACCGCCTGTGATTTCGCGTGTAGGGCTCCCGCTCCCGTGGAGGCGGCCTCCTTTCAGGTGATCGAAGTCGTGGCTTTCGCGGTGCAGGCATTTTCACGTAATACGTGAAAATGGCCCGGGCGGCGCGGACAGGGAGCCGGACCGATGCGGGTGCAGCGGCAGGATTGTGGCAAGGCTGTGCTGGCCATGACGAGGTTGGGCGTCGCGCGGGGAGGGCCCGGCAGCCAACTTCGCGATGTGACTACCGTGAACCTTTCCGCCCTGCCCTGGCAGGAGGTCAAGTCGCCGACGGGCAAGTTTCACTCGTTCTTCTGCAACGTCTCACTGGCGCTCGGCGGCAAGCCGAACACGGGCACGTGGGGCGGCGGGCACCCTTTCGATGTGCAGCTCCGGCGGATTCCGCCGGGCGCGTCGGTGTGTCCGTATCACGGACATCTTGGCCAGTGGGAGCTATTTGTCGTGCGCCAGGGCGAGGCGACGGTGCGCACCCCGGAGGGTCGGTTTCCGGTGCGGACAAGCGAGGTATTCTACCATCCACCGGGCTGTCCGCACCAGCTCACCAACACCGGTCACGACCCACTCGAGGTGATGATCATCACCGACAATCCGCCGCTCGACAGCTGCTTTTATCCCGACTCGAACAAGCGCAGCCTCCGGCCGCCGGGGCTCGTGTTCCGGGCGCAGGAAATCCACTACTTCGAGGGCGAGGATGAAGTGCCCCCGGGCGCGCCGCCGTTCCGGGCTGCGCCGTCGCCGGTGAGCGTACCGATCGCGCCGTTCGCGGAACGGCGCGTGCACCCCGACGACTTGCGGTGGGACGAGTGGGGCTCGCCAGGCGGAAAGTTCGTCGCGGCTTCGAAGGAGCTGTCGGTCGCGCTCGGCGCGAAGCGCAACACGCCGACGGGGCTCGGTGGGCATCCGTTCGAGCTCGAGTTACAGCGGCTGCGGCCGGGGCAGTGCGGATGTCCGTTCCATAGTCACGCGGCCGAATGGGAACTCTACGTCATCCTCGGCGGCGAGGCGACCGTGCGGGCCAACGAGGAGACGCAGACGCTGCGCGCGGGGGACGTGGTCCTGCATCCGCCGGGCGAGGCACATCAGATCAGGAACGCGTCCGCGACGGAGGACCTGCTGTTCCACGTCCTCGCGGACAACGCGCCGGTGGAGTATTGGTATTATCCGGATACGAAAAAGTGGGGTCTGCGCTCGCCGCGAAAGTTCTTCCACCTGCAGGAGGTCGACTACTGGGCGGGCGAGGAGTGACGATCTGCGGTTCGCGGGTTGCTCGGTAGGGACGCCGCTCCGCGCCGTCCGCGAGCGTCTTTCGTGGAACGTGGACGGCTCGCGGAGCCGTCCCTACCAGCGGAAGGAAGTGCGGAGGTCGCTGCAGAGCGTGGTTGAGCAACGAACCGATGCACCGGGCGGGCGGTGAGGCAGGACGAACGGGCGTTGCGTCGACGCGCTGTCCGTGCAAGCTCACGCGCCGTTGTGGGGCGGTAGCTCAACTGGATAGAGCATTGGTCTTCGAAACCAAGGGTTGTGGGTTCGAGCCCCGCCCGCCCTACCAAGCTTAACCGTTTTTCCGCCGTCCCATATCAGCCTACCCCTCAGCCCAAAGATGAAACTCGGTCCCTCGCTCCTCCTTGGCGTGCTTTGTCTGGCGAGTGCCGGTCCGGCCGCCGAAACGCCCGCGACACCCGCACCCTCCAAAACCATGAACTCCGCCGCTCCTGCACTCGGCTACGTGATTCTTTATGTGAACGACGTCTCCGCCACTCTGGCGTTTTACGAGGAGGCGTTCGGGCTCACCCGGCGTTTCTACAACAACGATGCCGGCAAGGAATACGGCGAGATGGAGACGGGTGCTGCGCGGTTGGCGTTCTACAGCCGGGCATTGGTCGAAGCAGATCCCGCGCTGAAAGGCGCCGTGATCGCGCGAGCCGACCAGCCACCGCAAGGATTCGAGATTGCGCTGCTCACCGCCGATGTGCCGGCGCTGTTTGAGCGCGCGGTGAAGGCTGGGGCGGTCGCGCTCGCGAAGCCGGAGACGAAGCCGTGGGGCCAGACGGTGGCGTGGGTGCGGTCGAAGGACGGCCACGTGATCGAGCTCGCCACGCCGATGCCGTAGGTCGTCCGTTTCGCGCATCCGGGATTGTAGGAGCGGGTTTATCCCGCGATCGAAGCGGCAGCTGGATCTTAGGGCGCGCGGCGCGGGCCAGAGCGACGCCCAGCCGCTGACGAGCAGCGGCCCTACACCTCGACGGCTTGGTGGCGCAGTCCCGTGCCGCGATCAATTGGGGAGCTTTCGGAGGGGCGCCCGTGGACGCGTTTAGCCAGGATACCGGCCCGCCTGTCCGGGGGTCCTGAGGCAGGACTGCGCTAGTTGCTCGGCGTCGGCAACGCGACGAACGTCGGCGCGTCGCGGTCGCAGGAGAGCACGCCGTCGCGCTCGCGGAGTTCCACGACCTGGATCGAGCTGCGGCGAAGGTCGAGCGAGTCCTTGTCCTCGGGCTTGATCGTGCCCGCGCGGCCGGGATGCGTGAAATAGAAACAGAACGCGCGATCCTCCTGCGCGTTCACCACGACGCAGGCGTGGCCACCGTTGACGCCGTCGTCGGTGCCGCGCCCGGGCGCGGCGAGGAGATCGCGGGATTGAGCGTGCCAGGTCTCCAGATCGTCGGAGCGGTAGACGCCGAGCCCTTTCCACAGATCGACGATCATCCAGTGCGTGCCGCGCCACGAAAACACATAGGGCCCCTCGCCGGGCCGTTCGCCGACGCCGCTGGTTTTTCCTCGATCGGTCCAGGTGACGAGGTCGGGACTGTCGGCGTGGTAGATGGATTTGCGATCGCGCTCGTTGTTGTACCACAGGCGCCAGCCGCCGCGCGAAAGCGGGAAGACGCAGGCGTCGATCACGCGATCGGAGGACAGCGCCAGCGGCTGCGGATCGCGCCACGTGCGGAGGTCGGTGCTGGTGAGGTGAACGATCGTGCGCGGGTGCTGCCAGTTTTCGAATACACCGGGCACGACGGTGAGGAACATGTGATGTGTGCCGTCGGGCGCGGTGATGACGTCGGGCGCCCAGAGCGTCGGCTCGGCGCCGCCGGTTTCGGGCGGGAGTTCGATGTCGGCGTCGCCGATATGACGCCACGTCGTGCCGTGATCGGCGGATTCGGCGAGGCCGATCTTCGTGCCGTGCACCCACGCCACGCCGGAAAGGCCGGAGACATTCGCGCGACGGTTGGTATAAAACATCCACCAGCGCTGCACGTGCGGATTCCAAACAACCACCGGATCGGCGGCGCCGTCGAAGATCGGATCGCGGAAGATGGGCTGGGGGGCGGGTGTTCCAGGTTGGATCGCGGCTTCCGTTCCGTGCACCGCCGGCACAGGCCCAATAACGCAGAGGACACAAAGAACGCAGAGTGCGCGGAGATTGGAGAGAGGAGGCATGAGGATAATTGCAGGAGCGGCTTCATGCCGCGATCGAGCGTTGCGCGACGAACAGGTCGCGGCGTAAAGCCGCTTATAGGTGCGTTGGGTTAATCACGCAATGCCGGCGCCTCGGGCAGGCGTCCCTACCTTTCAAGTCCGGACGGTTCGAGCAAAGGCGAAGTCCCCGTGTCGCGTGGTCGAGGCTGAAGCCGGTTGTCCCAGCAGGGGGCGGCTCCACGTGAATGCGTGGCGGATCGGCGCGACCGGACAACAAAAAGGGCGCACCAAGGTGCGCCCCTACGATTGAGATCACGGGCGGGACGCCCGTGCCACGTCAGAGCTGGATCAGAGCTCGAGCACGACCACCGACTTCGCCGGCAACGCCACGGTGAGCGTGTCGCCGGCGAGCTTGGCGCCATCGAAGGCGGCGGGCTCGACGGTGTGCGGGGCGTCGAAGGTGTTGTGGCTCGTCACCGCGGGCGCGGTAAGGATGCGACCCGTGACGGCGCTGCCGGTGAGGCCGGCGAGCTTGCACGTGACTGTGATGGCCGCGTTCGGATTCGCGTTCGAGAGCGAGACGTGAACCTTGCCGGCGGCGTTGCGCGAGGCGGAGACGCTGACCGCGGGGATCTTTTCCTTGCCGACGACGTAGTCGGGCGACGCGAGCACGACGGGAATCAGCGTGGCACCCTGGTGGACCTTGAACATTTCAAACACGTGATAGGTCGGCGTGAGCAGCATCTTTTCCTTGTCGGTGAGGATCATCGCCTGAAGCACGTTTACCATCTGCGCGATGTTGGCCATCGTCACGCGGTCGGCGTGCGCCTGGAAGAGATGCAGGTTGATCGCGGCCAGGATCGCATCGCGCAGCGTGTTTTGCTGGTAAAGGAAACCGGGGTTGGTGCCGGGCTCGACGTCGGTCCAGATGCCCCACTCGTCGACGACGAGGGCGACCTTCTTCTCCGGATCGTATTTGTCCATGATCGCGGAGTGCTTTGCGATGAGCTCCTCCATCTTGAGCGTGTTGCGGAGCGTGGCGAAATACTCGGCCTCGTCGAATTGGGTGGCGGAGCCTTTTTTGCCGCGCCAGGAACCGGAGGGCAGCGTGTAGTAGTGGAGCGCGAGGCCGTGCATGTTGCGGCCGGCTTCCTTCATCAGGGTCTCGGTCCACTCGTAGTTGTCGCCATTGGCGCCACAGGCGATGCGCTGGATGCGCAGGTCGCGGTCGTAGTTTTTGACGAAGGTATTGTAGCGCTTGTAATTGTCGGCGTAGAAGGCCGGCGTCATGCTGCCGCCGCAGCCCCAGCTCTCATTGCCGACGGCGATATAGGGCACCTTCCACGGCTGCTCGCGGCCGTTGGCGCGGCGCAGATTCGCCATGGGTGAGCTGGCGGGCGAGGTCATGTATTCGACCCACTCCATCGCCTCCTGGACCGTGCCACTACCAACGTTGAGGCAGATGTAAGGCTCGATCCCGAGCATCTCGCACAAGTCGAGAAACTCGTGCGTGCCGAAATGGTTGTTCTCCACGACGCCACCCCAGTGGGAGTTGTACATCGACGGGCGCTTCTCACGCGGGCCGATGCCGTCACGCCAGTGATACTCGTCGGCGAAACACCCGCCGGGCCAGCGGAGCTGCGGCACTTGGAGTGTTTTCAACGCGGCGAGCACGTCGTTGCGGTAGCCTTTGGTGTTCGGGATGGGCGAATCGGGACCGACCCAGATTCCCTCGTAGATGCAACGACCGAGATGTTCGGAGAACTGGCCGTAGATGTTCTTGCTGATGACCGGGCCAGGCTGGTCGCCGCGAAGCACGATCGTGGCGTTGGATGAACTGGCCGTGGAGGGCGAAGCCGGGGCGGGCTCGGCGAGGGCGAGACCGGTGGCCGTGGAGAACAGAGCAAGATGGACAAGCAGCGTCTTCATAGGGCAAGGGGGACGGGTTGGGGCGCGATCCGCGCGGGCGTTTCGCTTGGGAAAACAGACCGTGGGTCGCGAAGCGCCAGCCGACAAACCGCGCGGCACTTGACCGTCACGAACGGAACGCGAAAAGGGGCGACACGCGTTTGGCTTGGCTGCGAAGAACGCTTGCGCGGGGGCGCGCACGTCCGCGTCCGCAGGTGGAGGTTTTTCTCGTTCTCTTTCTCGTTCTCGTAATCGTTCTCGTAATCGTTCTCCCTTCGCTCTCTCCGAGAGCGCTTCCGGTGCGAGCGAGAGAACGAGAAAGAGAACGAGAACGATGACGAGAAGGAGGGGCAATCACGGGAGCGGGCAGAATGCTCGCGCTCCCACGCAAGCGTCGTTCGCAGGTCGCTCAGGCTCAGCGCGGATCGAGCCGCGGGTCGACGACGGGGGCTTCCTCGGGCGCGGAGCCGTCGGCCGCGGTGACGGTGAACGTGCCGCGCAGCCGGATGTCGGCGGATGAGGCGCCGAGCATCACCGTAAACCGTCCTGGTTCGACGACCCAATCGCCATCGCGATTGTAGAGCTCGAGGTGTGCGCGATGGAGCGTGAAGGTCACCGGCTTCGTTTCGCCGGGCGCGAGCGTCACCCGCGCGAACCCGCGCAACGCGATATCGTAGGTCGTCACGCTGCTGTAGTCGTCGCGGAGGTAAAGCTGAACGACCTCGTCGCCCGCGCGCGTGCCGGTGTTGGTGACATCGCAGGTGATCGTGAATTCGGGAACGGTGGAAACTGAGTAGGGTGTAGCCCGGCTCGCTGAGCCCCGCAGGCCGGGGTCACCACCCCCGGCTGCACCAAACCCGTCAACCGGGATTCGCTCGGGCGTGATGCGCAGATCCGAGTAGCGGAAAGTCGTATAGCTGAGCCCGTGGCCGAAGGGGAATAGCGAGCCCTCGACCTGACCGAAATCGCGCGCCTGCGAGCCCGGATGCGCGGGAAAATTGTAGGGCAGCTGGCCCACGCTCTGCGGAAATGTGATCGGCAGCCGGCCGGAAGGATTCGCATCGCCGAGCAGCACGGCCGCGAGCGCGGCGCCGCCGTCCTCACCAGGGAACCACAGCTCGACGATTGCGGGCACGTGGCGCGCGGCCCAGACGACACTGAGCGGCCGGCCGTTGCTGAGCACGAGCACGAGCGGCTTGCCGGTGGCGTGCAGCGCCTCGAGCAATTCCTGTTGATAACCCGGCAGTGCGAGGCTGATCCGACTCGAGGATTCGCGACACAGCTCGTCGGTTTCGCCGAGGACGGCGATGATCACATCCACGTTTTGCGCGGCGGCGACGGCGGCCTCGATTCCGGCGCGGACCTCGGCGCTCGGCGGGTCCTTGAGCACGTCGCTCGCGGGCCAGGCGGCATCCTTCGCTTCGACGCCCTTGGCGTAGCGCACCTCGACCGCGGCGCCGAGCTTCGCGCGAAGTCCGGGGAGCGGCGTCACAAAATCGAGCCGTTGCGCGCCGTAGCGCGACCACCACGCATGCGCATCGTCGGCGAGAGGGCCGGCGACGAGCACGCGCTGCAGCTTTGCGCGATCGAGCGGAAGCAGCGCCGGCTCGTTTTTCAGCAGCACAATGGCCTCGCGGCCGGCGCGCTGCGCGACGACGAGATGTTCGGGGGCGCGAACGACGCGGTCGGCGGCGGCGGGATCGGCGACGTAGGGCCGATCGAAAAGCCCGAGTTGGAATTTCACGCGGAGCACATCGCGGACGCGCGCGTCGATCGTCGCCATCGCGAGTTTGCCGTCGCGGACGAGCTGCCGCAGCGGCTCGGCGTACGCGGCGGGTGGCGTGAAGTTGGTGCGGATGTTGAGCCCGGCTTCGACCGCCTGGCGGATCGCGTCGGCCGGCGTGGGCGCGACGCGGTGCTTGCTGTGGATGAATTCGACCGCGGCGCTGTCGGACACGACGTAGCCACGAAAACCCCACTGCCCACGCAGAATTTCGCTAAGGAACAGCGCGCTGCCCTCGACCGGCACGCCGTCGTAGTCGTTGTAGGAAGCCATGACGCCGAGCGCGCCGGCTTCGCGGATCGCACGGCGGAACGGCTCGAGAAAGATCGTCTGCACCTCGCGCCAGGTCGCTTGCGGATCGGTGCGCGCTTCGCCGTCGCGGCCGCCCTTCGGAATGCTGTACACGGCGAAATGCTTCAGCGTGGAGACGACGTGCTCCGCCTGCAGGCCGCGAACCTGTTCGACGCCGAGCGTGCCGACGAGAAACGGATCCTCGCCGTAGGTCTCGATGGTGCGGCCCCACCGCGGATCACGCGCGAGATCGAGGACGGGCGAGTAGATATTGGTGTAGCCAAGCGCGCGCGCCTCGCGGCCGGTGATCCGGCCGATCTCGCGGACGAGCGCTGGATCCCAAGTGCTGGCGACCGCGAGTTCGGCGGGGAAGCTGGTCGCCTTCGAGTGGAGCAGGCCGCGAATGCCTTCGTTGGTGAAATCGACGGGGATGCCGAGCCGGGTTTGCTCGATGAACCAGCGCTGCACCTCGTTGAGCGCACGGGCATGCAGCGACCACGGCAAATCGTGGACCGGGTCGGCGAGATTGTTGGTCCAGCCGGTGTTGCCGTTCAGGTGCTCGTCGATGTTGCCAATCCCGTCCTTCCACATCGCCTCGCGCCACGCGGATGTCGGCCGCTCGTCCTTCAGCACGCGGGGGAAACCGTAGAGCGTGGTCAGCTGCGCCGTCTTCTCCTCGAGCGACATCCGCGCGAGCAGATCCTCGATGCGCGCGTCGATCGGCCGCGAGGAATCCTCGTAAGGATCGCGCGCGCCGTTCTTGTTCAGATCGATCCAGCCGTCGTGGTAAACGGCGGCGGCGAGCGGTGGTGTGGCCGAGGGGACGAAAAGGTCGGCGGACGGTGCGGCGGCGAGGAGCGGCGAGGCCGAGAAAACGAGAGCGGCAAGCGTGCAGACGGTGGGGTGGACGAAACGAAGCATGGAGCGAGCTTTGACGGCGGAACGGGGCGAACGAGCCGAGCTGTTGTCGGACGGTTAGGTCGATAGCAGCCGCATCGTTTGACGAGAACGCGTGCGTGGGAGCACGGCCGTCCTCGGCCGCAATGACGGAGCGCGAAAACATGGCTGATGCGGGCGCCAGACGCCCGCGCTCCCACGCAGGCGTGGTGCAGGTGGGGCCGACTCGTTCTCGTAGTCGTTCTCTTTCTCTTTCTCTCGAACTGGCGACGGTCGAATCGAGGAACGGGAGAACGAGAACGAGAACGAGGCGGAGGCGCTACTTCCCGCCGGAGAGGGGGTAGACCTCGCTCGCGGCGAGGAGGAACGCGCCGACCGCGAACACGTTGGTGTGATGCGGATCGAAACCCTCCGGCGCCGCCCCGATGGGCTGGACGTGCTCGAGTTTGCCTTCCGGCGTCACGCAGTTCGTGAGCGCGTTCCAGGCGCGGCGGACGGCGGGCTCCGCTTCGGCGCGGTCGAGCAGACCGCGATTCACGCCCCAGGCGAGGCCGAACGTGAAGAAGCTGCTGCCGCTGGTTTCGCGCACGGTGTGAGCGGCCGGGTCGAGGAGACCGACTCGCCAGAGCCCGTCCGGCTGTTGCGCCGCGAGAACGGCGCGCGCCATGTCGCGGTAAAGCTGCACGTAGCGCGGGTAGTCGGGGTGATCCTTCGGGAAGAGGTCGAGCACGCGAGCGAGCCCGGCGAACACCCAGCCGTTGCCGCGCGACCAGTGGATGGCTTTGCCGTTCGGCTCGCGCAGATCGAGATACGATTCGTCGCGGAAATAGAACCCGACGCTCGCGCCATAGAGCCGCCGCGTCGTGAGCCACCATTCGCGGTTCATGAAATCCAGATACCGCGGATCCTTCGTTTCCTGCCACACCTGCAGCCAGGCGACAGGCGCCATGAAGAGCGCGTCGCACCACGACCAGTGCTCGGTGCAGGCCGGCGTGCCCCAGTCGAACAACGCGGTGGACGGGTTCGCCAGGATCTGGTCGAGCCGCTGCTTCGAAGGCTCCATCATCCGCGGTTCCCGGTAGTGCGGATACAACTCCAGGTAAGCCTGAATCACGCAGTGATCGTCGGCGTGATAGATGCGCGCGTGCGGCTGCCAGCCGATCGCCTCGGCCTGCTGCAGCATTTTTTCGCGGTTGTGGTGGTCGGGAGAAATCCGGTCGAGCGCGAGCACGCCGAGATAGAACGGCGCGATGACCCAGTCGCGCGGATGGTGCCGCTCGGCGGGCGGGAAGTGCGCCCATTGCCAATCAGCGACGCGCTGCGCGAGCGCGCGGGCGGCGGTGGGATCAATTGCGCGATTGTCGCTGGTGACACGAGCGTCGCCCGGGTGGTCTGGCGCCTGGTCGCCCGTCGCCGCCGCGGCGGGGCCGGCCGCCTGCTCCGAACGCATCCGCGCGATCGCCGGTGCCCAGATCAGACTCGCGATCGGCGTCGCGGCGGCGGCGGCCTGTGCGTCGTTGCCATCGCGCTGCTCGACGGACTGCACCAGCAGGTGTACCTGCGTCAGCCGGCGCCAGTTGACGGGATCTACCGACGGTTCCCAGCCGCCGACGGGTTCAGAATACAGTTCGCGGATACTCCACTCGCCGCCGTTGTGACCCGGCGAGGTGGCCAGCATGATGTGTCCGTCGCGAGCGTCGTCGCGATAGATGAGGTGCAGGCCGGGGCGATCCCACGTGGTGTCGACGAGGAAAAGCGCGCGGGAAATCGGCGGATGTTTGGTGCCGCCGCCGGCCAGTTGGAAGGTCTGCTCGCGCGCGGGCCCGGGGATGATTTTCCACGCGGTGCCGTCGAAACGAACGATGGCGAACCGCGGCGCCGACTCGGGCGTTTCCGACCAGTAGCTGCAGAGGAACGGCCGGCCGGCTCCGTCGGTGTCGATCGACGGCGGATTCATCAGGTTGTGATGGGTCGGAATCCGCAGCGCGTACTCGGCGGTGGCGGCGGTGATCGGCAGCGCGAGCGGCGTGCCATCGGTCCTGGTCCAGGTGACGCCGGCATCCTTCGATTGCGCGTAGGCGAGATCGTGGTTCGACGCGACGTTGGGCGAATCGCGCCAGATCCAGGCCAGGTGCAGCGTGCCTTGACGGTCGACGGTGAGGTCGGCGTAGGGGCTGCGCTGACCCTCGCCGTCGATGAGGTTGGGCTGAACCACGGACCATTTGCGCGTGGTCGTGATGTAGCGGTTGAGCACGAGCGCGCCGTTGCCGGACTCGCCGTCGCGATAGGTGAAAAGGAGATCGCCGTTCGGCAGCAGATGGAATTGCGGATAGGTGACGTGCTGCTCGCGTTCGCCGGTCATCGCAGTTGGCTCGCCGAGATCGATCGTGCCTGACGTGACGACGCGCGCGTAGTGCAGCGGGGAGTTGTGGTGATCCCATGCGACGTGCAGGAAGCCGGCGCCATCGACGGCAAGGCTGATGGAGTTGTGCGCGTCCGCGACGTTGGCGCGGTGCGGTGTGCGCTGGGTCGTCCATACATCCGCGCCGAGCGGCCGTTGCGCGAGCACGAGAAAGCCGTCGGCATCGTAGAATGCGGCGTATTGCAGCGTGCTGTGCGTGACGATGGCCGAGCGGGTGTTGGCGACCACGTTAACCGAGCTGCCGGCGTAGGCGGCGGGGGCGATTGGCAGCACCCGGGCTATCGGAGCGGTGGCGGCCGCGGCGAGTCCGGACGAAGCGAGAAAGCAGGCAGCGAGACGGAACGGGGTGAGCAACGGACGGAGGGGCATAAGAAGAGTCGGGTCCCAGCACAGAAGCCGGGTGGCTGCGCGGGTGCAAGCTGGGCTCTCGCGCACGCGTGACGGACGGTCGGAGCGGAAGTTGCACGACGAGGGGCTCCGTCGGTGAACGGGGAGCTGGCGTGCGGTAGCCGGGCTCGATGAGCCCGGGCCGGGGTCGGCGACCCCGATTCGCCGGACAATCCGACTGGGGCGGGCTTTCGCCGGGGCCGCGGGGGCCTTGTGCTGGCCGACTACCTGGCCAGAGTGGGCGGACCGAAGCAGCCCGCCCGGAGGTCGGGCTTCACCTGACACCTTTCTTGATGATGAGCACCACCACCACCGATCTCACGCGCGGCGACTTCACGCTTCCTGGCGAAGCGGGCTACGAGCAGCTGACGCTGCGGCTCGCGAAAAAATGGGGCGCGGACACCATCCGCGACTCCGACGGTACGCAGCTCTCACCGGAGATCGTGCAGGCGGGCTACGACATCTATTCGACGGTCTGCCTCGTGCGATCGGTGCAGCCGTGGGCACGGGAAAACCGTGACAAGCTGCAGCAGAATTTCCTGATGAGCTATCCGGTCGTGGCGGAGAAGGCCACGACGGCGATCACGCTGCTCAAGGGCTATTTCACCGAGCAGTTCGTGGTAAATTTCAAGGACAACCCGAAGCGGTGGTGGCAGGTGTTCGATCGTGCGACCGGGAAGGAGGTGCCAGCGCGCAAATGGAGCGCGAACGAGAAGAAGGGCATCGTCACGGTCACGGACACGGAGCCGGGGCACAGCTACACGGTGAACTTCCTGGTGTTTCGGATCTGGGAGGAGATCTCGATGTATAATCACCTCACCAACGATTGGGGTGATCGCGAGCATCTCGCCGCCGTCGATCCGATGCACCCGGAGACGCAGCAGGTGCTGCTCGCGTTTCTGGAGAAATGGCTGCGCGAGCACCCGGACACGAAGGTCGTCCGGTTCACGTCGATGTTTTATAACTTCTCCTGGTTCTGGGGCGCGGATCGCGCGACGCTGCGCGACGTCTACTCGGACTGGGGCGATTACGAGATGACGGTGAGCCCGCGCGCGTTGAAGCTCTTCGAGAAGCGTTACGGCTATCGGCTGACGTCGGAGGATTTCGTCAACGGCGGGCTCTACAACTCCACGCACAACGCGCCGTCGCGGCGTTACCGCGACTACATGGAGTTCATCCATGACTTCGTGATCGAGTTTGGCAGAAAGTGCATCGATCTCGTGCACCAGCACGAGAAGAAGGCGTATGTGTTCTACGACGATCACTGGATCGGCGTGGAGCCGAGCAGCGGGCGGTTTGGGGAGTTTGGTTTCGACGGGCTGATCAAGTGCGTGTTCAACGCGTTCGAGGTGCGGCTTTGCGCGCACTCGAAGGGCGTGGAGACGCACGAGCTGCGGCTGCATCCGTATCTTTTCCCGACGGGATTGAAGGGCGAGCCGACGTTCAAGGATGGCGGCAATCCCACGCTCGACGCGAAGAACTTTTGGATCGATGCGCGGCGCGGCATCGTGCGCGCACCGATCGATCGGATCGGGCTGGGCGGGTATCTGTCGCTGGTCGAGCCGTTCCCGGATTTTCAGGATTACATCGAACAACTCGCGAAGGAGTTCCGGCTGCTGAAATCGTTTCACGCGAGCGACCGCCCCTGGACCGCGCCGTTCAAGGTGGCGGTGCTCACCGCGTGGGGCGATCTGCGCGCGTGGACGTGTTCGGGGCATTTCACACCGGGCGTCGAGCTTTACGACGTGCTCGAGTCGCTCGCCGGACTGCCGCTCGACGTGCAGTTCATCAGCTTCGACGACGTCGTGAAGGCCGGCGTGCCGCGTGGCGTAAAGGTGATCGTCAACTGCGGTCGCGCCGGTACGGCGTGGAGCGGCGGACACTATTGGAGCGACCCGCGCGTCGAGGCGACGCTGACCGAGTGGGTGCGCAAGGGTGGTGCGTTGGTTGGCATCGGCGAGCCCAGCGCGCTGTCGCAGCCGGGCCGGAACTTTCGGCTGGCGCAGGTGCTTGGGCTCGATCGCGACCGCGGCGAGCGGATCGCGAACGGCAAATACAATTATGTCGCGCCGGCCAAAAACGCGCGGGGCGTCGAAGGAGTGACGGAGCACTTCATCACGGCGGACGTTGCGGGCGCGCTCGATTTCGCGAAGGACGTCGACGGCATCTTCGTGCTCGGCGGCGACACGCAGGTGCTGGCGGAGCGCGCGGGTGAGAAATCGCCGAAGCTGGCGACGCACGCGTTCGGCAAAGGCCGTAGCGTGTACTTCAGCGGCTTCAAGGTGTCGCACGAAAACACGCGACTGCTGCATCGCGCGATCGTGTGGGCGGCGGCGCAGGAAAGCGGCTGGAGCGTGTGGAGCTCGAGCAACGTGAAGACCGAGGCGACGGTGTTTCCGAAGGCGGGAAAGCTGGTCGTGATCAATAACGCGGGGACCGACGAGGAAACGGTCGTGACGCTCGGCGATGGAAAGACCACGAAACGCGTGAAGCTCGAGGCGCACGGCATCGCGATTCTGGAGGTGTGAGGGGGAGGGGTGTTGAGAGTTGAGTGTTGAGGGTTGAGAGCTGAAAGACGAAGCGGAACCAGAAGCAGAGTGCCCGCGAATCACGCGAATCGACGCGAACCAGGGAGAGCAGAATCAGACTGGAAAACCGGGTTGCCCACGGAACACACGGACGACACGGAAGGTGTAGCCGGGCTCGGTGAGCCCGGGCCGGGGTCAGCGACCCCGGCTACAACGCAAGACGCGGCGAGCGTCGCGTCTCCAGCTGAACCACGGGTTGGCGAATCGGTTCGCGCGAATTCGCGTGATCCGCGGGGTGAGCGGATTGGCTACAGCCGCACGACGGTGCCGCGCCAGTGGCCTTCGACTCGCGTGGCGATCACGAGCGCGTCGGCGCTGCGGTCGGCCCAGGCGAGCCGGCGGCCGGCGGGCGACCAGACGGCGCTTTTTCCGGCGACATCGTAGCCGCCGGTGGGCCGGTTGTAGTTGGCCATGACCGCCAGCATCCGATGACGCGCCGCGTGACCTGCGATCAGCTCGGCTTCGGCATCGTAACCGCGATGGGTGAGGCACACGCCGGCGGCGTAGATGTCGGCGCCGAGCGCGGCACAGGCGCGCGGATGCGACGCGTGCGTGAGGTCGGCGCAGATCGCGACGCCGATCTTGTGCGGATCCCACGGTAGCACGAGCGGCGTGCTGCCTGGCGAAAAATGACTCTCCTCACCGGGATGCAGGTGGATCTTGGCGTAGACGGCCACGCTGGCTGCGTCCGACAGCGCGAAGGCGCCGATGTGAGGCACCGGCTGCGCGGCGAGCGGGGCGCCGACGATCGCGGTGAGGTGGTGTTCGCGCGCAAGTTCGGCGAGGGGAGCGAGCCGTGGGTCGTCGCGCGTGAACGCGAGCTCGGCGGCGAGCGTCGGCTCGTAGCCGGTGAGCGAGAGCTCGGGAAACACCAGCACGCGGACGCCGTGCTGCGCGGCGGCGCGGATCGCGCGGGCGTGCGTTTCGATGTTCTTCGATACATCGCCGGCGACGGAGGCGATCTGGGCAGCGGCAATGGCGAAAGCGGACATGAGATCAACCAATCCGACGCAGCCTCTTCTCGATCGTTTTCGGGTCACGCCGGCAATCGAGCACAGCCTTCACCTTGGCGACGTCATTTAGCACGTCGTAATAGACGGCGAAAGGGAATACCCGTCCGAGCAACCGATATGCTCCCAAAACCCGATGATGGACACCGGCGTGGATGGTGAGCGAATCGATGTCCGCAAACAACGAATTCAGGAAATAGGTGCCGAGTCCGCGCTGTTGTTTCTCGTAAAAAGCAAAACCCTCGGCCAGGTCGCCCCGAGCGGAGGGCAGGATTTCGATTTTCACTGGCACCGCTCTCGAAGATCCCGTTTTGCATCCTCCCAGGAAACATACGCCTCTTTGCCCTCGGCTACACGCTGGTCGCGCTCACGGAGAACGGCGTCATGCCAAGCCGGCGACTCGAAAGACTCGGCCTTGCGGGTGAGATCGGCCCACAGGATCTCCATTGCACGCAATTTCTCTGCCGTGGTCATCTGATCGAGAGGAAGAACGGCGTCCATAGGCTCACGCTACCTGAACGCTCTACGTCGACAAGTCACAATCCGAGGCGGAGCAGGACGCGACGAATGGCGCGCTGGGGACAACGCGGCTACCTTTGTCCGTAGTACGCGCCGGGGCCGTGCTTGCGCTTGAAGTGCTTGTTCAGCAACTCGGGCTCGATCGTCGCGAGCGACGGATTCAGCTGCAGCGACATCAGCGCCATGTCGGCGATGCACTCGACGGCGACGGCCACCTCGACGGCTTTGGCGACGTTGTGCCCCCAGGTGAACGGCGCGTGGCGGTTCACGAGCACCGCGGGGAAATCCTGCGGATCGAGTTTCTGCTGCGTGAACAGCTCGACGATCACGTTGCCGGTTTCCCACTCGTAGGCGCCGCCGCCGATCTCGGCGGGCGTCATCTTCCGCGTCACGGGGATGTCGCCGAAAAAGTAATCGGCATGCGTGGTGCCAAAGATCGGGATGGCGCGGCCGGCCTGCGCGAACGCGGTCGCATGCGAGCTGTGCGTGTGCACGACGCCGCCGATCGACGGAAACGCGAGGAAAAGCCGGCGGTGCGTCGGCGTGTCGGACGACGGCCGCAACGAGCCTTCGACCTGCTTGCCGTCGAGATCGACGAGCACCATGTCGGCCGGCTTCAGCGCGGCGTAGTCGACGCCGCTGGGCTTGATGGCGAAGATGCCTTTCGCGCGATCGATGGCGCTGGCGTTGCCGAAGGTGAGATTGATCAGGCCCTCGCGCGGCAGCGCGAGATTGGCCTCGTAGGCTTCACGTTTGAGATCCTCTAGCATGGTAAAGTGATTTGCCCACGAAACCCACGAAAGGCACGAAAAGAAAAACCGAGACCGGCAGAGGCAGCCCGCGAATCACGCGAAGGGGCGCGAATATGACTGGCGAGGCAAACCTCAGACCTTTTCAACCACAGATGGACACAAATAAACACAGATCAAAGCGTGCCGTCATCTGTGTCCATTTGAGTCCATCTGTGGTTCAGTTCCGCTGGGAAGGAGTTGGCCTGTTCACAAGGACCTTGGCCCGCAAAGACCCTAAAAGCTGAAGTGCGAGCAAAGGTTTCGCGACAGGCGAACGGACGCTTGAAAGCGGAAGGCCCGGGAAACCGTCCCTGCTTTTGTGGTCCGCGTGTTTTGTGGTTTATCCGGATGGGAGCAATTCGCGTCGATTCGCGTGATTCGCGGGCGACTTGTCCGGCTCAAACCCGGATGCCTTGGGCGAGGTGGTAGTAGACCTCGTTGTTGCGCAGCGTCTGTTTGAACTCGCCGAGCTTCGTGTCGGCGTTGATCACCGCGAGCTCGATGCCGGCGATGTTGGCGAAGTCCTCGAGCATCTCGGTCGTCACGCTGTAGCTGTAGCCGGTGTGGTGCGCGCCGCCGGCGTAGATCCACGCCGCACAGGCGGTCTTGAAATCGGGCTGGCATTCCCAGACCGCGCGGGCGACGGGCAACTTCGGGAGCTTCGGCGTCTTCACGGCCGTGACCTCGTTCACGAGCAGCCGGAAACGGTTGCCCATGTCGATCAGCGAGGCATTGAGCGCGGGGCCGGCGGGCGCGTCGAACACGAGCCGGACCGGATCCTCCTTGCCGCCGATCCCGAGCGGATGAATTTCCAGCGACGGCTTGGTCGCGGCGATGGTCGAGCAGATCTCGAGCATGTGCGCGCCGAGGACCTGATGGCCCTTCGGGTTCATGTGGTAAGTGTAATCCTCCATGAACGAGGTGCCGCCATCCAGGCCTTCGCCCATCACCTTCATCGCGCGGAGCAGCGCGGCGGTTTTCCAATCGCCCTCGGCGCCGAACCCGTAGCCGTCGGCCATCAGCCGCTGGACCGCGAGTCCGGGCAGCTGGCGCAGGCCATGCAGATCCTCGAATGTCGTCGTGAAGCCCTTGAAGCTGCCCTCCTCGAGAAACGTGCGGAGGCCGAGCTCGATCCGCGCGCCGTAACGGAGCGAGTCGTGGCGCTTGCCGCCGCGGCGCAGCTCCTTCGCGACGGCGTAACGCTTCTCGTACTCGGCGCAGAGCTCGTCGACGTGGCGATCGTTGATGCCTTCGCTCGCGACCTTCGCGACCAGATCGCCCACGCCGTAGCCGTTGGTCGAGAAACCGAAGCGGAGTTCGGCGGCGACCTTGTCGCCTTCGGTGACGGCGACGAAACGCATGTTGTCGCCGAAGCGGGCGAACTTCGCGCCCTGCCAGTCGTGCCACGCGCGCGCGGCGCGCACCCAGGCGCCAATGCGTTCCTGCACCTCGGCGTCCGACCAGTGGCCGACGACGACCTTGCGGTTGAGCCGCAGTCGCGTGTGGAGGAAACCCGCCTCGCGGTCGCCGTGGGCCGCTTGGTTGAGGTTCATGAAATCCATGTCGATGTCGCCCCACGGCAGGTCGCGGTTGAACTGCGTGTGCAGATGGCAGAACGGCTTCTTCAGCGTGCTCAGTCCGCGGATCCACATCTTCGCCGGCGAGAACGTGTGCATCCACAGGATGAGCCCGGCGCAGTTCGCGTCGGAGTTCGCCTCGATGCAGAGGTTGGTGATCTCATCGGGCGTGGTGAGCAGCGCCTTGAAGACGATCTTCAGAGGAATCTTCTTTGAGGCGGCGAGGCCGGCGGCGACCTTTTGCGCGTTGGCGGCGACCTGCTTGAGCGGGCCGGGGCCGTAGAGATGCTGCGAGCCGCAGACGAACCAGATTTCGGGAGTGGCGAGGAGTTTCATGAGAGAGGAGTCCAGAGCTGAGAGTCTAGCGCTGAGAGCCGGACGAGTTGAGTGTTGAGAGATGAGAGTTGAGAGAGCGGAAGGCGGGAATTCGTAATCGTTCTCGTTCTCTTTCTCTCGGTCACACCGGTCGCGACGAACAGCCAAACCGAGAGAACGAGAACGATTACGAGAATGAGAACGATCAGGGTTACGCGCGCGCCGCGTCCTTGAGGGCGAGGAGGTCCTTCATCACGCGGCTGAGGTCCACCGACTTGTTCAGTCCACCGAAGGCGTCGTGGATCTGCCGGTAGAGCGCGTAGAGCTGGTCGTAGACCTTTTGGTTTTTCGGATTGGGCCGGTATTGTTTCTTCTCGATGCGCGTCATCTTCCGTTGCGCGGTGGTGAAATCGCGATGCGCGCCGGCCAGCACGGCGGCGCCGATGGCGGAGCCGAGCGCGCAGGCCTGGCTCGAGCCGGCGACCTGCATCGTGCAGCCGGTGACGTCGGCGTAGATCTGCATCAGCATCGGATCCTTGCGCGCGATGCCGCCGGCACAGACGACGCGCTCGATCGGCACGCCGTAGTCGCGGATGCGCTCAATGATGGCGCGGGCGCCGAACGCCGTCGCTTCGATCAACGCGCGGTAGATCTCGGCCCGCGTGGTGTGCAGGGTCGTGCCGAGCAGCAGGCCGGAAAGCCGCTGGTCGACGAGGATCGTTCGGTTGCCGTTGTTCCAGTCGAGCGCGAGCAACCCGCTGTGGCCGGGCGGCTGTTTCGCGACCTCGGCGGCGAGTTTTCCGTGCAGCGCGCCATCGCCCTGACAGATGACCTCGACCCACCATTTGAAAATGTCGCCAACGGCGGACTGCCCGGCCTCGATCCCGTAGTAGCCGGGGAGAATCGCGCCTTTGACGATGCCGCAGATGCCCGGGATGTCGGCGACCTGCTTGTCCGCGGAAACGACGCCGCAGTCGCAGGTGGACGTGCCGATGACCTTGACCAGGGTGCCTTCGGTCACGCCGCTGCCGATCGAGCCGTAGTGGACATCCATTTCGCCGATCGCGATCGGAATGCCGGCGCGCAGCCCGAGCTTTTTCGCCCAGGCCGGGCTGAGCTGGCCGGCGGGGACGGTGGCGTCGTGTGCTTTCTCGTAAAGGCGGTCGCGGAGGTCGGCGAGTTTGGGATCGAGGAGCGCGAGGAACTCCTTATCCGGCAGCCCACCCCATTCGTCGGCGTAGAGCGCCTTGTGCCCGGCCATGCAGACGCCGCGCTGAATCTGCCGCGGATCCGTCACGCCAGCGAGGACGGCGGGCACCCAGTCGGCGAGTTCGACCCACGAGTAGGCGGCGTCGAAGACCTTCGGGTCGACCGCGAGGCAGTGCCAGATTTTCGACCACCACCACTCGGACGAGTAGGTGTTGCCGCACTTGGCGATGTATTCCGGCCGGTGTTGCGCGGCGAGTTCGGTGATCTTCGCGGCCTCGCGCCAGCTGGTGTGGTCCTTCCAGAGCCAGCACTGCGCGTGGAGGTTTTTGGCGAACTTCTTCGCGAGCGCGAGCGGGACGTTGTTCGCGTCTACTGGAATCGGACTCGAGCCCGTGGTGTCCACGCCGATGCCGATGATCTGATCGGCCGAGAAACCGCGTTGCTTCCTCGCCTGCACGAGGGCGGCTTTGACCGCTTTTTCCAGGCCGAACAGGTAGTCGCCAGGATGCTGGCGCGCGAGGTTGGCGTCATGCTTGTCGAGCAGGATGCCTTGATGGCCGCTGGGATAGTTGACGACTGCCGAGCCGAATTCACGACCGTCCTGACAGCGGACGATCAATGCGCGGACGGAGTTGGTGCCGTAATCGAGACCGAGAGTGAACATGGGGTGGGGGATGAAGAGCCGAGAGCCAAGAGCTGAGCGTCTGGAGCGGAGGCCCAGAGCTCGGAGAGTTGAGGGTTGAGAGATGAGAGTTGCGGGGAACAGGGTCAACGCGGTGGGAGGCATGACCGTAAAGCGCCGCCGCGAATGGGCATAAAACCATGCGTTATATGCGGGCGGTTCCCGACAGGCTCGGACCGATCGCTCTCGTTCTCGTTCTCCTCTTCGGGGGGAGGCGAGAGGGGGGCGCGAGGGCGAGGGCAGGAGAGGGGAGAATGAGAACGAGAAAGAGAACGAGAACGGGGATGAAGATGATGGGCGCTGCGAAGCCGGAGGGGCGGGCAGCGGGTTTGCGGGCTTGCTTTACTTGACGGTTCGGTGGAACGGCCGAACAGTGTCCGCCGAACGTCCCCATGCCCCGGCCCACGCTCAACGACATCGCCCGTCAGGTGGGTTTTTCCAAGAACACCGTCTCGCTCGCGCTCCGCGGTGATCCGCAGATCCCCGAGGTGACGCGGGAGCGCATCCGACGGGTGGCAGACGAGGTGGGCTACCAGCCGAACGCGATCGTCTCGCACCTGATGGCGCAATTGCGCGCGAGCCGGACGACGCGGCTCCAGGCGAAGCTGGCGCTGGTCAATGCGAACCGCGATCCGGATGCGTTCCGGACCCATCCGACGATTCCGACGTATGTGGACGGTTGCGAGAGCCGGGCGGCGAAGCTGGGGTACAGCTTCGATCGGTTCTGGCTCCATGATCCCACCCTGAACGCGTCGCGTTGGCTGCGTATCCTGCTCACGCGCGGCATCAAGGGCCTGGTGCTCGTCGGGTTGATGGACACCAATCATCTGCCGGACGAACTTCGTGGCGTGTGGGAGCAGTTGCCGACGGTGGTGACGGGCGTGCGCACGCGGGATCCGGCGCTGTCATTCTGCTCCGTGGATCATCACAATCTCGCGCTGATGGCGTTCGAGCGGGCGGCGGCGCTGGGCTATCGCCGGCCGGGGCTGGTGCTGGACGACGTGATCGACGCGCTGGTCGAGCGGCGGTTCTCGGCCGGGTATTTCACCGGGCAGCGCACGCTGCCGCGCGCGCAGCACATCCCGATTTTCAGCGAGGTGGCGGCGGCGCAGCAGGATCCGGCGCGGTTTCACGCGTGGCTGAAGCGTTACGAACCCGACGTGGTGTTCACGCTCTACAACAACGTCCTCTCCTGGTTGAAAGCGGCGGGTCGGCGCGTGCCGCAGGATCTCGGCGTGATCCAGCTCGAGTGGCGCTCGACGCGGCCGGAGATCGCCGGGCTGAACCAGCACAATTTTGTGACCGGCGAGGCGGCGGTGGACATGGTGGTCAGCCAGATTCACAACAATGAGACCGGCGTGCAGGAGTTTCCGCGGGCGACGTTGATCGGCGCGACTTGGGTCGACGGTCCCAGCGTGCGGGAACAACGGGCTGGCGCGAGTGAGGCGCCGGCGAAACGGCGAAAGAAGGCGCAGAAGGAAACCGTGAAGATGTAGCCGGCCTCGCCGAGGCCGGCCGGGGTCGACGACCCCGGCTACAACCTTCGGGTGGCGAGACGGGACGAGGGCGTCGCTTCGGCAGGGGCGGGCGAAGCATCGCATCCATCGCGGCTAAGGAACGGTCCGCACGGCGGAGCCGCGCGACTACCAGCACCCTCGGTTGTGAAGCAGGACGGGACGAGGGCGTCGCGTCTCCACGCGAACCGAGGGTTTCGGCTGCGTCAGAGCAGCGAGAGCTGACCGCCGGCCTCCTCGTCGGATTCTGCGAGTGCCGGCGGGACCGGCTGGCCGAGCAGTCGGCGGAGCGCGAGCGCAGCTTTCGGGGCGAAGGCCGCGTAGTGGTTGTTCACGCTCACGTGCACGTGCTGCGCTTTGGCGGCGAGCGCGCGGATCCGTGCGGCGATCTCCTCGAGTTCCGCCAGCGGATAGTCGTAGTTGTGCCGCGCCTTGGCCCCGCCCGATGCTTTCAGATAGTCGGGGTTCCGGCCGTGGAGTCGCAGGTAGGCGAGTTCAGGCAGCGTGACTTCGTCGATGGGCGGCAAGACCGGCGCGGCGCGGAGCCGCGGCAGATCGAGCGCGACCCAGACGAACTTGCGCGACCGAAAGTAGGCGAGGGTGGAGGCGAGGGCGTCGCCTTCGACCCACGCGCGATCGCGCAACTCGACGGCGACCGGCGCGAGGCGCTGGAATTTCTCGGCGACGAGGTCGAGCTCGGCCAGTGAGTGGCGCGGTGGGCCGAAGCTCGGCGACAAAGTCAGGAGGAATGCGCCGAGCTTCCGGGCGGCGACGATGGGCTCGATCGAATTCAGGAAAACCTGCGGGAGATCGCCGGCCGCGGCGAGGGACGGATTTTCCGAAAACCGGCGCTCGAGTTTCACGTCGAAGAGAAAGCCGGCCGGAGTTTGCTCCACCCAGCCGGCGATCCGCTCGCGCGACTGGATCGAGTGATACGTGACGTTGAGTTCCAGCCGCTCGAACCACTTCGTGTAGTGGCTGAGACGTAGTTTCTCCGGGACGCTTTTGGGGAACAGCAGTCCAACATAGTCCTTGTCGCCCCAACTCCCGCAGCCGATCCGGATCGCCATGCCGGCACCGTGATACCGTCCGGCGCCCCCCGCAAGAAGCGGATGACGCGGCGGCGAGCGCGGGAGCGCCTTGGACCGAACTGTAATACTACATTCCCGCAGAGTTGGATTGCGTCGCGGTTCCGGCTGCCATTTTCTCCTCGCCCCAAACCCTCCCCCTCGCCGAGCCAAGCTCGGCGGCTGCTTTCATTCTTCCATGAAAAACATCCTGCGGCTGGTCTGTTCCAGTGTTGCTGTCCTGCAGCTTGCGGTTCCGCTGCTCACCGCGGCGCCTTCCTCTCCTGTCATTACCATGAAATCATTCGGTCAACTGCCGGACGGTCGGCAGACCCATCTGTACACGCTCGAGAACGCCAGCGGGTTTCGCGCCGACATCACCGACCTCGGTGGCATCGTCGTGAACCTGCTCGTGCCGGACAAGAACGGCCAGCTGGCGGACGTGTCGCTCGGCTTCGACAACGCCGCGCAGTATTTGAAGGAGTCGCCGTTTTTCGGCGCGCTGATCGGCCGCTATGGCAACCGGATCGCGCACGGGAAGTTCACGCTCGACGGGCAGACGTATTCGCTGCCGCTGAACGACAAGCCCGGTGACATCCCGTGCTCGCTCCATGGCGGCACGGTGGGCTTTGACAAGGTGCTCTGGCAGGGGCGCCCGCAGATCATCGATGGCAACCCGGCGCTGGTCCTCACCTATGTCAGCCGCGACGGCGAACAGGGTTACCCCGGCACGCTCACCGTCGAGGTCACCTATACGGTCACGCCAAAGAACGAGCTCCGGATCGATTACTCGGCGACCACCGACAAGGCGACGCCGGTCAACCTGACGAACCACACATATTTCAACCTGCACGGCGAGGGCGAGGGCACGATTCTCGACCACGTGCTGATGATGAAGGCGGCGAAGACCACGCCGGTGAACGCGGGGCTGATCCCGACCGGCGAGATCGTGTCGGTCGCGGGCACGCCGCTCGACTTCACGAAGCCACATGTGATCGGCGAACGGATCGATGCGGACAATGAGCAGCTGAAGTTCGGCGGCGGCTACGACCACAATTGGGTGCTCGACAACCAGGACGGGAAGCTCGCGCTGGCCGCCACGGTGCACGAGCCGCAGTCGGGCCGGTTCATGGAAGTGTTCACGACCGAACCGGGCCTCCAGTTTTACTCGGGCAATTTCCTCACCGGCGCGATCACCGGCAAGAGCGGGAAGAAGTATCCGCATCGCAGCGGGCTGTGCCTGGAGACGCAGCACTATCCCGATTCGCCGAATCAACCGGCCTTCCCGAGCACCATCCTGCGGCCGGGCAAGAAACTCACGAGCACGACGGTCTATCGTTTTAGCACCAAATAGTGCCACGTGGCGGGCGTATTCTGCGAAGGTGACGCGAGGCGGCTGCCAGCCCACCTGCTCCGCGGCGCCGCCGGTAATTTCTAGTTCCTCCGAAACATTATGCAAACCCTAGACTGGATCGTCATCACAGGATATTTCGTCCTCATCGGATGGGTCGCCTGGTATTACGGGCGACAACAGAAAGATGCGGTCGATTACTTTCTCGCCGGTCGCAACGCCGGCTGGGTGGTGATCGGCGCATCGATCTTCACCTCGAACATCGGCTCCGAGCACATCGTCGGGCTGGCCGGCCAGGGCGCGGCCACCGGCATGGCAATGGCCCACTGGGAACTGCACGCCTGGGTGCTGATCATGTTGGCCGGCTTGTTCGTGCCTTTCTATTACAAGTCGGGTGTCCAAACGATCCCGGAATTCCTCGAGAAGCGGTTCAACGCCCGCGCGCGGACGATTCTCTCCTGCGTCTCGTTGGTCGCCTATGTTTTCACGAAAGTCAGCGTGACGGTGTATGCCGGCGCCATCGTGTTCCAGGCGCTGCTGCCCGAAGTTACGATGAGCCTGTTGGGCGTAACGCTCGACGCATTTTGGATCGGGGCGTTCACCACCGTGATCATCACCGGCGTCTACACTGTTTTCGGCGGCATGCGGGCGATCATGTACACCGCCACTCCGCAGGCGGTGATCATCCTTTTTGGCTCGTTCGTGATCACGGCAATCGGGCTGAACAAACTCGGCGGCTGGGGCGAACTCGTCTCCATGGCGAAGAGCAACTCCGATCAGTTCGCGCTGTGGCGGCCGTTGTCCGACCCGCAGTTCCCGTGGCTCGGCGTGTTGATTGCCTCGCCGATCATCGGCATCTGGTATTGGTGCACGGACCAATACATCGTGCAGCGCGCGCTTTCGGCCAAGGATCTTGCCACCGCCCGGCGCGGCGCGCTGTTTGGCGGTCTGCTCAAAGTGTGGCCGGTGCTGATCTTCCTCATCCCTGGCATGATCGGCTGGGCGCTGCATCAGAAGGGGATCATTCATTTGCCGATGAAAATGGTCGGCGGTGTCGAGACGGGCGCGATCAATGGCGATTTGGTGTTCCCGACGCTGGTGAAAGAGCTGCTGCCGGTCGGCATTCGCGGCCTGATCGTCGCCTGCCTGCTCGCGGCGCTGATGAGCTCGCTCGCCTCGTTGTTCAATTCGAGCGCGTCGCTGTTCACGGTCGACATCTATGAAAAGCTGCGGCCGGGCAAGTCGCCGAAACACCTGCTGATGGTTGGCCGGGTCGCGACCACGGTGGTGGTCTTTCTCGGGATCGTCTGGATTCCGGTCATGGCGAAAATTTCCGGCGGCGGCTTGTATCAATACCTGCAGAGCGTGCAGGGGTATCTTGCACCGCCGATCACCGCGGTGTTTCTCCTCGGGTTGTTCTGGAAGCGACTCAACGCGAGCGGTGCCGAATGGGCGTTGGGTGTCGGGTTCGTGCTGGGCATGATCAAGCTCACCCTCCAAGGCTTCTTCGGCGCCGGGAAGATCGAAAACCCGGCGTGGCTCGCTTGGATCGGCGACTTCAACTTCCTCTACGCCACCGGCGTGTTGCTGGTCATCAGCGCGGTCATCATGATCGTCGCGTCATTCCTGACCGCACCGCAGCCGGAAGAGAAAACCCGTGGGCTCACCTACGGTTCGGTTCATCAACTCGCGGGAGAAGAGATCAAGAAGAGCTGGGATGCGGGCAACAAGTTCATGGCGGGCGCCATTCTGGTGCTGGTGCTGGGGCTCTACCTGTATTTCAGCTTCTGGCTCCGCTGATCTGAGAAGAAGGTCTTTTCGCCGGCCGCAGCCTCCGGGCTGCGGCCGTTTTTGTCTTTGGCGTTCGCACTGATGGCGACGAGGCCCAGCCATGGAGCTGGCGCACGACGGCCGCGGTGCGCGCCAGCATTACGGTGAAGTGGGTTTCGACTGGCGAACGCCGAGGGGGTGTTTCACTTGCTCAGGTGCCATGAACGCCCCCGCATGCGCGACCTGAAGCCCCTCGGGTTTTAAGTTGGTCCCCTCGCTTGTGAATTCTCACCCCACGACACTTTGCGACGTCTCGCCGCGACGGCCAACCGCCCGGACGCTGCCGCGCTGAGCGTGCGCCAAGCGTTTCCCGCCATGCCCGCCCTTTCCGAACTCACCCTGGCGCTCCAATCCCTCGACCAGCCGGAGGGTCATGCCGCCGAGGAGGTGCTGCCGCTGGTCTACGACGATTTGCGCCGGCAGGCCGGCGCGCAGATGGCGCGCGAGTCGGCGGGACAGACGCTGCAGGCGACCGCGCTCGTGCACGAGGCCTGGCTGCGGATCGTGGGCAACGGCCATCATCAGCGCTGGCAGAACCGCGGGCACTTTTTTGGCGCCGCCGCCGAGGCGATGCGCCGGATCCTGATCGAGAACGCCCGCCGCAAGGCCCGGTTGAAGCGCGGCGGCAATCCGCTGCGGCTCGACATCGACGAGGTCGAACTCGCCGACACGACGCCCGAGGAAAAGGTGCTGTTGATCAACGAAGCCGTGGAAAAGCTCGAGGCGCAGGATCCCGAGCGCGCGCGCGTGGTGGTGTTGAAGTTTTTCGGCGGGTTCACCAACCACGAGGTCGCCGCCAGCCTCGGCGTGACGGAGCGCACGATCGAGCGGCACTGGGCGTTCGCCAAGGCGTGGTTGTTTGACGCAATCCGGGCGGCGCAGTAGTCGATCGACCGTGCAGGCGAATCCGCGAGTCACGGTCGGCCCCGGCAACGCGGCCAAGACGGTCACGCAGCGGGAGGAGGAGCTGTTCGATGCGGCGCGCGCGTTGCCCGAACGGCAGCGCAGCGCGTATCTGGACCAGGCTTGCGGCAGCGACGCGGCGTTGAGGCGGCGCCTGGACGAGCTGCTCACGAGCGTGCAGCAGGCGGACGCGTTTTTCGCCGAGGGCACGTCGCTGGTGACGGCGACACGGCTGTCGCAGACGCCGCTGCGGAACACCGGCGATCGGCCGGCGGACTCGCTCGGCGAGGAACCGATCGGCACGCGCATCGGGCGCTACAAGCTCCTGGAAAAAATCGGCGAGGGCGGCTGCGGGGTGGTCTACATGGCCGAGCAGGAGGAGCCGGTGCATCGGCGCGTGGCGCTGAAGATCATCAAGCTCGGGATGGAAACGAAGAGCGTGATCGCGCGGTTCGAGGCCGAGCGGCAGGCGCTGGCGATGATGGATCATCCGAACATCGCGCGCGTGTTCGACGCGGGCGCGACGGACCGCGGCCCGCCGTATTTCATCATGGAGCTGGTGCGCGGCGTGCAGATCACGAAATACTGCGACCAGCACCGGCTCGACACGCGCGCACGGCTGGACCTGTTCATCCAGATCTGCCACGCGATCCAGCACGCGCACCAGAAGGGCATCATCCATGGCGACGTAAAGCCGTCGAATATCATGGTCGCGCTGCACGACGGCCGGCCGATGCCGAAGGTGATTGACTTCGGGATCGCGAAGGCGACCGAGGCGCGGCTGACCGAGAAATTTCTCCTGAGTGCCTATGCGCAGCTGGTCGGCACTCCGGCCTACATGAGCCCGGAGCAGGCCGAGCTCGGCGGCGTGGACATCGACACGCGCAGCGACATCTACAGCCTCGGCGTGCTGCTCTACGAATTGCTGACCGGCCGCACGCCGTTCGATGCGAAGGAGCTGCTCGCCTCCGGGCTCGACGAGATGCGGAAAACGCTGCGCGAACGCGAGCCGGCGCGTCCTTCGGCTAAGCTCGCGGGGCTGGCGCCCGAGGACGCGCGGGCGGTCGCGCAGGCTCGCGCAACGGATCCGGGGCGGCTCGCGGCGGTGCTGCGGGGGGATCTCGATTGGATCGTGATGAAGGCGCTGGAGAAGGATCGCAGCCGTCGTTACGAAACGGCGAACGGACTGGCGATGGACGTCGAGCGGCACCTCGATAATGAACCCGTCGTGGCCCGGCCGCCGAGCTGGTCGTATCGTTCGCTGAAGCTGATGCGGCGCAACCGCGGGGTGTTCGTCGGCGTGGGCGCGGTGGGCTTGGCGCTGATTCTGGGGCTCGGCACCTCGACATGGCTGTTCCTGAAGGAGCGAGAAGCGCGGCAGCGCGCCGTCGCGGCGGAGCAGCAGCAAATGCGGCTGCGGCACGAGGCCGAAGTGCGCGAAAAAATCACGCAGGCTGCGCTGCTCGTGACGCAGGACAAGCTGCAGCAGGCCGACGCACTGCTGTCCGACTTGCGGCTCACGGAAGCGACGATCGAAGGGGCCGCGGTGCTCCGATCCCTCGGTGAATGGCACGCGCTGCAGAACCGGTGGGGACACGCGGCGGAGCGCTTTCTCCGCGTGCTGCAAATCAACCAGCTCGATGGTCCCGATGTCTCGAGCATGGATTATTTGGAATGCGGGCCGGCGCTGCTCGAAGCGAACGATTTGGTCAGCTACGAGCGTTTCAGGACCGAGGCGATCGCGCGATTTGCGACGACGCGGACGGTTTTCTCCGATCGGGTCGTCAAGATCAGCCTGCTGAAACCGGCCAACGCTGCGCTGCTCGAGTCGTTGCAGCCGTTGGTGGCGGGCATGGAGCAATCGTTTGCGGCGGCGCAGGCCGCGGGGGATTCGTTCACGGCCGCGTGGCGGGCGATGGCGGTGAGCCTGCTCGAATACCGGCGCGGCGACTATGCGGCGGCGGCGCGTTGGAGCGAGCAGTGCCTGGGCTACCTGGAAGAGAATCCACCGCGGACCGCCACGGCGCAGCTGATTCTGGCGATGGCCTACTACCAGCTCGGCCGCTCCGGGGAGGCCGCGGCGCAGCTCGCGGCGGCGGAGGAGTCGATCGAGAGCCGCTTCAAGGGCCCGATGAGCCGCGGCAGTCCGATCAAGGGATTCTGGTTCGATTGGATGTTTGCGCGGATTCTGGAGCGCGAGGCGAAGGGCTTGATCCACGGCAGCTCATCGGGCGAAGCAACCCAGAGCTGAGAATCCAGAGCTGAGAGCAGGAGGCCAGGGGTGCGCGCCGCATCCGTTGCGATTCCTACCGGAGTGCGAGCTCTGGACTCTGGGCTCCAGACTCTCGACTGCATAGACCTGTTGTCGGGTTTTGCCGGGCGGTGGCGCATGTAGGCGTGGGAAGCACTCACGCCATTCCGGCCTCTGACGCCCCAGCTTCCCTCAAGATCTTTTCCACGTCGGCTCAGCCGACCGTCGGCCGTTCCGCGCTGGTCGCGGGGCGCCGACGGCGCGGAAGCCGGCAATTCCCCACCCGATATTCCAATTCTGCAGCGAGATGTGCCGGCGGACGGCGGTTTCAACGCCGTTTGCCGCGAATGCGCCACCCCTTTGGTCGTCTGTTCTAGGTAGGGTGAACCGGGAGGCGGGCCTCGAGCTCGCCTCCCGGGACGCTCTCAACCACAACGAACACACCTGCGCCGCGCCTCCGCTCTCCGATCCCTCTTCAGCCTCGCGCCCATGCATCTCATCCCCACCTCTGTTCGCCACCTCCTTTGGCTGGTTGTGGCGGCGCTCGCCGCCAGCGCTTCGGCCCGACAGGTCAGCATTCACGATCCCGTGATGGCCAAGGAAGGCGACACGTTCTACCTGTTCAGCACCGGCCCGGGCATCACGCTCTACAGCAGCAAGGACATGAAAACGTGGGAGCTGCGCGGCCGGGTTTTCCCGGGCGATCCGACGTGGGCGAAGTCCGTGGCGCCGAGCTTCAACGGTCACATCTGGGCGCCGGACATCGTCCAGCATGACGGCAAGTTCTACCTTTACTATTCGGTGTCGGCGTTTGGCCGCAACACGTCGGCAATCGGCGTGACGATCAACCGGACGCTGAACCCCGATTCGCCGGACTACCAGTGGGAGGATCAGGGGATCGTGCTGCGTTCGGTACCGAACCGCGATCTCTGGAACGCGATTGATCCGGCGGTGATCGCCGACGAACAGGGCACGCCGTGGATGAGCTTCGGGTCGTTCTGGGGCGGGCTGAAACTGGTGAAGCTGGCTCCGGACTGGAAGTCGGTCGCGGAGCCGCAGGAGTGGTATTCGCTCGCGAAGCGCGAGCGTTCCGTGCTGATCAGCGACACCGAGGCGGGCCCGGCGGAGATCGAGGCGCCGTTCATCTTCCGCAAGAATGGCTATTACTACCTCTTCATGTCGTGGGACAAATGCTGCCGCGGCAAGGACAGCACTTACAAGCTGCTCGTCGGTCGTTCCAAGACGCTGACCGGTCCGTACGTCGATCGTACGGGCAAGCCGCTGGCGCAGGGCGGCGGCACGCTGGTGCTCGCGGGCAATGCGGACTGGGCGGGGCTCGGGCACAACAGCGTCTACACGTTCGACGGAAAGGACTACCTCGTCTTTCACGCCTATGAGAACGCGGATAACGGGCTGCAGAAGCTCAAGATCGCCGAGCTGACGTGGGACTCTGCGGACTGGCCGGTGGTCGACGAGCGTGTGCTGCGCGATTACGTGAGCGAACTGGTGCGGTGACACGACAACTCCTCCTCTTTTCGTGAACAAAGCTGCTTCCTCAAAGCTCCCGGTCCTGGAAAAGATCGGCTTCGGTGCCGGCGATGCGGCGGTCAACGTCGTCTGGTCCGCCCTCGCGATCATCATCACGTTCTTCTACACGGACGTGTATCGGCTGAACGTCGCGCACCTTGCGATGCTCGGACTGATCCCGCGCTTGATCGACGCCTTCGCGGACATCGCGATGGGCATCTACACTGACACGCGGACCACGCGCTGGGGCCGCTATCGGCCCTACCTGCTGATCTTCGCGGTGCCATTCGGATTGTCGGTCATGCTGGTGTTCACGACGCCGGACCTGCCTTACGCGGGGAAGCTCATCTGGGCCTACGCGACCTACATCACGATGATGCTGGTGTTCACGGTGGTCGTGATTCCGTACATCTCGCTGCCGGGCGTGCTGACGGCGGATCCGCAGGAGCGACTCTCGGCGAACGGCTACCGGTTGTTCTTCGCAAAAGGCGCGTCGCTGCTCGTGAACACGTTCGTGCCGATCTTTGCCGCGCGTTGGGGGCAGGAGCATCTCGCCAAGGGCTACCAGATTTCGATGGCGCTGATGGCGGTGATGGCGACGCTGCTGTTCATCTTCTGCTTCTTCACCACGAAGGAGCGCGTGCAGTTCCAGAACGATCGCAAGCCGATCGGCGAGCAGGTCGGGCTGCTCTTCCGCAATGACCAGTGGCAGATCCTGTTTTGGGTCTGCCTCGTCGGCACGGTCGGCTATGTGATCCGCGGTTCCGCCGCGCTCTACTACGCGAAGTATTACCTCGGCGGCGACGCGAAGCTGCAGGCGGCGTTCGTCACCACCGGCATCGTGGGCAACATTCTCTCGATGGTGGCGTCGACGTGGATCACCAAAAAATTCTGCAAGATCCAACTCTTCCGCTGGTCGCAGCTGATCACGTTCGCGCTGAGCGTGGGCATGTTCTTCGCGGTGGAGCCGGCGAGCGGAATCGCGTTGGCCTTCGTGCTCTACTTCCTGATCAACTTCATCGTCGACCTGCAGGGCCCCGTGTTCTGGTCGATCATCTCGGAGGCGGTGGACTACGGCCAGCTCAAGAGCGGCAAGCGCGTCGCCGGCATGGCGTTCGGCGGCGTGTCGTTTGCCCAGAAGATGGGCATGAGCCTCGCGGCTGGCATGGTCGGCTGGCTGCTGACCTACTTCCAGTACCAGCCCGACGTCGTCCAGAGCGCATTCACGCTCACGGGTCTGGCGCTGTTGCTCACCGTGATTCCGGGCGTGTTCCACCTCGGCATGGGCCTGCTGATGTATCGCTACAAAATCACCGACGCCTACTACAACCGGATCAAGGAAGACCTCGCCGCGCAGGGAAAGATCGTCATTGCCGGCGAGGCGAAGCCGGCGTGAACGACCGCAGCCCGCCGAGGCGGCGGGCTCCGCCTGTAATGTGCCGGGTGTCACGCTCTCAGCTCTAGACTCTCAGCTCTCAGCTCAATTGTTTCTCTCATGCAGCCGCTCAAACCTCTCATTCTCCAACGTGCGGATCCGTGTATCCGCAAGCACAGCGACGGCTACTACTACTTCACCGCGTCGGTGCCGGCTTACGATCGGATTGAGCTTCGTCGCGCGAAGACGCTCGCCGGACTCGCCACGGCGCCGACCGTGGATGTCTGGCGCAAGCCGGACATCGGGGCGTACAGCGAGCTGATCTGGGCGCCGGAAATTCACTTCATCGACGGCGCGTGGTATGTCTATTTCGCCGCGGCGCCGTCGCGCGAGATCAAGGACAACCTCTTCCAGCACCGGATGTGGGTGATCTCCACGACCGCCGCGAATCCGCTCGAGGGCGAGTGGAAGTTTTTGGGGCAGATGGACAGCGGCATGGACACGTTCTGCCTCGACGCGACGACGTTCACGCACCGCGGCGTGAACTACTACGTCTGGGCGCAGAAGGATCGCGAGATCGCCGGCAACTCCAACCTCTACATCGCGCGGCTGGCGTCGCCGACAAAGCTGGCGACGAAGCCGGTGCGGCTCTCGATTCCCGAACTCGATTGGGAGACGCGCGGATTCTCGGTGAACGAAGGCCCCGCGGTGTTGATCAGCCACGGGAAGGTGTTCCTGAGCTATTCCGCGAGTGCGACCGACGAGAATTACTGCCTCGGCCTGCTGCACGCCGACGAGAACGCCGACCTGCTCGATCCGCACAGCTGGACGAAGTCGAAGGAGCCGGTGTTCAAAACCTGCTTCGAACTCAATGTGTTTGGTCCGGGGCACAACAACTTCACGAAAGCGGAGGACGATCGGACCGACCTTCTGGTCTACCATGCGCGAACCTACCGCGAGATCGTGGGAGACCCGCTGTGGAATCCGGACCGGCATACCTTCGTGAAGCCGATCAAGTGGAGTGCGGACGGCATGCCGGTCTTCGGCCGGCCGTCGTGCGTGGAGTGAAGGAGGGAGGGAGGGGACGATGCGACGGACTCAACAGCGATTGTCAGTGAACCTTGAGGGTGGCCCGCTCCGGGAGCAGCGGGACCAGCGTGTTGTTGTAGGGCGGGGTTTCCCGACCCCGCCGCGAGCGAGCATGAGCGCTGGAAACGGCGGGGTCGGGAGACCCCGCCCTACAAGGTGGGCTGGGGTGTGTACGATGCTTGGCGCTTTGATGCTGGGAGCGGTTTCCGCTCAGCCGCTGCCTACGCCGACGTTCACCAACGTCACCGTGCACGATCCCTCCGTCATCAAGGCCGGCGCCCGCTGGTATGTCTACGGCTCGCACGGAGCGTCCGCCTGGACGGAGGACCTGATGCACTGGACCCAAGTGGCGACGAGCGTTACGTCGGGCAATCCGGCTCACTTCAACACCTTTGCGAGCGAGCTTTCGGAACTGATCGACTGGACGCACGCAGACACCCTCTGGGCACCAGACGTCGTCCAGCTGCCGGATGGGAAATTCTACTATTACTACGACGTCTGGACGAATTACCTGAACTACCGCAGCTACATGGGGCTGGCTTCGGCCGACGGAATCGAAGGGCCGTTCACCGATGTGGGCGAGATCATGAAGGGCGGCACGAACGTGTCCGGCTTCGACCCCGCCATCCATCCCAACACGATCGATCCGGATGTTTTCTACGATCGGGATGGCCAGCTGTGGATGGTCTATGGATCGTACTCGGGTGGCATTTTCATTCTCCGGCTCGACCAGACGGTGGGCTCCGCGACGTTCGGACGTCCGCTCCCCGGCCAGAGCTGGGGCACCAAGCTCATCGGCGGCAACCATGCGCGGATCGAAGGCCCCTGCATCATCTACAGCCCGGAATCGCAGTACTACTATCTGTTCCTCTCGTTTGGCGGACTCGCGGCGAACGACGGCTACAACATTCGCGTGGCCCGTTCGCGCAATCCCGACGGGCCGTATGTCGACGCGGCGGGCAACGACCTGAAGAACGTCGGCGGTTCGGACGCGGCGATCGCACCCTACGGCGTCAAGCTCATCGGCAACTATCAATTCGCGCACGTGGCCGGCGAACCGCGGAACACCAGTCGCGGCTACCTCTCACCCGGACACAACTCCGTCTATCGCGATCCGGCGACGGGGAAGTACTTCCTGCTGTTCCACACCCGGTTTGTCGGCTTGGGCGAGACCCACGAGGTTCGCGTTCACCAGATGTTCCTGAACGCCGACGGCTGGTTCGTGGTCGCGCCGCAACGCTACGCCGGCGAGACGATCGCCCCGATCACCGCGCGGCAGGTGCCGGGCAGCTTCAAGCTGATCAACCACGGCTGGGTGATCTCCTCCGCGGTCAACGGCTCCAGCCTGATCACGCTCAATGCGGACGGCACGATCAGCGGTAGCGTGAGCGGCACGTGGCAAGTGACGGGGGACAACAGCGTCACGCTTTCGTACAACGGCGCGAACTATCGTGGCGTGTTCGTGTTGCAATGGGACGACGACAACCAGGTGTGGATACTGGGCTTCACGGCGCTTTCCGCGGACGGCACCGCGATCTGGGGCAGCAAGGTCGCCGCGCTCAATGCGGTCGCCGCGCCCGCGCTGACCGGCACGCCCTCCAGCCAGACAGTCGCAGCCGGCGGCACGGCGACGCTGACGGCCGCCGCGAGCGGCGTGCCCGCGCCCGAGCTGCAATGGGAGCGGAACGGTTCCGCCGTCGTTGGCGCGAACAGCACCGTGCTCACGCTCGCGAACCTCGCGCCCGCCGATGCGGGAATCTACACGATCGATGCGTCGAATTTTGCGGGCAGCGCTCCGAGCGCGCCGGCGATTGTGGGCCTGACCTCCGCCGCGAAAGTGATCGGCACGGGCGAGGAGCTGACGCCGGTGGATATCCATCATCCGAACGGAAACATTTTCGACCAGGTGCTGCTGACCGGTGCGGCAGAAACCATCACGGCCGATGCGGGCCAGGTCACTCGGACGTCCTATATCGACCTCGACAACGACATCGTGCAGGTCGAGTTCAGCGGTCCGGGTTCGCTATCGCTGGTGCTGGACAACGCCTCCGGCCGGGCGAAGCCGGAGAACTACAACCAGGACATCGACTACATGAAGGGCCACGCGGGGATCGTCATCACTGGCGCCACGGAAAACACACATGTGTCGGTCTTCTCAGTGGGCCGGGCGACGGCGGTGAACCAGGCGCTGTTCAAGGACACGGTAAACTACGACGGAATCGCGGACATCGCGTTCATTGCCATCTCGTCGTCGAACGGCCGGTTCGGTGGCGTGCGCACCGCGAACGCGAACTACTTCGCGTCGCGCGGCGTGACCGGCGTGTACGCACCCGGCGTGGCGTTCGATGGACCGGTGTTCGTCGGCAACATCACCGCGTTCGATGCTGCGCAGCCGAAAATCGTGCTGGGTTCGGTCAGCGATGCGCGGATCGCCGGCGGCGATCTGTATCAGGACAATGGTGCTGCGGTGCAGGTGAGCGGGATCACCCAGCTGAAGTTCACGAACGGTTCCGATTCTCACGGCAACACGATCCTGGCCAAAGCCAACCGCGCCGTGCTGCAGGAAAACGGTGAGGACGTCACCAACCGGATCGTCACGGGACCATAGGAAGCGCTCAAATCGGCGAGGTTCCCAGCATCCGGGGCCGCCTGTTACGCCTGCTCTAGCCTAGAGACGAGAAGTCCTAATGCCAGTAAGGGTTGCGACTCTTACCTCCGTTGGTGCAGGCGATCGTAGTTTACGATAGTACCGCTCGCACTCAGATTCATGCGATGACCGATGCCCTCCGGCCCGTTGTACGTGGATGGTCCGCCTTCAGAGGCTTTCGAACTCGGTTAAGACTTCGTCAGCGCGGGATGTGCATCGGGGTGCTCGTAGGCGCCATCGGCTTCAGTGCACGGGCCGCCGTGACGTCCGTCTCCGCGGGGCTCGATCACACGATGTTCATTCTGGCCGATGGCACATTGGCGGGCATGGGGACCAACTATGCCGGGCAACTGGGGGATTTGAGTATTGAAGGCATGACCAGCCGGCCAATGAGGATCGGGACGGGCGTGAGGTCCGTGGTCGTGGGGCAGCACCACACCCTGTTCGTTCGCACCGATCATACCCTCTGGGGCATGGGCGAGAACGTGTCCGGGCAACTTGGCGACGGCACCACGGTCGCACGAAGCTCTCCGATTCAAGTCACCAGCGATGTGGCACAAGTGGCGACGACCAGTCCCTCCTTCACGGGCCTGACCACCGAGCAGCACAGCGCGTTCGTCAGAACAGATGGCACCCTGTGGACGGTTGGCGCCAACAACGCCGGACAATTGGGCGATGGGACACGTGCGAGTCGCAGTACACCTGTGCAGGTGGCCACCGGGGTCGCTGCTGTCGGCGCGGGGAAAGGCTACACCGTATTCTTAAAGACGGACGGGACGCTCTGGATGATGGGCACGGATTCAGCGACAAAACGTCTGTTGCCGGTGCAGGTGGCAACCGGGGTAGAGACGTTCTCCTGTGGACGCGGCTATGTGCTGTTTGTGAAGTCGGATCATACACTCTGGCGATTCAGCGACTACGGCGCGTCTCAGCCCAGCTTCGGGACCGCGACACTGGTTTCCGCGGATGTGAACTCGGCTACGGCAGGTGTCGACCATATGCTCTTCATCAAGGCGGATGACACGCTCTGGGGAAGAGGCCGCAATCTGACCGGTCAGCTTGGTATCGGCCCGGATTCAGAAGGAGGGAGCGATGGCGTACAGATCGCGACATCAGTGCTCGCGGCCTCGGCTGGTGACCAGAAAAGTTTCTTCGTCAAAAAAGACGGTTCGCTTTGGGCTATGGGCGACAATGTCTTCGGGCAGCTGGGCGACGGCACGCGGGTGGATCGCTGGACGCCGGTGGAGGTCCCGCAGATGTTGGGTCTTCCGTCTGTTGTGGTGTTTCCCACCACCCAAGTGGTGCATCCGCGACAACAAGCCACGCTCACCTGTGCGGGCAACGGCTTGGTCCCGCGGTCGTTTCAGTGGTACCATGACGATGTGCCGATCGCGGGTGCGACGGAGAGCACCTACGTTTGCCGTGATCCCGGCCCCGACGACGGCGGCAGATATGCAGTAGTACTCACCAACGCCCTCGGCACGGCGCGTAGTGAAACTTTGGAACTGGTGATCGCGACACCCGTGCAGAAGGTGGTTTCGGTCGTCACGAGCGACGAGCACACCCTCTTTCTTCGGACGGACGGCTCGCTGTGGGGGACGGGTGCCAATCGCTGGGGGCAGTTGGGTGATGGCACGACCACGGATCGCGCCCTTTCCGTTCAGATTGCAACTGACGTGGTTTCGGTCGCTGTGACTCCCGAGGCGAGCTTCTTTGCCAAAGCGGATGGGACGCTCTGGGCCACGGGGAGCAACCGCGATGGCGAGATCGGGGACGGGACGACCGAGCAACGAAACAGTCCGGTGCAGGTGGCGACGGACGTGGCCTCCGTTTTCGCCGGGAGGTACAACGCGATGTACCTGACGCGTGACGGCACGCTGGTGAGTATCGGCGTGCTTGGTCGGCTGGGGTCCGGTGGCGTGCGCGTGCCGATCGCAACCGGCGTCACCTCTGCGGCGGTTGGCGCGAACCATGCCATTTTTGTGAAAACCGATGGCACACTCTGGGGAACGGGCGCGAATAACTTCGGCCAACTTGGACTCGGCGATGTTCTCGAGGCAGACTCCACTTTGATCGCGAACGACGTGGTTTCCGTCGCGGCGGGCAGTTTCCACAGTTTGTTCATCAAGCGGGATGGTACGCTCTGGGGTATGGGAACCAACTCGACCGGGCAGCTCGGGCTTGGGGAGAATGTTGTTGGTTCGAAAACCCCCGTGCAGATCGCGACCGGCGTGGCGCTCGTCGTCGCTAGCCTCAGCAATGACTCTCCACGCACGATGTTTGTGAAGACGGATGGCTCACTTTGGGGAATGGGGCGCAATCGACTAGGCGAGATGGGCGAGTTCGTGGTTCCTCCAGGTGCTCTGGATGGACCGGAGTACCTGGGTTACGATGGCATCGTGGCGCCGGCCGCAGGTGCAGTTCACTCTCTGTTCGTGCGGGCGAATGGCACGCTGTGGGGCATGGGACTCGGCCGTGCCGGACAGTTGGGCATCGGGATTGCCTACGTCGAGAACGCGTCCAGCAAACCGCGCCCGGTCACCCAGGGTGCAGGCATACCGTTCATCTCCGAGCATCCGGCGAACGTGGCGGCGGATGGTCGCAGCCCCGTGGTTTTACATGCAGCTGCGGAGGCCTCTGAAACGCCGAGCATGCGGTGGCAGTACAATGGCGCCGACATTCCCTCCGTGACAGGCGGTACGATGACCCTCGCCAAGGCAGCGTCGTCAAGCGCAGGTCTGTACGCGGCTGTCGCCGAAAACCGGCTGGGACAGGTTACGAGCGATTGTGCGATCGTTGGTATCGTGAGCACCGCGAAGGTGATCGGCACGGGCGAGGAGCTGACGCCCGTGGATATTCCTCATCCGAACGGAAACATTTTCGACCAGGTGCTGCTGACCGGTGCGGCAGAAACCATCACGGCCGATGCGGGCCAGGTCACTCGGACGTCCTATATCGACCTCGACAACGACATCGTGCAGGTCGAGTTCAGCGGTCCGGGTTCGCTATCGCTGGTGCTGGACAACGCCTCCGGCCGGGCGAAGCCGGAGAACTACAACCAGGACATCGACTACATGAAGGGCCACGCGGGGATCGTCATCACTGGTGCCACGGAAAATACGCATGTGTCGGTCTTCTCAGTGGGTCGGGCGACGGCGGTGAACCAGGCGCTTTTCAAGGATACGGTGAATTACGACGGGATCGCTGACATCGCGTTCATTGCCGTCTCGTCGTCGAACGGCCGATTCGGTGGCGTGCGCACCGCGAACGCGAACTACTTCGCGTCGCGCGGCGTCACCGGCGTGTACGCGCCGGGCGTGGCGTTCGACGGACCGGTGTTTGTCGGCAACATCACGGCGTTCGACACCGCGCAGCCGAAAATCGTGCTCGGGTCGGTCAACGACGCGCGGATCACGGGCGGCGACCTGTATCAGGACAATGGCGCCGCGGTGCAGGTGAGCGGGATTACCCAGCTGAAGTTCACGAACGGTTCCGATTCCCACGGCAACACGATCCTGGCCAAAGCCAACCGCGCCGTGCTGGAGGAAAACGGGCAGGACGTGACGAGTCGGATCGTGGTGAATCCGTAGGTTGGGAGCGCGGCCGCCCTCGGCCGCTATTCGTGCTCTTTCTCGTAATCGGTGGGGTTGTCTCGGCCAGCTCGCACGAAGGCAAGAGAACGAGAAAGAGAACGATTACGAGAACGAGAGAGGGTTGACATTCCTCGCGTGAGGGCGCGGTCTCCGGACCCTTTTTTCGGCCGAGAGCGTCGTCACGTCACTCGATCAGCAGCGCGGCCTGTACGCCGGGGCCGTGGACGCCTTCGATCAGGATGCCCTCGACATCCGCGGTCTTCGACGGACCCGTGCACCAGATCACATTCGGATCGGCCGGCAGCGCGGCCAGCGCGGCGGTGAGGTCGGCATGAATCTGGTCACGACGCAGCACGGCCACATGCACCCACGGCGCGAGCGCACCGAGCCGGCTCGACGTGCCCGCGTCGGAAAGAATCAACGTGCCGGTTTCCGCAATCGCGCCGATCGCCGCAGTGATACCGAACTGGTAGTCATCGAGCCGTGCGCGGTCGAAGCTCGTCTCCACTTTGAACGAGGCGGAAAACGCGCTCGCCAGCTGCGGCCACAGCGCCGGATCACAGTAGCCGTGCCGGTGGCCGTGCTGATCGAGAAAGCCGACGAGCTCCGCCACGGAGGTGAACGTCGTGCCGTTCACCGCGCGCAGCCGTTCCGTGAAATGCGTCCACCGGTCGACGTCGGCGCGCGTCTGGCGCAGCGTGATGAGATCGCGGTCCCAATCCGGCAGCGGGGCGCGCTTCGGCAGCGGCGCGAGGGCGCCCCGGACACGCGAGAGAATCTGTTCGCGAGAGTTCATGGATGGTGGCCACAAAAGGCACGCAAGGCGTAGAAGGAGTCATTCATCTGGGTCGGTCGGCTCGGCATCGGGTTGCTCCGTGCTCCGGATCTTTTGTGCATTCTGTGCCTTAGCCCTTAGGGTTGTCGTCCGGGGCGGTTCTTCATCCATTTCCTGAACTCGCCGCCGCGCCATTGAGGGAGCGTGCGGGCCTTTTGCCAGGCTTGCAGCGCCGGCACGGGAATGAGGCTCGCGGGCAGGTAGTTCATCGCCTTGCCGGCCACGAGCGCCGCCTTCCAGGCGGCCGGCTGCGAAGCGAGCACCCCGAACGCACCCATCGGCGGCGTGCCGGCGGCAGCGAGCGCGGCGTGCTCGCGTTTGCCACGGTCGCGCAGCCGCAGCAGCAGGTCGGGGATCGGAATGTCGACGGGACACACCTCGTGGCACGCACCGCAGAGCGACGAGGCCTTGGGCAGATCGGCGAGCTCGGGAAAACGGTCGCCGGCGAGCAGTGGCGAGAGCACGGCGCCAACCGGACCGGGATACACGCTGCGGTAAGCGTGGCCGCTCACCTGGCGGTAAACGGGGCAAACGTTGAGGCACGCTCCGCAACGAATGCAGCGGAGAATCTCGCGGCACTCCGACGCGAGCACGGTGGTGCGGCCATTGTCCACGAAGATCACGTGCATCTCCTCGGGGCCCTCCGGCTGCGTCGGGGATTTTGGTCCGGAGATGAACTCGGTGTAGACGGTGAGTTGCTGCGCCGTGGCGGAGCGGGCGAGCAGGTTCAGGAAAATACCGAGGTCGCGGTCGCGCGGCACGAGTTTCTCGATCCCGACGAGCGCGATGTGGCACTTCGTCGGCGCGAGGCAGAACCGCGAGTTGCCTTCGTTCGTCACGATGATGAGCCGGCCGCTTTCCACCGAGACGAAGTTTGCCCCCGTCAACCCCACGTCGGCCGCCATGTATTTCTGCCGCAGGAACGCGCGCGCGCGGCGGGTGATCGTCTCCGGATCGTCGTTGTAGGCGCCGAGTCCCTCGCGCTCGAAGCTCTGCGCGATCTCGCGGCGGTTCTTGTGAATGATCGGCCGGACGAGGTGGCTGGGATGGTCGTGATCGATCTGAACGATGAACTCGCCGAGGTCGGTCTCCAGCGCCTCGATGCCGCGTTTCTCCAGAAAAGCGGCGAGCTCGATCTCCTCGCTCACCATGGTCTTCGACTTGACCATCTTCGTGGCGCCGCGCGCCTGCATGATTTGGAGCACGGCTTCGCAGGCCTCTTCCGCGGTCGCGGCCCAATGCACCTTCGCGCCATTGGCCTGAAGCTTCGCTTCCACCGCCGGCAGGTAGGTGTCGAGGTTTTCCACGACGTGCTGCTTGATCTCGCCGGCGAGCTGGCGCAGCCGATTCGGATCGGCGAAGTGATCGAACAGCAGCTTCGTGCGCTTCTCGTGCGTGATCTTCGTGCCGCTGTAGACGGCAGCACGCTTCTCAGGCGGCAACGAAGCGACGAACTGGTCGATGGGCTGTTTCATTTCAGAAGTCTAGAGCCAAGAGTCCAGAGCTGAGAGCCCGGAAGTTGAGAGTTGAGGGCTGAGTGTTGAGAGCCCGAACCAGAGGCGCACACGGCGGACGTGCTGAAATTCTGGAATTGTTCGCATCGACGGTGATTGGCTCTCGGCTCTGGACTCTCAGCTCTCGACTCCGCCGGCCAGCAGGCCGGCGTTCTTGAGCGCATCGCGCAGGACCTGCGCGAGGTGTTGGGTGCGGATCGGCTGGCCGGCTTTTTCGGCGAGCCCGCCCTGATGCATCAGGCAGCTCATGTCCGCCGAGACCACCACGTCCGGATTGCTGGCGCGGATGTGTTCCAGCTTCAGCTGACCCATCGCCGCGGAAATGTTGGGAAAGCTGACCGCGAATGTGCCGCCGAAACCGCAGCACTGCTCCGGCTCACCATACGTCGCGAGCTGCACGCCGGCGATGGACGCGAGCAGCGCTTCCGCCGCCGGGGCGCTCGGCGTGCCGCGCAAATGACACGAGCGGTGAAAGGCGATGCGCGCGTCGTAGCGGCCGGGCCAGGTTTTCACGCCGAGTGCATTGACCAGAAAATCCCCGAGCTCCCACGTGCGGCGGCCAAGCGCGGCCACTTCCGCCCGATCCGGCTCGTGCTCGAATTCGAGCAGCGCGCCGTGAAACATCATCGCCGCGCACGAGCCGGATGGCACCACCACCGGCACGTCGCCGGTGAACGTGCGCACGGTGTGACGCACGACCTTGCGCGACGCCGCCCAGTCGCCACCGTTGAAAGCGGGCTGTCCGCAGCAGGTCTGTGCCGCGGGAAAGTCGACGGTGCAGCCGGCATACTCGAGCACCTCCACCGTCGCGCGAGCCACGTCGTCATAAAACGCGTCGCAGAGGCACGTGGCCATGAGCTGGATGCGCCGGTCGGAGGCGGGCAGTCGCCGGTGGGAGAGATCCATGAGGAGCTTTTACCAAAGCCAGCCGCCGGCTGCGCGCAATCTTCCGTCGCTCGGTCTGTCTGAATGGGCCTGCGCGCGCGACCTGCACCGGAGAAGGTGGCGGCGATAAGGGCCAGCTGGGAACGGCTGCCGCTGTGCTAATGATGGAACGGAAAACCCTCCCGCGGCCGGCGCGCGGCGCAACCGATCGCGTAACGATGCGTCAAGCCGGGTTACTCACCCCTCCAGCTCGCATGCACGCCTTGACCCGCCGCGGCCTCTCTCTGCTGGTGCTCTGTTCGCTGTGCGTCGCCGTGCTGCGGGCGGGACACTACCAGAATTTCCGGACGGCGGTCTATGTTCGCGCCTACGAGGTCCAGAAGATGAAGGATCCGGAGTGGTTGAAGGCCAACTGGGACGTCATCGAACGGCAGCTGAAGGTGGACAAAATCTACCTCGAGACGCACCGCGACCTGATCGTGATCGACGACGCCACGCTGCAGGCGGCGAAGCGGTTTTTCGAACAGAAGGGCATCCAGCCGGCCGCCGGCATCGCCTACGTGCGCAACGAGCGCAATCTGTTCGAAACCTTCTGCTACACGAAGCCGGACCACCGCGCCAAGGTGAAGGAGATCATCGAGGTGTCCGCGCGGAATTTTGACGAGGTCATCCTCGACGATTTCTTCTTCACGAGCTGCAAGTGCGAGGAGTGCATCCGCGCCAAGGGCGACCGCACCTGGGCCGAGTATCGGATGGCGCTGCTCACCGAGGTCTCGCGCGAACTGATCGCGGCGGCCCGCGCGGTGAATCCGCAGGTGAAGCTCACGATCAAGTATCCCAACTGGTACGAGCACTTCCACGGGATGGGCTACAACCTCGAGGCACAGCCGCGGATGTTCGACAAGATTTACACCGGCACGGAGACACGCGACTCACGCTACAACCACCAGCACCTCCAGCCCTACCAGAGTTTTCAACAGGTCCGGTATTTCGAGAACATCAAGCCGGGCGGAAATTTGGGCGGCTGGGTGGACACCGGCAACCGGATCGTGGCCGACCGGTACGCGGAGCAGCTGTGGCTGACGATGTTCGCGAAGGCGCCCGAGATCATGCTGTTCGCGCTGCACGAGCTGCTGGAGCCGCTGACCAAGGAGGATCGCGCGCCGTGGCAGGGGCAGGGGACGAGCTTCGACTACGACACGATCGCGCAGCCGGTGCCGGGGTTGAAGGAGACGACGATGGCGCGCGCCGCTGGCGTGTCGCTGGAGCAGGTCGACCGCTACCTCGGCAAGCTCGGCCGGCCCGTGGGCATCGCGAGCTATCGGCCGTATCACTCGTCCACGCAGGAGGATTTTCTCCACAATTATCTCGGCGGGATCGGGCTGCCGATCGATCTGCATCCGGAATTTCCGAGTGATGCACCCTTGGTGCTGCTCACGGAAGGCGCGGCGGCGGATCCGCAGATCGTGACGAAGATCAAGACGCACCTGCTCAGCGGGAAGGACGTGGTGATCACTTCGGGGCTGTTGCGCGAGATCCAGGATCAGGGTTTTCGCCGCGACATCGCGGACGTGCGCTGCACGGAACACAAGGCGCTCACGCGGGAGTTCTGGGGCTGGCCGCTCGGCCGCGGTGTCCGCGCGGTCATGGATCGCGACATCCTGATCCCCGAGCTGCGCTACAATACGAACGACTCGTGGGAGCTGGTGGCGAGCATGACGAACGGGCTTGGCTACCCGCTGGCGCACTATGTGCCGTATGCGAACGCGAAACTTTATGTGCTCACGATGCCGGAGAATTTCGGCGATCTCTACGAGCTGCCGGCACCGGTGCTGAATTTCATTCGCCAGACCGCATCGAAGGGCTTGTTCGCGCGGCTGGAAGCTCCCGCGCGAATCGCGCTGCTGCCTTACGACAATCGCGCCTTGGTCGTGGAATCGTTTCGCGACGAACCGGCGGAGGTGCGGATCGTCACCGGACCGGAGATCAAACAGCTGAAGAACGAGATTACGGGCGAACTCGTGGTCGGAACGCTGGAAAAGGGTGGCGGGTTTCGGATGCCGGCGGAGGAGCGGATGATTTTTACGACGAGGGTGAAACCACATTCGTTCGTGGTGTTCACGTCGCAATGACTTGGGGTTAGGAGTAGCTGCGGGCGTCGGCGGTAAACGTGGTGGTTCGCCGCCGGCGCCCGCGGCTACAATAGGGAAGGGAACGGGGCCACAGGTTGACGTTCCCGACTCTTGCGCTGCGGGGCGTGCGGCGCATCATCCGCGATCTGCCCCGCTGTAGCCGGGGTCGCTGACCCGCCGGATCCGGCCTCGGCGAGGCCGGCTACAATGCACGGCTGGCTCGCCCCTTTTCGCCATGTCTACGGTTCCTGCTTCTGTTCGCCCTTGGACTCCCTGGCGCCTGCTTGGTTGGGCCGCGGTCGCATTGCTCGGAGCGGGCTCGATCGGCATTCTCGCCTGGTCGCGCGGCGAGCCGGTCAACGCGCTCTGGATGGTCGTCGCGTCCGTCTGCGTTTTTGCCATCGCGTACCGGTTCCACTCCGCGTGGTTGATGGCCAAGGTGCTGACGCTGGACGAACTGCGGGCCACGCCGGCGGTGGTGCACGAGGACGGCAAGGATTTCGTGCAGACCAACCGGTGGGTCGTGTTCGGCCACCACTTCGCCGCGATCGCGGGGCCGGGGCCGCTCGTGGGGCCGGTGCTGGCGGCGCAATTTGGCTTCCTGCCGGGCATGCTGTGGATCCTGATCGGCGCGACGCTCGGCGGGGCGGTGCACGACAGCGTGATCCTGTTTTGCTCGGTCCGGCGCGGTGGCCGCTCGCTGGGCCAGATTGTCAGCGACGAGGTCGGCCGGTTCGCAGGCGTCGTCGCGCTGCTGAGCATCGTGGCGATCATGGTGATTCTCATCGCGGTGCTCGCGCTCGTGGTGGTCAACGCACTCGCGGAAAGCCCGTGGGGCCTGTTCACGATTGCCGCGACCATGCCGATCGCCGTGATCATGGGTTGCGCGATGCGTTACGGGCCGCACGGCGGCCGCTGGCTCGGTTGGGTGAGCGCGTTCGGCGTCGTTGCACTGCTCGGCTCGGTCTACTGCGGGCAGTTCATGAACCAATGGGGCTGGGCGGAAGCCCTGACCCTCAAGGGCACGACGCTGGCGTGGTGGATTATCGGCTACGGCGTACTGGCGTCGATCCTGCCGGTGTGGCTGCTGCTCGCGCCCCGCGATTATCTGAGCACGTTCATGAAAATCGGCACGGTCGCCGCCCTCGGCGTGGCGATCGTGCTGCTCGCGCCGGTGCTGAAGATGCCGGCGCTCACGCGTTTCGTGGACGGCACCGGGCCGGTGTTTGCGGGGCCGGTATTCCCGTTCTGCTTCATCACCATCGCGTGCGCGGCGGTGTCCGGCTTCCACTCGCTGATCGCATCCGGCACCACGCCGAAGCTGCTGACCCGCGAGAGCGATATTCGGGTGATCGGTTACGGCGCCATGATCACGGAGATGCTGGTCGGCATCATGGCGCTGATCGCCGCATGCACGATGGAGCCGGGGCAATATTTCGCCATCAACATGAAGGGCGAGGCGGCGGCGGTGACCGCGCAGATTACGCAACTCGGGTTTCCGGTGACGCCGGCCGACATGGCGGCGCTCGCAGACGAGGTCGGCGAAAAGACGATGATTGGGCGAGCCGGCGGCGCGCCGACGTTCGCGGCCGGCATGGCGCACATGTTTGCCGGCGTGCTGGGCGGCAAGACCGCACTCGCGCTCTGGTATCACTTTGCGATCATGTTCGAGGCGCTGTTCATCCTCACGACGATCGACGCGGGCACGCGGGTGGGCCGGTTCATCGTGCAGGACCTGCTTGGACATGTCTCGAAGCCGCTGAGCAACACGCGCTCGGTTGGCGGCAGCACGCTGGCCACGCTGTTGTTCGTTGGCGCCTGGGGCTGGTTCCTTTACCAGGGCGTGATCGATCCGCTTGGCGGCATCAACTCGCTCTGGCCGATCTTTGGGGTCGCGAACCAACTGCTGGCGGTGATCGCGCTCGCGCTCGGCACGACGGTCCTGATCAAGATGGGCCGCACGCGCTACGTGTGGTGCACGCTTGCCCCGTTGGCGTGGCTGCTCGCCGTCACGATGAGCGCGGGTTGGATGAAGATTTTTGGCGCGAATCCGCGGCTCGGTTTCCTGTCGGCGGCGCGTGATCTGGCGGCGAAGATCGCGAGCGGTGGCACGCCGGCGCAGCTCGCGCAATGGGAGCGGCTGCTCTTCAACAACTACGTCAACACCGCCATCACGGCGACGTTTCTAGTGCTGGTGGCGATCGTGGTGATCGCGAACGCTCGCGTCTGGTGGCAGCTGCTCTCCGGCCGCCGCGCGGCGGACCTGCACGAGGAGAAATATGTGGCGGTGAGGGTGGCGGAAAGCCCAGAGCTGAGCGTCTAGAGGCCACCCGAAAACGGTCGGTGGGGAGGGCGAGGTGTCCTCGCCGAGCCTTTCGACAAGCTCAAGGCGAGCCGTTGCGACAGGCTCAGTGCCCTGAGCAGTGTCGAGGGGCCGCGGCTCACCGGGGACGGTTCGCCCTACCGGCCGACCCCCTTCGAAAACTAGGATTCGGATATGCGCTAGAGCTGAGAGCAGGGCCGCACGGCTGCCGCGAATTTTTTTTGAGATGCCAATTTGGCATTTCAAATGAACAACGTCCTTCGCGTTCAGCCGAAACATGAATCCTCCCGAAAACGGTCGGCATTCCGGCGCAACGCGCGATTCAACGCGCCGGTTTCGACTCCGTAGGGCGTTGCCAGTTTGTAATCGAGCAACACGCGTTCCCGCGAAGCAGAGAGATGCGGGACTCGACATCCCCGATGGGAACGATGGCGCCGGAACGAGCCACGGTCGCACGATACCGCTTTGAAGTCACAAATTCTGACCTCAAAGATTCGAGCTTGAGTCGCCGCCTTCGTTTACCACTTCAATCCGATCGCCACGCCCCAGGTTCGCGGCGCGCCGGGCGTGGCGTGGCCGGTGCCGGGCGTGATCGCGGTGTAATACTCTTCGTCCGTGAGATTCGCGCCGAAAACCGTGACGCGATAGCGACCGGTCGCATAGCCGAGCTGCGCACTCACCAGCGCGTAGGAGCGCTGCGCGAACATGAGTTCCTCGCCTTCGGTGTAATACGTCCGGCCAACCGCACTGTAGTCGGCCCCGACGAAGAAGCCGCTGCGATGTTCGTAGCTCGCACGCAGACTCAGGTCGTGCGTCGGCACGGCGGGTGCGCGGCGGCCGTCGTAGCGGACCCCGCTGAATGGATCGCGAAACTCGCGGAGCTCGACGTCTGTCGCGCCGAGATCGGCGGCGATCACGAGGCCGGACAACGGCCGCCACGCGAGCTCGAGTTCGCCGCCCAGCGAGCGCGCGTGAGGGGCGTTGCGCACGAGGTAGTCGTCCGTCTGCGCGTTGGTCGCGAAGGAGCGTTCGATCTGATAGCCCGAGATGTCATACCAGAAAACGCGGGCGGTGACTGACAGCGTGCGGTCGGCGAGCGCGTGCGTCACGCCGGCTTCGAACGCCTTGGTCCGCTCGGGGCCGAAGGACGCGAGCGCGGCGTTGCTCGTGAACGCGGAAAACCCGCCCGGCTTGTAGCCGCCGCCGATCGAGGCGAACACACTCGTGGCACCATCGACCACGTAACGCGCCGCGAGTTTCGGCAGCAGCGCCGTCGACTCGTGCTCCCGGCCGAACGAGTAGAGCGCGGGCACAAACTGCGTGCGCGCGAAATCCTTCCGCACATCCTCCACCCGCACGCCGGCCGTGACGCTGAAGGCGGGCGTCACGTCCATCGTCGCTTCGCCAAACGCCGCGATCGAGCGCGTGTCGACGCGATAGGTGGAGTTTTCGTAAACGAACGGGCCGAACGCGCGCAGGAAAGTGCCTTGGGTTTTGCCATCGGAAAAAAACGCGCCGGCCTGCCAGCGCAGCTCACTGCGTTCATCCGAGCGAAGCTTGAGCTCCTCGCTCCACGCACGCTGCTCCTGGTTCACCGCGTTGGAGAGCTCGGCGAAGCCGAAATCGAGCGTGTTGGAGTAGGGCCCGAGTTCCCAGCTGCTGAAACTCGTCACCGCCGTGAGCTCGCCCAGGGCGGTGGCGAAGGCGGCTTTGAGCGAGGCATTGTAGGCGTCGACGTCCGTCTCGCCTTCCGCGCTGCGGTTCACGGTATCGAGCGGGCCGCCGAGCGGCACGAGGGGCTGCACGCCGTCGCGCGCCCGGAACGTGGTGAGCAGCAGCGTCAGTTCCGCCGTCTCGGTCGGCCGATAGCGAAACCGGGCGAGCCCCGAGAGGGCGTTCTGATCGTCGACGTCGCGGTTGAGCCTCGTGTTGGTGAGATAACCGTCGCGCGCGGCCCAGCCGGCGCCGACATAGGCATCGGCGGCGCCGCCGCTCGCGCTGCTCACCTCGGCGGAGGCGGACCGGCTGCGGTAGTTGCCGAAACTGGCCCGCACCTCGCCCGTTGCAACCGCGGTGGGCGCCGGCGTGGAAAACGTCAGCACACCGGCGGATCCGGCCCGGCCAAACACGGTGTTCTGGCTCGGGCCGCGATGCAGCTCGGCCCGCGCGAATCCCGCGAGCGCGCTCGGGAACGTGAATCCGCTGCCGAGCGGCAGGTCGTCGAGATAAACGCTTACCGCGGGATCGCCGAAGATCGGCGTGTTCGTGAGTCCGCGGAGGGAGAAGATGTCCGTGAACGAGCGCGCGCCGTTGTCCGCGACGAAGAAGTTGGCCGTCCGATCGGCAATCTGTGCCGTCGAAACCTGCAGCTGGGGCGTGTCATTGAGCTCGATGCGCGAGACCGTGGCGGGCGAGCCGGTGAGCAACCGTTCCCGCACGATCAGCGGTTCGCCCCGCACGACGGGCTCGGCGGCGGGCGCGGTCTGGGCCCGCGCGGCGAAGGCGCATGCGAGGCACGAGAGCAACAGAAGGTCCAGGCGGAAGGCTCGACTCATGAGAAACGGAAATCGTGGAGGAAGAAAGCAGTGTGCGACAATGAAAGATTCGCGCGGAGAGATTTCGATCAGCCGGCCGAGGGCGGCCGCGCTCCCACGCCAGCGGGTTTGCGGCGACGTGCGACTCGTCGTGGCATGGCGTCGCCCGTGAGAACTCGCCCCGGGCGAGACGCCCATGCCACAGCAACAAAAAGGCCGGTCGCGGCGACCGGCCTTTGCTTGGCGCGCATGCGCCGAACTGATTTTGCTCAGGCGACGAACGCCGGCAGCGTCTTGTCGACGCGCACCTTGTCGAGCCGCGCGAACACCGGCACGCCGCTCTCGAACGGCACGGCGACCTCGCCCTGAATCAGCGGCTGGGCATAGCGCAGGAACTGGAAGTTCATGCTCGTGCCGTCCTCGTTGATCCACTCGCGCGGCAGCTTCTTCACGCCGTTGGCGATCTCGGCGAGCGGCGCCAGCCCGGTCTCACAGGTGTAGTGGTCCGTGTCACCGCGGACGAGCGTGACCATCTTGTCGGTTTCGCCCTTGATCGCGGCCTGCACGGCGGCCTGGCCGGCGAGGAACGCCTCGTCGGCGTCGGTCTTCGAGCCGGCATGGGCGGCGGCGCGCTGGATGATGCCCGGCTTCGCGAGGCGGGCTTTCACGCCTGGAATATTCGTCTCGACCAGCTCCTTCAGAAAATCGCCCGCGCCGCCGAGCTGCGCGTGACCGAACGAATCGGTCGCCGCATCGGCGGCGACGTAGTTGCCATCGGCGTCGATCAGGCCCTCGCCGACGACGACCATGCAGAATTTCTCGCGCTTGAGCACGCGGCGGACGTCCTCGAGGCACTTGGCCTGGTCGAACGGGATTTCCGGGAGGTAAATCAGGTGCGGCGGATCGTGGGGGTGATCGCGGCGCTTCGCCAGCGCGGCGCCGGCGGCAATCCAGCCCGCGCTGCGGCCCATGACTTCCACGATCGAGACGAGATCGCCCTGGCCCATGGCTTCGTGATCACAGGCGAGCTCGCGGATCGTCGTGGCGGTGTATTTCACCACGCTGCCGTAGCCCGGCGTGTGGTCGGTGATCGGGAGATCGTTGTCGATCGTCTTCGGCACGCCGATGACGCGCAGTTCGTAGCCCTGCTGCTGCGCGAGCTTGGAGATCTTGTCGGCGGTGTCCTGCGAGTCATTGCCGCCGATGTAGAAAAAGTAGCGGATGTTGTGCGCCTTGAAGACCTCGAGCACGCGCTCGTAGTCGGACTGCTTCTTCAGCTTGTAGCGGCAGGTGCCGAGCGCCGCACCCGGAGTGTGCCGGAGCGCGCGGATCTGCTGCTGGGACTCAGCGGCGAGGTCGATCAGATCTTCCTGAAGGATCCCGAGGACGCCGTTCAACGCGCCATAGATCTCTTCAATGCACTCGTGGTTGAGCGCTTCGGCCACAATTCCGGCAACGCTCGCGTTGATGACGGCGGTAGGGCCACCCGACTGGCCCACCAAGACATTTCCTACGAGTTCAGCCATGAGAATGTATGTAAAGGGTTGGAAACAACGTGAACGGGCAAGAAAGCGGGGCCCCGAGAGGGGATGCAAACTCAAATTTCCAGCTCGCCGGAGCTACCGGGAAACCCCCGGGCAAAGAACCGTCGAATCGAGACGGCATCGATCAGGCGTGGGCAGGGCAGGGGGCAGGAGCCCGGTAGAGCCGCGACGCCCTCGCCGCGGTGTCCAAGCTGGAAATGCGACGAGGGCGTCGCGTCCCCAAGGGGAACCGCTTACAGCAGCCGCGCGGGCCGGTAGTCGGTGGCGCCCTTGTGCTTTTTTGCCAAGGGCTTCACGTCATCGAGAAACGCGTCGACCTGATGCGGCGCGGCGCCGACGAATCGGGCGCTTTCGCCCAAAATCGTTTGCAGCGCTCTTTTGTTCAGCCCGATCCGTTTGTCGCCAGCGAGTCGGCTGAGCAGGTCGGCATCGCCGCCGCCGGAGCGCAGTGCCTTCGCGGCCGCGAGCGTGTGCTCCTTGATGGCGGCATGCGCGGTCTCGCGACCGCCGCCTCGCTTCACCGCCTCCATCAGGATCGTCGTCGTTGCGAGGAACGGCAGGTTGCGCTCGTTCTCCGCCGCGATCGCCGCCGGGAAAACCTCCATCTGCCGCAGCACCGTGATGAACGTCTCGAGCAGTCCGTCGATCGCGAAGAACGAATCGGGCAGCGCCAGCCGGCGCACCACCGAGCACGACACATCGCCCTCGTTCCACTGGTGACCCGAGAGCCCGCTCGTCATCGTCACAAACCCGCCGAGAATCGTGGAGAAGCCGCAGATCCGCTCGCAGTTTCGCGCGTTGACCTTGTGCGGCATCGAGGAGGAGCCGACCTGGCCTTCCTGGAATCCCTCCGTTACCAACCCGGCGCCGGCCATGAGTCGCACCGTGGTGGCGCAGCTCGCGGCCGCGGCGCCGACCTGGTGCAGCGCGGACACGACCTCGAAATCAAGGCTGCGCGGATAAACCTGTCCGACCGCAAACAGCGAGGCGCGGAAACCCAGATGGCGCAGCACGCGCGCCTCGAGCTGGTCGACCTTGCCGCTGTCGCCGCCGAGCAGCGTGAGCTGGTCGAGCTGGGTGCCGACGGCGCCCTTCAATCCGCGCACCGGGTAGCGTTCGAGCAATTCCTCGAGCCGGGTGAACGCGATCAGCAGTTCCTGGCCGAACATCGCGAGCCGCTTGCCGAGCGTGGTCGGTTGCGCCGGGACGTTGTGCGTGCGGCCGGTGATCATCAGATCGCGATGCGCCTCGGCCTGCCGGCCGAGCGCGAGCAGCGCGGCGGCGGTTTTGAACCGCACGGTTTTCAGCGCGCGAAAGATCTGCAGCTGTTCGACGTTCTCCGTGAGATCACGGCTCGTAAGCCCGAGGTGGATGAACTGGCGCTTGGCGAGATCGGAGAATTCCTCGATGCGCGCCTTGACGTCGTGGAGGGTGACGCGCTCGCGCTTGTCGATCGAGGCGAGGTCGATCTGGCCCTTCACGCGCTCGTAGTCCTTGATGGCGTCGGCGGGGATTGGGACGCCGAGGTCGCGCTGTGCCTTCATCACCGCGATCCAGAAATCGCGCTCCAGTGCGATGCGGCCCGTCTGCGACCAGATGTCTTTCATCGCCACGGAAGCGTAGCGCTCGGCAAGAACGTTCGGAATGGGCGCGGCGGTGGGGAAGGGCGTGGGCGTGTCGTTCACGGCAGGCGGTGAGGGCTAAGCGACGTCCTGCAGGTTGGCGAACGGAAAGTGAGACAGCGCGGGGTCGAAGGTGGCACGGCCGTCTCGCCCGTGCCACTCGTTCACAGGAACGAGCAGACGTATTCGCAGATGCCGCTGGTCACCTCGATGTCGAACCCGGACTTGCCGGGCACGTCGAATTGCTGGCCGGCGGCGTAGTCGCGCGTTTCGGTTGCGCCGTCGAGCTTGGCCCGGCACGAGCCGGCGACGATCTCCATCCGTTCCGGCGCACCGGTGCCGAAGTGGTAGTTGCCGGGGTAAATCAGCCCGAGGGTTTTCTTCACCCCATCGGCGAAGACGATCGTGTGGCTCACCACCCGGCCGTCGAAGTAGACGTTGGCCTTGGTGACGGCAGTGACGTTGGCAAACTGCGCAGGGACGGAGGACATGGGGCCGGGAGCATCGGCAGCGGGCTCCCGGTGGGCAAGACTGCAACCGCGGCGTCTTTTCTCCCCGCTCCGAGCCTCCGTAAAGAGTAACCTAATGGGTTACTCTTTGGTTTCGTCGGCGCGCGGCTTGGGGGGGCGATTTCACCTCTGAAACGCGAACGAAAAACGGCCCCGGAGATGCCGCGAGGAGTTAACAAAGAAACAACCCGTTAGGTGCTCTTTGGGAGAAACGCGCGGGGCGCGCTCAAAGGGTGACGCGTCAGGCCGCGAGACAACGTACGGCCATTTCGCGCAGAACATCCTCCTGCTCCTGCGGCCGGCGGATCAATTCCTCGAATGCGGTGATGAACTCCTGCTGGTTGTCGATCAGCCGGCGCAGCGAAGGGAGCTTCGCGCTGCCGGCCAGCTTGCCGACATACCACGGATTTTGCGTAAAGAGATTGAACGAACTCTTCTCGGTCGCACCGGTGAACTTCGCGGCGTAGGTCGCGCCCGCTTTCGGCAAGCCGTCGAGCCCGCGTGGACCGATCCGCGCCTCGCCCGCATCGATCAGCGCCCGGACCTGCAACAGGATTCGGTTGCGGTTCTGCAGCGCGGCGAGGATCGGCCGGGCGGCATTCGGCTCCGCGAAGAACTGCCGCTCGAGCGCGGCGAGCGTCCATTTCAGGTCGCCGCTGAAAAACGCCTCCGCCGCCTCGAAGAAATCGCCTTCGGCGACGTTGGGCGTGAGCTCGCCGACGTGGGCCTCCTCGATCGGCTGGCCCTCGCCGGCGTAGTTCGCGAGCTTGTGCACCTCCTCGACCAGCAAGCGCGTGTTCGCGCCCACGCGGACGAGCAGCAGCCGGACGGCATCGGGCGTGATCGTCGCGCCGACCGCTTTGGCCTCGGCGAGCACGACGCCCTCGAGCGCGGCGCCGTCTCCCGCGTCGGCGGCCACGAGCGTGAAGTCGGCGTTCTTCTCGCACCATTTCGGAAACGCCCGGCGGCGATCCACCGGCGCGGCCGTGATGAGCACTGCCGTCTCCGCGGGATCGATCTTCGTCAGAATTTCCTGCAGGTCCTCGAGCAGCTTCAGTGTGCTTTCCGCCCGACCGGTGACCGAGTCGGCCAGGAAGTTGACGTCTTTCAGCCAGACCACGCGGCGACCGCCGAACATCGAGATCGTCTGCACGGAATCGCGGAATCGGTTGATCGCGGATGCGACCTCGCCGACGTTGTTGGCAAACCCGCTCAGCACCTCGCGGGAAAACTCGTCCGGCACCTCGGCCGCCAGCGCGGCGAACTTTTCCGCCCCGAGCCGGCCGACGAGGAAATCGTCGGGGCCGCAGATGAAAGTGAAATTCCGGCCGGCGGGCATGGCGCGATTTGGGAAGCGGGACGGCGGCAGGGCGACAAAAAACTTCCGCGGCGCGCGGACGTTCGCATTCATGAGGGTACAGGCAGGAGATGGCGCGGCTGGTTGAGCCCGGGCCGGACGCAACGACCCGGCTACGCTGCCGCAATGCGGCCGGACAGGAATCTGCGAGTTGCGGGATAGTTGCGTATCATCCACACATGAACAGTAATTCATGCATCGTTCATACCCGGTTAATGCTTTTCGGGCATGCTACCCCTATCGAAACAAGCGTTTCGATCTCCCGACTCTGTCTTCCCCCAAGCCGCAGCGATGCGGCGATCCAGCTCCCACCGCTCCTTCTGTGAAAGTTCTCTCCCTGGTGAAGTCCGCCCTCGCCCGCCGCGACGGCGGCGTACTGCTGTTTGTGGTACTCTTCGTGAGCGTGTCCTGGCTCACTCGTTTGGCTCTGGGTCTGAAGGCATGGTCCGCCGTGTCGCTCGATTCGAGTCTGCTGGCGGCGGCAGCGTGGGCGCTGGCCTACGACCTCGGTGCCGCGTTGCTGTGGTCCTTGCCGCTCGTCGTGGTGTTGGTGCTGCTGCCGCGGCGCTTCTTCACCTCGTGGTGGGGACGATCGGCCGCGCACCTCGGGTTCTTCGTGGGGCTTTACGCGCTGTTGTTTGGCGGCGTGGCCGAATGGTTTTTTTGGGACGAGTTCGGCGTGCGGTTCAATTTCATTGCGGTCGACTACCTCGTCTACACGAAGGAGGTCATCGGCAACATCCGCGAGTCGTATCCGCTCCCGTGGGTGTTCGCCGGCCTTGGCGGCGCGACACTCGCGGGCTACTGGCTGTGGCTCCGTGCCGGCCTGATGAACCGGTGGCTTGCCGCGGAGCCCGAGCGGTTCCGCTGGCGGCTCGCGCGCGGCGGCGCGTGGATCGTGGCGACGATCGCGGTGGCGGTGACGCTGAACTCGGAGCAGATGCCGGGCTTTGCCAATAACTACAACCGCGAGCTGGCGAAGAACGGGCTGTGGTCGTTGTTCGCAGCCTTTCGGAACAACGAACTCGATTACGACCAGTTTTATCCGACGCTGCCGGTGGACGAAGCCTTTCAGCGCGTGCGGACCGAGCTCGCGGCCGATCGAAGCGACCCGCTTGGCGACGATGCGCGGGACACGCTGCGGTTCGTCCGCGGCGAGGGTGCCGAGCTGCATCCGAACGTCATCCAGATCACGGTCGAGAGCCTGAGCGCGGAGTTCCTCGGCCGCTACCATCAGGGGTCCACGCTGACGCCCAATCTGGACGCGCTTGCCGCGCGCAGCCTGGTTTTCGACAATCTTTACGCGACGGGCACGCGGACCGACCGGGGCATGGAAGCGCTGACGCTCAGCCTGCCGCCGACGCCGGGCCGCTCATTGATCAAACGGCCGCACAACGAGCACCTGTTCACGCTCGGCTCGGTGTTCCGCAGCCGGGGTTACGACACGGCGTTCCTCTACGGTGGCTACGGTTACTTCGACAACATGAACTATTTTTTCGGCCACAACGGCTATCGCGTGGTCGATCGGGCGTCCGTGGCCGGCAACGACATCACCTTCGCCAATGCATGGGGCGCGTGTGACGAGGACCTTTACCGCTGGACGCTGCGTGAAGCGGATGCGGCGCATGCCGCCGGCAAGCCGTTTCATTTCTTCGTCATGACCACATCGAATCACCGGCCGTATACCTACCCGGAAGGCCGGATCGATCTGCCGTCGAAAATCTCGGGTCGCGCGGGCGCGGTGAAATACACCGACTTCGCGATCGGCCAGTTCCTGCGCGACGCCGAGTCGAAGCCGTGGTTCCGCAACACCGTGTTCGTGGTCGTGGCGGATCATTGCGCGTCGGTGGCGGGCCGCACGACGTTGCCGGTGCAGAACTATCACATCCCGATGCTCATTTACGCGCCGGGCGGACAGGTCGCGCCGGGGCATGTGACGGAGTTGATGAGCCAGGTGGATTTCGCGCCCACGCTGCTCGGGCTGTTGCGCTGGAGCTACGCGAGCCGGTTTTTCGGCTGGGATGTGCGCACCGCGACGGGCGACCGCCGCGCGCTGATCGGCAACTACCAGAAACTCGGACTCTATGAAACGGGCATGCTGAGCGTCGTCATGCCGGTGCGCGCGGCGGAGGAATACAGCTACGATGCGACGACCTTCGCGCTCACGCCGCGCCGCGCGGAATTCACGCCCGAGGCCATTGCGTATTATCAGACGGCCAGCTACCTCTTTCGTCATCGCCGCTATCGCGAGCTGTCGCCCGAGGAGCAGGCACACTTGCTTCGTGAGGCGCAGCACGCTCGTCCGCCGAGCGCAACGGTGGCCGTGCATTGATGTCCAAGTCAGCGAACTCACCCGCCTGTCTGTTTGGAAAGGAACTCCGATGAACAAAACACTGGTTTGGGACCTGCCCGTGCGCGTGTTGCATTGGGCGATTGCGCTGTCGATCACCGGCGCGCTCGTGCTCGGATTGGGCGTCGACGACGACAGTCCGTGGTTCGCTTATCACATGCTGTGCGGCCTTTGGGCCGGCGGGAGCATTTTTCTCCGCCTGATCGTGGGCCTCATCGGGTCGCGGAACGCGCGGTTCTCGAGCTGGCCCTGGTCCGTGCCAGCCTTGGGGCGGTACCTGCGTGACGTCGTCGCCGGCCGCGCCACCGCGTACGCCGCGCACAATCCGGGTTCGGTCTGGATGGCGGTCGTCGTGTTCGCATCCGTGCCGTTGCTTATCGGGACGGGACTGCTCGGCGGCGGCGAACGTTTCGAGGAGCCGCACGAGGTGCTCGCCTATGTGCTGCTCGGCGCCGTGGTGCTCCACTTGCTGGGCTTGGTGCTGCACACGCTGCGCCATCGCGAGAACATTGCGTGGTCGATGGTGAACGGCCGGAAGGTCGCGCCGGCCGCGAGCGCGATCCCGCACCAGGGCGCGTGGGCCGGGCTGGCGGTGGCGGCGCTCGTGGCGCTGATGGCCATCGGGCTGTTCCGCGGTTACGATCCGTCCACCGGTCGCGTGCACGTGCCGGCGATCGGGCTCGCTCTGACGCTGAACAGCGAGGCCACCGCGAAGCCGGCCGGGGAACATCGCGAAGAACGCGAGCGCCACCATCACGATCACGATTGAGCCGCCGGGAGACAGGCGCGGCCATGGATTTGATCGCAGCGGACGAGTCGGCGGACGAGCCCAGCGGCTCGTCCGCGGGCGGGGAGCTTGGCGGGTCGGCGGAGAGTTACGCTCGCTTTTCCGACGCAGCCGGGCTGTATCTGCCGTTGAATGCGATGAAGATACTCGTGGTCGAGGACGAGCGCCGCGTCGGGCAGTTCGTCGAGAAGGCGCTGACGGAGCAAAACTACACCGCGCGGTTGGTGCGCACCTGCGCCGAGGCCCGCGATGTGCTGGCGGAATCGACCTTCGACGCCGTGGTGCTGGATCTGGGGCTGCCGGACGGCGACGGACTCGATCTGCTGCGGGAGTGGCGGGCCAGCGGGTTCAACGAACCGGTGCTCGTGCTGAGCGCGCGCGACGCCGTCGGCGATCGCGTGCGCGGGTTGAACATGGGTGCGGACGATTATCTGCCGAAGCCGTTCAGCGTCGACGAAGTGGTGGCGCGGGTCCGGTCTTTGCTGCGGCGGCATGCGGGCGTGAAGACGACCGTGCTCACCCACGGACCGGTGCGCATGGACTTGCTCGGTCGCAGCGTCACCTGCGCCGGCCGGCCGGTCGAGCTGACCAGCCGCGAATACGCGCTGCTGGAGCTGTTCCTGCAGAATCCGCGCCGGGTGCTGACGCGGACGCTGATCGCGGAAAAGGTATGGGAGGCGAGTTACGATCTCGAGACCAACCTGATCGACGTCTACGTACGCCGGCTGCGCCAGAAGCTCGAGGCGCCCGGCCAGCCGCCGCTGATCAAGACGATTCGCGGCACCGGTTATCAGCTTTCGTGAATCGGGCGCATGTGCGGCCCCGGCTCGAGCTCCAGCGAACTCCATGAGATCGTTCACCGCCCGTGTCACCTGGCAATTCGCGGCGCTCGTCACGGCGACGACCGCGTTGGTGCTGGCCGTGGGCGGCTGGCTGCAGTCGCGCGCCGCGGTGCGCGGGCTCGATTTTCTCAACGCGGCGGAGTTCGAGGAGCTGCACGCCCGGCTGGGCGAGGAACCGCGCGGAGTGACGCGTCAGGAAGTGGATCAACGCGTGCGCGCGCATGCGACGATCGATGCTTCCCAATATTATTTTCAAGTCAGCACGCGCTCCGGCGTGGTGCTGTTTCGCTCGGACAACCTCGACGACCTGCAGCTACCCCTGCCGCAGACCGAGCAGCGGCAGTCGGCGGTGCTGCCCGAGATCGGCCGTGTGCGGGTGGCCGAATTCGTGACCGGTGATCTGCGGGTGCAGATCGCCAGTTCGCTCGAACCGGTGGAGCGGTTGCTGGGCGCCTATGCGCAGACGAGCCTGATGCTGCTCGGCGGCGTGGCGCTGGCGAGTGTGGGACTCGGCTGGTATTTCGCGCGGCTGACGCTGCGGCCAGTGCGGGCCATCCGCGAAACGGCCAGCCGGATCGGCGCGGAGACGCTGAGTGAACGCATTCCGCTGCCGCCGGGCCGCGACGAACTGACGGCGCTGGCGGATTTGCTGAACCAGATGTTCGACCGGCTGGAAGGGTCGTTCGCGCAGGTGAAGCGGTTCACCGCGGACGCGTCGCACGAGCTGAAAACACCGCTGGCGCTGCTGCGGCTCAACGCCGAGAAGCTGCGCGGCCGACTGGCGGCCGATGCGGAGGCCAGCGCGGCGGTCGACGAGATGCTGGAGGATCTCGATGCGTTGCGTCGGGTGATCGACACGCTGCTGTTTCTCGCCAAGGCGGAGAGCGGCAGCCTGGCGCCGGCGATGAGCGAAATTTCCGCGGCGGAGTGGGTGAGGAGTTTTGGCGAAGATGCGGCCGTGATGAGCGAGGAGCGCGGTGTGGTTTTTGCAGTGACGCGCGCGGATGCAGGCGCCGTGCAGTGTGAACCGACGCTCGTCCGGCAGGTGTTGCTCAACCTGCTCACCAACGCGCTGCGGGTCGTGCCGGCGGGCGGACGGATCGAACTCGAATCCACCGTGACCGAAACGAGCTGGCGGTTGACGATGTCCGACGAAGGTCCGGGGCTGCCGCGCGAACAGGTGGAGCGGGTTTTCGAGCGATTTGTGCGGTTCGCGCATGGCGCGGTGGACGACGCGCAGCCGAACGGGCACGGGCTCGGGCTGGCCATTTGCCGGAGTATCGCGGGGCTCCACGGTGGGCGGATTCACGCCGAGAACCGGACGGAGCGTAGGGGCTTGCGCGTCGTGCTCGAGCTGCCCATTTCTGGCGTTCGCTCGTGAACGCCCCTCTGCCTGCACCTCGAACCTCCTCCACTGGCTGGGCGCGCGACCTCGGTTGGCTGCTGCTCGCCTTCGCGCTGCTGTTCGGGCTGCGGCTGGGCTCGCATCCGTTGGCGAATCCCGACGAGGCCCGCTACGCGGAGATCCCGCGCGAAATGCTGGCGAGCGGCGACTGGGTCACGCCGCGGCTGAACGGCGTGAACTATTTTGAGAAACCGCCGCTGGTGTATTGGGCCGAAGCGGTGAGCCTGCGCGTGTTCGGTCTGAACGATTGGGCGGCCCGGCTGCCGGCCGCGGCGTTCGCGCTGGGCGGGCTGGCGCTGACGTATGCGGCGACGCGCCGGATGTTCGGCCGCGCGGCGGGACGCTGGGCGGCGGTGGTGCTGGGCAGTTCGCTGCTTTATTTCGTGCTTGCGCGGACGCTGCTGCTGGACGGCGCGGTGTCAGTGCTGATGAGCGCCACGTTGTTTTGTTTCATCCTTGGCGTGCGCGAACCTGTGGCCGGGGGCGCCGACCCCGGCCCGGCCTCAGCGAGGCCGGCGACAAGAATAGCAGGGCTGTCGCGCCGCCGATGGTTTTTCTACGGGCTGTATGCCAGCGCGGCGCTCGCGGTGCTGACCAAGGGGCTGATTGGCGTGCTCCTCAGCGGGCTCGTGATGTTCGTGTGGCTCCTGGTGTTTAACCAGTGGCGACGACTCCGGCCGCTCTATCTGCCGACGGGCATTGTGCTGTTCCTGCTGATCGCCGCGCCCTGGCACCTGCTGGTGGCGCAGCGGAATCCCGACTGGGCGCATTTCTATTTCGTGCGCGAACACTGGGAGCGGTTCACGACGACCACACATGGGCGGTTCGAGCCGTGGTGGTATTTCGTGCCGATCCTGTTTGTCGGCACGTTCCCCTGGATGGGTTTCCTGCCAATAGCCGTGAAACGGTTTCTCGCCGGCGGCTGGGCGGCGCGGAAAGAGCAGGCGGACCGGTGGTATTTCGCCACGTGGGCGCTGGTCATATTTCTGTTCTTCAGCAAGTCGCAGTCGAAGCTGATTCCCTACATCCTGCCGGTGCTGCCGGCGCTGGCGGCGATGCTGGGATGCTACTTGGCGGAGCTGCGGCGCAATGCGGCGGCAAGACCGCGACTGCGCGATGGATTTGGATTGTTCGGCTTGGTGGCGGTGCTGCTCGGCGCGGCGTTCCTCACTGTCGCGCTGCGACCGAACCTCGTGCGGAACGTGGAGCCCATTGCCGTGCTGCGGCCGTATGCGTGCGTGCTCGGCGGGGTGTTGCTGCTCGGCGGCGTCCTGACGGGGTGGTTCGCGGTGCGACGCGGCGCGCGCGCGGGATTGGGGACGCTGCTCGGCACTGTGGCCGTGATGTATGCGACGCTCGGTTTCGCCCAACTGCACGTCGCCCGGCCATCCACTCGCGAACTTGCCGAGATCGTGACGGCGCGGGCGCAGCCGGCGGATCGGGTGTTGCACTATCAGGACTTCTTCCACGATTTCACATTCTATGCGCAGCGCGAGGTCGGGGTCATTGGCTATCATGGTGAGCTCGAGGTGAAGGAGGACCCGCGGGCGCTGGCCAGTGGACGGTTCATTGACGAAGCCGAGTTTCGACGCCAATGGCCGGGGCCGGACCGGCTGTGGGTTGTCGCCCGGAAGCGCGCCGTGGGCCGGTTGTTCGGCGATCCGTCGTTTCGTTATCATTTGATCGCGGAGACCCGCGGCCATTATCTGTTCAGCAACCAACCGTGAGCACTTCGCCCGCCGCCTCGACCGCGCCGTTTCTCCCGCTAACCCGTCCCACGATCGATGAGGAAACGATCGCGGGCGTGGCCGACGTGCTGCGCTCCGGCTGGATTACCTCCGGCCCGAAGGTGAAGGAACTCGAGGCGAAGCTGTTCGATTACTTCGGCGGCCGGCCGGTGCGCGTGTTCAACTCGGGCACGTGCACGATGGAGATCGCACTGCGGATTGCAGGCGTCGGCCCGGGTGACGAGGTGATCACGACGCCGCTGTCGTGGGTGGCGACGAGCAATGTCATTCTCGAAGTGGGCGCGCGGCCGGTGTTCGTGGATATCGATCCGGTGACACGGAACATCGATCTGGAGAAAATTGAACCGGCGATTACGGCGAAAACCCGCGCGCTGCTGCCGGTGGACCTCGCCGGGTTCCCGGTCGATCGCGACCGGCTGTATGCGATCGCGCGCCAACACAAGCTGCGCGTGATCGAGGACGCCGCGCAGTCGTTCGGCAGCACCTGGGGCGGCCGGCGGATCGGTTCGTTTGGCGACTTCGTCTCGTTCAGTTTCCATCCGAACAAGAACATCACGACGATCGAAGGCGGCTGTCTTGTGCTGAACGACGAACGCGAGGCGAAACTCGCGGAGCAGTATCGGCTGCAGGGCGTCGTGCGCTCGGGCTTCGATGGGATGGAGGTCGAGGTGGTCGGCGGGAAGTTCAACCTCACCGACGTCGCGGCGCGCGTGGGGCTGGGGCAGTTGCCGCACATCGACGCGTTCAACGCCAAACGCGCGGAGCTGGTCCGCGCCTATTTCGAACTGCTCAGCGCGCCGGCGATCGCCGCGCTCGGGCTCGGATTGCCGCCGCAGGATTTCAGCGGGAGCAACTGGCACATGTTTCAAGTCGTGCTGCCGGACGATCAGCTGACGATCAAGCGGGCGGACGTGATGGCCCAGATGCACGCGTCCGGGATCGGCACCGGCGTGCATTATCCGGCGATTCATCTCTTCGCGGTTTACCGCCGGCTCGGCTGGAAGGAGGGCGATTTCCCCTTCGCCGAGAAAGTCTGCCGAAACATCCTGACGCTGCCGCTGTTTCCGGCGATGACGCGCGACGACGTGCGGCGCGTGGTGGAGGCGCTCGTGCGAATTCTGGAGGCGAATGCGAAAAATGAGCGCCACTCCTGAGCTTTCGATCGTCATCCCCGTGTACAACGAGGAGCTGAATCTCCCGACGCTGTTCGCGCGGTTGTATCCCGTGCTCGACGCCATCGGCCGGAGCTACGAGGTGGTGTTCACCAATGACGGCAGCGCCGACCGCTCCATCGAGTTGCTGAAGGCGCAATTCGCCGCGCGACCCGACGTGACGCGCGTGATCGATTTCAACTCCAACTACGGGCAGCACATGGCGATCATGGCCGCGTTCGAACGCGTGCGCGGCACGGTGATCGTCACGCTCGACGCGGACCTGCAGAATCCGCCGGAGGAGATTCCCAAGCTGCTGGAGAAAATCGATGCCGGGCATGATTACGTCGGCGGCTACCGGCTCGATCGGCAGGACTCGCTGTTCCGGACGTGGGCCTCACGGTTGATCAACATCGTCCGCGAACACACGACGAACATCGAGATGACGGACCAGGGCTGCATGTTGCGCGCTTATCGCCGGCCGATCATCGAGGCGATCGTGCACAGCGGCGCGATCAACACGTTCATCCCCGCGCTGGCCTACAGTTTCTCGAGCAATCCGGCCGAAGTCGGCGTGAAGCACGAGGAGCGGCATGCGGGGGCCTCGAACTACTCCGTCTACAAGCTCATCCGGCTGAACTTCGACCTGGTCACCGGATTCTCGATCGCGCCGCTGCAGTATTTCACGATGTTCGCGATGGCGTGTTGCGCGGGGAGCGCGCTGTTTGTGCTCGTGTTGGCCATCCGCCGGCTGTTCTTCGACTACACCGCGGCGGAAGGTTTGTTCACGCTGTTCGGGGTCTTGTTCTTCCTTATGAGCGTGGCGCTTCTGGGCATCGGGCTGATTGGCGAGTATGTCGGCCGGACCTATCAGGTCGTGCGGGCGCGGCAGCGTTATTTCATCAAGGAAGTGCACGAGCGGAAAGAGTAGGCATGTCGAAGCCGCGAATCCTCTTCTTCGGTTACAGCGAAGTCGGCTACGAGTGTCTTTCGCTGCTGCTGGAACGCGGCGACAATGTTGTCGCGCTCGTCACGCACGAGGATAACCCGCACGAGAAAATCTGGTTCAAGACGCCGGCGCAGGCCGCCCGCGAGCGAGGGATTCCGGTGTTCACGCCCGAGTCGGTGAACACGCCGGAGTGGCGCGAGCGGATCGCGAGGCTGCAGCCGGAGCTGATCCTCTCGGTCTACTACCGGCACATGATCGGCACGAAGCTCCTGGCGCTGCCGCGGCTCGGCGCCTTCAACCTGCACGGTTCGCTGCTGCCGAAATATCGCGGCCGGGCGCCGATCAACTGGGCGGTGTTGCACGGCGAGCCGCGGATCGGGATGACGCTGCACCGCATGGTGAAGAGTGCCGACGCGGGCGCAATCGTGGATCAGGACGGTGTGGATATTGGCCCGCGCGACACCGCCGAGCAGGCGTTCCGGAAAGTGCTGCCGTGCGCCCGGCGGGTGCTCGCGCGGCAGATCGATGCGCTGCTCGCCGGTACCGCGAAGGAGAGGCCGCAGGACGATACGCAGGCGACCTACTTCGGCGGACGAACGCCCGAGGACGGCCGGATCGACTGGACGCGGAGCAGCGCGCAGATTTTCAACCTGATCCGCGCGGTGACGGATCCGTATCCGGGCGCGTTCACGGACGTGGGCGGCGCGCGACTGATGGTCTGGTGGGCCGAGCAGGATTCCGCCGCGACGAGCGACCGCCGCGGCCGGCCGGGCGAGGTGTTGTCGCTCAATCCGCTCGTGATCGCGACGGGAGACGGCGCGCTGGAGTTGACGAAGACGGAATGGCGCGCGGCGCCGGTGCCGGAGCTGCAGGTTGGGCAGGTGCTGGAATCGACGGCGCCAACTCCGCCCGCATCGTAACCGGCGCGGCTACAGCGGCCGGAGTGTTCTGTCGTGTCATTTCGGGATTTCGTGGTTAACCCTCGTTTCTGATGCCCCTCAAAGTTCTCATCCTCGGAGTCAACGGCTTCATCGGCAGCTCGCTCACGCGCGCGATCCTCAAGCACAAGGATTGGGAGGTCTACGGCATGGACATCGGCAGCCACAAGCTGGAGGACAGCCTCAACCATCCGCGCTTCAAGTTCGTCGAGGGCGACATCACGATCAATCGCGAGTACATCGAATACCACGTGAAGAAATGCGACGTGGTGATCCCGCTCGTCGCCATCGCGAATCCGATTCAATACGTGAAGGACCCGCTGCGGGTGTTCGAGCTCGATTTCGAGGCGAACCTCGACGTCGTCCGCAAATGCGCGAAATACCGGAAGCGGATCATTTTTCCGTCGACGTCCGAGGTCTACGGGATGTCGCCCGATCGCGAGCTGAACGAGGCGACGAGCGCGTTGGTGTATGGACCGATCGAGCGGCAGCGCTGGATCTACGCCTGCTCGAAGCAGCTGCTCGATCGCGTGATCTACGCCTACGGCGTGCGCGACAACGTCGACTACACGCTGTTTCGGCCGTTCAACTGGATCGGACCGAAGCTCGACGATGTCATGGAGCCAAAGGAGGGCAGTTCGCGGCTGTTCACGCAGTTCATCTCCAACGTGATTTTCCAGAAGCCGCTGCAGCTGGTCGACGGCGGCCGGCAAACGCGCTCGTTCACCTTCATCGATGACGGCATCGACGCGTTGCTGCGAATCATCGAGAACAAGGATGGCTGCGCGTCGCGGCAGATCTTCAATCTCGGCAATCCAAAGAACGAGGTGAGCGTGGTCCAGTTGGCGAAGCTGATCATCGCCGCGTTCAAGGATTATCCCGACTACGCCGAGCACGTCGCGAAGGCGAAAACGGTGGTGGTGCCATCCGGCAAGTACTTCGGAAAATACTACCAGGACATTCAAAAGCGCGTACCCTCGATCACCAACGCAACGAAGCGGCTCGGCTGGAAGCCGAAGGTCGCGTTGCGCGAAGCGATCAAGCGCACGCTGGATTACCATCTCGCGCACAAGGACTATCAGCTGGAGTGAGGCGTATCGTGGGGTTGGTTGACTCCGCTCGGTCGCGCGCCATCTTCGACGGACATGGGTAGTATCTCGACGCGCTTTCCCGGTTTGGCGGAGGCCTCTCTCGAGGAGAAACTCGCGCTGATCGATGAACTCTGGGATGCGGTGCGTCGCTCCGGCGTGCCTCCGATTCCACGGGAGCACCTAACCGAATTGGAACGGCGAGTGACGCTGGTGGCTGAAGACCCATCGATTGCGCTGACGCCGGCGCAGGCTCGTGCGTTGCTGCGAAAGTGAAGAAGGCGGTGAAGATTGTGCCTTGGGTCGTCTCAGACGATCTCCAGGCGATCTATGACTACCACCGGTGTTTCTCAGCTGAGAAGGCCGAACGCATCCTCGAAGAATTCGATCGGATCGTGGCGTTGATCGAACTGAACCCATCGTTGTTTCACGAGCGAGACGCGGGGTGGCGGGTCTACCCGTTCGAATCAGGCACGTATCTGTTGTATTACCGCGAACTCGAAACCATGTGGCTCGTCGCCGGTGTGTTTCATGCCCGGCGACATCCTCACTGGATTCGCAACCTGCTTGGGCAACGACGCTAAACCATGCCCCTCCGTCTCGCCCTCAAAGTCGACGTCGACACCGATCGCGGCACGCGCGACGGCGTGCCGAACCTGGTGGCGGATTGCCGCGCGATCGGTGCGCCCGCGTGCTTTCTGTTCTCGCTGGGGCCAGACCAGACCGGCCGTGCGATCACGCGGGTGTTGCGGCCGGGTTTCTTCAAAAAGGTGAGTCGCACGAGCGTGGTGCAGATCTACGGCGTGCGCACGCTGCTGAACGGTACGTTGCTGCCGGCGCCGCATATCGGCCGACGGCACGCCGCCACGATGCGGGCGGTACGCGACGCCGGCTTCGAGGTCGGCATCCACTGCTACAACCACTACCGCTGGCAGGACTACCTGCAGCGGATGACGCAGCCGGAAGTCGACGCGGAGTTCCTGGCCGCGCGTGCGGAGTTCCGGCGGATCTTCGGTGCTGAAGCACACACTGCCGGCGCGGCAGGCTGGCAGAGCAACGCGCGCAGCCGGCACGCTTACGACGCGGCCGGCCTGCGGTATGCGAGCGACACGCGGGGTGGGGCGCCGTTCTTTCCGCGGATCGCAGGCCAAGTGTTCCGCACGCTCGAAATTCCCAGCACGCTGCCGACGTTCGATGAACTGATGGGCCGGCCAGAATACCCGGACGATGCGATCGTCGATCACTATCTCTCGTTGTTGCGCGATGATCTCGTGAACGTGCTGACGATTCACGCGGAGATCGAGGGGATGGGGCGGCGCGCGCTGTTTGGTGAATTGCTTTCGGCGCTGCGGCGGACGGGCGTGGAGTTCGTCCGGCTCGACGACTACGCGCGGGAATTGCTCGCCAACCGCGCGGCGATTCCCGTGCGCGAGCAGGTGATGGCGGAAATCGACGGCCGCTCAGGACTCGTGGCCGCGCAGGCGCCGGACTGACGGCGTGTCGCGAAACGGACCGGGGACGCGGGCTCGTCGGGCCCGCCGCGCCCTTCGATCGTGACTCATCCTTCCGGCCGGCCCAGCCCTACCTTTTGCCCGATTGGTTGCGGCAAAATCGCGGGGGGGATCTTCAGCCGCTCTCGGTGGGCGTGCCTACGGTTGGAATGTCGACGGGGCTACCGCCGCTCGATCCGCGCCATCAGCCACAGGCCGAAGCCGATGAGGATGAAGTTGGGCAGCCAGAGCAGCAGGTCGGGCCGATACTCGGGATGTCGGTCCAGCACCTTGATCACGACGGTCATGAGGTAATACACCAGCGTGATTCCCACCGCGACGGCGAAGTTCGCCGACGTCTCACGGCGCGAAACCTTGATCCCGAGCGGCACGCCGATCAGCGCGAGCGAGAACACCGCGAGCGCCGTGTTGATCTTGTCGTGAAACACGATCGCGAGCTTCATGCGCGTCCGGCGGGCCTGCTTCGCCTCGGCGGCGTCGGCCGGCAGCGGCTGCGCGGCGAGCCGCTCACCCTCGGCCTGCAGCTGACCATAGGTCATCCATTCCTGTTTCATCCGAATGCCGGCGTTGCGGCCGAAGAAGCGGTTCAGCGAGAGTTGAATCGGACCCCATTGTCCGAGCGACGCAACGAGCTGCGGCTTTTCGAAGCGCTCCGGATTTTCCTTCGCGCGCGACTCCACTTTCGCCTGCGTGAGCGTCAGCATCAGCGAATTGTTGGGCTCGTCATAATCGAAGCGACCCGACGCAGCGCGAACGAACCGCTCGACGCGACCTTCGGCATCAAGTTCCCACAACCAGAAGTCGCGCATGATGCCGCCCTGCTTTTCGCCCACGTAGACGACGTAACCCGGAAAGCTGCGGATGAACGTTTTCGGCACGATCAGGTTGAGCGGGTTCGCCTGAATCGCCGCGGCGAAGCCGCGCTCGTATTCGACGCGGGCCCGCGGCATCGATTCGAAATTCAGGTAGATCCCGAGCGCCGAGCCCATCGCGGCCAGCAACAGGATCGGCCGGACGATCCGCGGAATGCTCAAGCCCACGGCGCGCATCGCCGTGACTTCGCTGTCGGCCGACAACCGGCCCAGCGTGAGCAGCACGCCCGTCAGCATGCCCATCGGCAGCGCGTAGGACAGCGCGAGCGGCAGCAACGTGAAGACGAGCCGGGCGAACACGAGCAGCGAGAGCTGCCCGGTGAGCACGTAGGCCAGCATGTCCCGAAGAACATTAGGGACCAGGACGATGAACGTGAACAAAGCCACCGCGGCGGCGCAGGTGAACAGGACGCTTTTGAAGAGATAGCGATCGAGGAGATTCAAGCGGAGGACGGTGCCGGGCGATTAGTCGCACACGCACGGCGCGCTGCCAAGGCGGTTCGTCGTCACGGTGGCATGTGTCACCACCTCAGCGAGCGGGTGCGGCCAGCAACGACGGCAACTCGCCCAAGGTGGAAATTTGAAAGAAACGTCCAGGCGCCTCGGGCACCGCGGTGGCGCGTTCGTGCGCCCACGTCAGCGCATAGGGGACGTGCACCGCCGAGCCGCCGAGCGCGAGCACGGGCAGGATGTCGGATTTCAGCGAGTTGCCGACCATGAGGAACTCGGTGGGCGGGATCCCGCGCCGCTGCAGAATCGTGGTGTAGGTCGGCTCGTTTTTCTCCGACACGATTTCGATGCCGCGGAAATGCGAAGCGATGCCGGACTTCGCGAGCTTGCGCTCCTGATCGCGCAGGTCGCCTTTCGTGATCAGGAGCAATTCGTGGGTGGGTGCGAGCGTGGCGAGCACCTCGCTGACGCCCTCCAGCAGTTCCACCGGGTGGTTCAGCATCTCGCGGCCGAGTCCGATGATCGTGCGAATCTCCTGGGCGCTGATCTTGCCGTCGGTGAGCTCGATCGCGGTCTCGACCGTGGAAAGCATGAAGCCCTTGATGCCGTAGCCGTAGAGCTCGAGATTGCGCATCTCGGTCGCGAAGAGCGTGCGGTCGACGGTGGCGGCGTCGTGATAGTGGGCGAGCAGCGCGCGATACCGCTCGTGCACGCGTTCGAAAATCGTCTCGTTGTGCCAAAGCGTGTCGTCGGCATCGAACCCGATCGCGCGGAGGTGCTGCATGGCCGAATGCAAATCCGCCGGCCGCGCCCCACGCAAGCCCCGCTGCCGGCTTCGAAGGGGTGCAGTACGTGACACTTTCGGGCGGGCGCGGGCGCGTGCATGAGGACAGATGGAACCCGGTGCCCCGCCGGGTTGGGTTGGACGTGAATAGCGCGCGGCGGCCGCAGCCCGGTGGGACGCCGGGCGTCACCCGGAGCACCTCGAGCATGCGCGTCGTTGCGAGACCGCTCCAAGCCGCGACGACTGTTCGCTCAAAACAACTCCAGCTGATTTCCACCCGGACGGCGGAAATGCTCCGTGGACAGCGCGGGGCTTTCGTCGTTCAGGCCGTGCCGACGGCAAGCGATCTCGAAGACGCGGCGCAGGTGTTCGGCCCAGATGCCTTGTCCGCTCCAGCGCTGCGCCCAGTCGCTGTCGTAGAGCGAGCCGCCGCGAAGCGCGCGCAGCCGCTCGACGACGCGCGCTTTCTTGTCTGGCTCGTGATCGTCGAGCCAGCGCAGGAACACGTCCTTCACCGAATATGGCAGGCGCAAAACGATATAGCCCGCCTGCCGCGCGCCCGCCGCCGCCGCGGCGGCGAGGATTCCGGGCAGCTCGTGATCCGTGAGCCCGGGGATGGTCGGCGCGACCATCACGCCCACGGGGATCCCGGCGGCGCTCAATTCGCGGATCGCGTTGAGCCGTGCCGGCGGCCGCGAGGCGCGTGGCTCCAGCTTGCCGGCCAGCGTGCTGTCGAGCGTCGTGACAGAGAAGTTCACGCGGACGCAGTGCCAGCGGGCGAGTTCGCGCAGCACGTCGAGATCGCGAGTGACCAACGCGTTTTTCGTGATGATCGAAATCGGGTGCCGCAGCTCGGCGCAGACCTCCAGGCAGTGACGACTCAGCCGGAAATGGCGTTCGGCCGGCTGGTAGCAGTCGGTGACTCCGCTCATGGCGATCAGCTGCGGCTGCCAGCGTGGCGCGCCCAACTCGCGGCGAAGCAACTCGGGCGCGCGCAGTTTCACGAGAATCTTGGTTTCGAAATCGAGCCCGCTGCTCCAGCCGAGATACTCGTGAAATGGCCGGGCGAAGCAGTAGGCGCAGCCGTGCTCACAGCCGCGGTAAGGGTTGAGCCCGTATTCGAAACCGACGTCGGGACTTTGATTGCGCGTCAGCAGCGATTCGCTGGCGTCGAAGAAAAACTGCGTGCGGGGATTCGGGCGTTCCTCCGGTGGGCAGTCGCACCACTCGGCATCCGCGGGATCGAGGCTCAGGTGCTGCGACTCGAACCGGTTCGGCGGATTAATGTTGGCGCCGCGGCCAATAGGGGGAGTTGCGCCACATGTGTTCACCTGAACACAGGTGAGTCGTTTCGCGGCGGGTGCAAGTCGATCCGGCGATGGCGCTCCCGGGAGGCATTCAGCCAGGTCATCGACCTGGCTTACAACCCGCCGGTCACGTTGAAGGCCATGGCGGTGCGATGGCTCTTCTGCTCGCAGTGCCTATCCGTGCCGGTGGGGCGCGACCGCGGTCGAACCGTTGGTGCCGCTGAGCTTCGACCAGAAGAAACCGTAGAGCGCGATGACCGCGAAGCACCCGAGTGGCATCAGGAAAGCGATCGACATGTCGTAGACGTCGCCCAGCCGACCCATGAGCTTCGGCATCAACGCGCCGCCGGTGATGGACATGACGATAAACGCCGAGGCTTTCTTTTTCGAGTCGGAGCCCAGTCCGTGGATGCCGAGCGAGAAGATGGTCGGAAACATGAGCGACATGAAAAAGAAGGTGCCGAACACCGCCATCACGGAGAACTGCGGAATCTTCATGACGACGAGAGCGCAAAGCACGGCATTGATCGCGGCATACAGGCCGAGCACGCGATGGGCCGAAGCCTTGCTCAGAATCGCCGCCCCGATCACCCGGCCGATGAAGAAGAGGAAGAACCCAACGCTCAGCAGCCGGCTCGCGCCCGAGTCGGTCAGGCGCCAGAGCCCCTCCAGCTGGCCGACGCCATCGCTGCCGCCCAAGATCCAATTGACGAAACCACTTTGGCGAAGCCCATCCGTGACCGTCGGGATCTCGGTCATGTAGTTGATGAAAAAGCTGAAGATTCCGGCTTGGGCCGCCACATAGGCGAACTGCGAAATCGTGGCGCCCGAAAAGTGGGGATGGCCCCAGATGCTGTGCGTCGTGAGGCGTCGCGAAATGCGCCACAGCCATACGGCGATGATCACGAGTGGCGTCAGATAAAACCATCCACGAATCTCGATCATCATGACATAGGTCAGAATGGCGTAGACGGAGAAGACCAGCACGCCTGCGCCGGCCAGCATGAGCGTAAAGGCCAGCCCTGGGTGCGCGATCACCTCGCCGGTCCGGACGGGTTCGTCGGTGTGATACTCGTCCTCCACCTTGATTTCCGGCAGCTTCGCGCGCCAGAAGAGCACCACGAGACCCAGGACAAAAATCGCGATGATGAGATACGGGATGTAGAGCGTCTTGCTCGCCGCCTCGGCGCCGCCCGTGGTCGCATAGAAAAACTTCGACGCGATGACCGGCCCCATGATCCAGCCGAAGCCGTTGAACGACTGGGCGAGGTTGATGCGGAAGGTGGCTTTCTCCTGCGGACCGAGGACAGTGGTGTAGGGATTGGCCACCGTTTCCAGCACCGTGAGCCCCATCGCGACGAAACAGACGCCCAACAGGAAGCCCCAGAACTGCGCGATGTAGGTGGCCGGCACGAACCAGAAGCCTCCGAGCGAGACGAGCAGTAGCCCGAAGATGATGCCGCCCTTGTAGCCGATCTTTCTCGTGATCAGCCCCGCCGGCAGCGCCATGAGAGTGTAGCCAAAATAGTGCGCGAACTGCACCCAGGCCGACTGCGCCTTGGAGAGGCCCAGCAGGTTCTGAAAGTGCTTGTCCATCGTGTCGATCATGCTGTTGAGCACGGCCCAAAGCATGAAAAGCGTCGCGACGAGGAAGAACGCGGCGGCGTAGCTGCGTCCGTCGGGCGATTGAAAGACGCCGCGGGATTTCGGGGTAGTCATGTTTGGGGTGAAACGAGTGGGGAAAACGGCGGTGGGCCCGGATCAATCCGCGACGTGGATCATCGCTTTCAATACTCCGGAGGCGGGCTCGGTCCAGCTCGAGAAACGGTCCGGCACGTCGGTCAGCGCGGCCCGATGAGTGATCCAGGGCGTGGTGTCGACGCGTCCAGACTCGACGAGATCGATGATCCGGCGGAAATCCTCCGGGCGCGAGTTGCGGCTGGCGAGTAGCGTGAGTTCGCGCCGGTGAAAATTCGGATCGTTGAACGTCACGTCGCCGGGAAACAGTCCGACGAATACGAGCCGGCCACCCGGCGCCGGATAGTGAAACGCCGCTGCCATCGAGGCCGCGTTGCCGGTCGCGTCGAAGACCGCCGTGGGCAGATCGCCGGCGGTGAGTTCACCGAGCCGCGCGGCCACGTCGGCGTCCCGCGCGTCAATCAGGTCGCTAGCCGCAAGCGCCAGCCGCTCGTGGCAGAAGGCGAGTCGGGCTGGGTTGACGTCGACGACGAGCACGCGGGCTCCGGCGGCGAGGGCAAACTGGATCACGGAAAGCCCAATCGGTCCCGCGCCGAGCACGGCGACCGTCTCGCCGGGAGTGACGGCGGCGCGCTGGACCGCGTGGGCGCCGATACCCAGCGTTTCCACCAGGGCGAGCTGATCGAAGGAAAGGAGGCGGGACCGGTGCAGCTTGGCCGCGGGCAGGACCAAACGTTCACGCATTCCGCCGTCGACATGGACGCCGAGCACCTGCAGATCGCGGCAGCAGTTGGGTTTTCCCTGGCGGCAGGCGATGCAACGGCCGCAGTTGAGATAAGGCTCGACGGCACAGCGGTCGTTCGCGGCGACGTTGGTCACTCCGGCGCCGACGGCGAGAACCTCGACGCCTAGCTCGTGGCCGAGGATGCGCGGGTAGGAAAAGAACGGCTGCCGGCCGGCGAAGGCGTGCAGGTCGGTGCCGCAGACTCCGACGCGGTGCACGCGCACCAACGCCTCGCCGGCGCCTGGCGCGGCGGGTTCGGGCGAGGTGGCGCCGATCAGTCGGCCGGGTTCCTGGAGAATCAGCGTGTTCATAACAGCAGCAGCAATTCGGCGGGTGCGCTCAGCCGATGATCGGGTCGCGGTTTTCCGGCCGACCGCGGGTAAAGTTGTGATTGTGGATCGGCTGCAGAATCTCGAGCACCCGCGCCAGCAACTCGCGATCGACCGGTTCGCTGGCGTACGCGATGTTGCGGCGGATGTTTTCCGAGCTGGCACTGCCCACCAGCGTCGTGGCGATGCCCGGGTGCGCGACGGCGAACTGAATCGCGAGTTTCACGATGTCGGCGCCGACCGACTGGCAAAATTCGACGGCCCGTCGCGCGCCGGCGACGAGCGCGGGCGGAGCGGGATGCCATGACGGCACGCCGCGGGGCGTGAGCAGACCCATGCCGATCGGCGAGGCGTTGATCACGCCGACGCGCTTTTGCTCGAAGTAGGGGAGGAGCGATTCGAGCGAGGAGTCGTTGAGCTCGTAGTGGCAGAACGAGAGCACCGTCTCGACTGCACCGGGGGCCACGCGATCGATGACTGCGGGGAAAATCTTCAGCGGCAGCCCGGTGATCCCGATGTGTCCGATTCGGCCGGCTTGTTTCAGCTGCAGCAGGGCCGGGATGGTTTCGGTGACGATCTGGTCGAGCGACGCGAACTCGATGTCATGGCACTGCAGCAGATCGATGTAGTCGACGCCCAGCCGCGCACAACTTTCGTCGAGGCTGCGGGTGACCCGTGCAGCCGAGAAGTCGAATTCGCCTTCGCCGTATTGACCAGCCTTGGTCGCCAGAAAATAGCGATCGCGGGGAATTTCCCGGAGGGCCTTGCCGAGCACCGTCTCGGCGCGCGTGGCGCCGTAGTAGGGCGACACGTCGATGAAGTTGATGCCGAGGTCCACCGCGGTATGCACGGTGCGGATGCTTTCCGCGTCGTCGGTGGTCCGGAAAACACCGCCCAGCGAGGACGCGCCGAAGCTGAGGATCGAGACGTCGAGACCGGTGTTTCCGAGGCGGCGGCGGTGCATGGAAAGGAAATTCAGCCGAGAGCCGAGCGTCCAGAGCGGAGAGCCGGAGCCGTTGAGAGTTGAGCGTTGAGAGTTGAGAGCCGAAAGCCGCCAACTGGAGGCAACCGGTTCCCGGCGCGGCAATGTAGGCTCTGGATTCGCGGCTGCATGGTCACGACTGATCAGCGAGTCGATAGAACGCCGTCGCCGTGCCACCGAGAACCGCGGCGCGTTCATCGGCCGACAAGGTCCGCACGCAGTCGTCCACGAAAGCGAACCAGCGGGCGTAGTCGGCGGCGACGAGGCAGACCGGCCAATCCGAGCCGAACATCAGCCGGCGCGGACCGAACGTTTCGAGCGCGACGTCGAAGTAGGGGCGGAGCAACTCGGGCGTCCAGTGCCAGCCGGGCACCTCGGTGACGACGCCGGAAAACTTGCAGCAGATCCGCTCGCGCCGGGCGAGTTCGCGGAGTTGTTCGCGCCACTCGCGCGGCGGTGCGCCCTGCACGACGGGCTTCGCAATGTGGTCGAGCACGATGCGGAGCGACGGATGCCGATCCGCCCACGCAACGGCTGTCGGCAACTGCCGGGCGAAGATCAGGAGATCGTAAGTCAACCCGCGCGCGCTGACCTCCTCGAGCGCCTCATTGAACTTGGCGTCCGCGAAATAGCCGTCCGGTTCGGCCTGCAGGACGTGCCGGAGGCCTTTGAATCGCGGATTCGCGGCAAACCGATCGAGCAACGCTCCGATCCGCGCGCCCTCGTCTGCGAGCGGCAGCCAGCCGACCACGCCCTTGACCAGCGGATGCGCCGCCGCCAGCTGCAGCAGCCACTCGGTCTCGGCGAGCGACTGTCGCGCCTGGACGGCCACGCTGCCATCGAGTCCGACCGTGGACAGATGAGGCGCCAGGTCCGCCGGCAGGAAATCGCGGCGAATGGCCTGCAGGGAATCGTCGATCCACCCGTAGTCGGCGGCACGGTAGCGCCAGAAGTGTTGGTGGGCGTCGATCTGCATGCGCAGGGGGCGGGGAGGCAGGACAAGCGTAGCCGATTGTCGGGAGGAGTTGAATGGCGGTTCTTGCCCGTGGAATGGCGATTCTTGACTCGTTGCTTTCCGGAGCTGACCTGGCTTTGCTCGCGTGATGCCCCGCCGTTCTCTGCCGTTGCCTGGGTTTATGTCGAGTCAAGTGGCCGAGGCGCGGAGGTTTTATGTGGAACGAACCTCGGACGGCGGGCCGGGACCGTTCGTGGTCGGCGGCGGCTGGGAGCGCTGCGCGGTGGACTATGAGATCCGGCGAGCAGGGTTTCCGCACGTCACGCTCGAGTTCGTGGCGGGGGGGCGCGGCGATCTGCAGATGAACGGCCGATCGCATGCGCTGACCCGCGGCTGCGTGTTCGCTTACGGCCCGGGGATTGCGCACGCGATCACGACCGATCCCGCGGACCGATTGTCCAAATACTTCGTCAACTTTTCGGGCCGTGGTGCTGCGGCCGTGATGCGGTCTGCGGGGCTGACGCTGGGCGAATGTCACGCGGTGGCCGCGGTCGACGAGGTGCAGGCAGCATTCGAGCAGTTGTTGTTCGCCGGGCGACGCGGCACGCGAACCGGAGCGCGGATCGCGGCGCTGCAGGGGCAGATCCTGCTGCTGCTGGTGTCCGAGGTCCGGTTGCCCAACGCACAGCGGTCGAATCCGTCGCTCGCCACCTTCCTGCGGTGCCAGCGTTTCCTGGAGGAACATTTTCTGGCCGTGAGCACCGCGGAGGAGGCGGCGGCCGCTTGTCGGGTGGCGCCGGCGTATCTGAGCCGGTTGTTCCAGCGGTTCGCCGGCCAACCGCCCTATCGATTCTTGATGCGGTTGAAGATGCACCATGCGGCCACGCTGCTGGAGGAGAAACAACTGATCGTGCGCGAGGCGGCGGACGTGCTGGGGATGGATCCGTTCCATTTCTCCCGGGCCTTCAAGCGCGTGCACGGGCTGTCGCCGCTGGCGTTTCTGCGGAGTCGCAGCACGGGATGAACCGGTAGGTGGCACGGGCATGCGCAGTGCCGTTCCAGGTTTGCGCTGGCACCTTGGCTCAGCGACCGTGTCGCACTCCACCCCATGCATTCCTGGGTTTCCTGTCAGTTATCCGGTGCCCGCTGGCCGGCGATGAGTTGCCGCGTGTTCGTGGCTGCGGCTCTGCTTGGTCTTGCCTCCCTCCGTGCGCAGGAGAGCGAATCGTTGGCGGAGCGCGGGCTCAAGCAGTTGATCGAACAGCAGCAGGCGCTGATGGCCGAGGCGGCGAAGGAGAACCCCAAGTTCGACGAAGAGGCGTTTGCGCAGCAGATGGAGCAGGTGTGCCGCGGCTACGAGGCGCTGTTGCGCGCGAACCCGAACCTCGCACAGGGGTACGCCGCGTATGGTTACCTGCTCAGCAAGCTCGACCAGCGCAAGCAGGCGATCGTGATGCTGCTGAAGGCGAACGAGCTCGATCCGAACCAGCCGCTGGTGAAAAACCAGATCGGCAATTACCTGGCGGAAGAGGGCAAGCCGCTCGAGGCGGTGAACTATTTCCTCGCCGCGATCAAACTCGCGCCCAGGGAACCGCTTTACCACTACCAGCTCGGCACGCTGCTGCACGAAGCCCGCGACGATTTCATCACGTCGGGCGAGTGGAAGGCGGACGCGATCGACCGCGCCATCCATCACGCATTCCGGCAGGCGGCGGAACTCGCGCCGGACCGGATCGAGTTCACCTATCGCTACGCCGAGTCCTTTTACGAAATGAACCCGCCCGACTGGGACGGAGCCTTGAAGGCGTGGAGTGAACTGGAGGAGAAAGCGCCGACGCCGGTCGAGCGCGAGACGATGCGGCTGCATGCGGCGAATGTGCTGATCAAGCAGGACAAACGGGATCACGCCCGGGCGCTGCTGGAGACCGTGCAGGAGCCGGCGCTGCAAACGCAGAAACAGAAGTTGTTGGATCAACTCGCCAAACCGGCGGAGAGCTGAAAGCGCAGCGGTCCGGTTGCGCCAAACCTTCCGGCCGCCTCGCCTTCGTGGCACGGGCATCTTGCCCGTGTTGCGGTCCTGCCCGTGACGGCGGCGCGGCGAGCTTCCTCGGGCGGGATGCCCGTGCCACGGCCAAGTCGGCGCTTTCGCGTTGCGGGCGAACAGTTCATGGATTCCGCTACCGAGCCCGCAGTCCCGCCCGTCGGGGCCGGCGCGTTCCTTTCGACCCTTTCTCCTCCGCCTCCTGATGCCACTGCTCGATCCTCTTGAACGACGTTTCGGCCGGTTCGCCCCGACGAACATCACGCTCTATCTCATCATCGGGCAGGTGTTCGTCACGCTCGCGGCGATGCTCGGCCTGCTGGATCTGCGTCAGTTCGTGTTGGTGCCGGTGCTGGTGATGAACGGCGAACCATGGCGTGTCTTCACGTTCCTGTTCTATCCGCCGCCGGTGAACTTTGGTTCGATGTTCAGCCTGATGCTGCTGCCGTTCGCGTGGTGGATTTTCTACCTCATGGGCAATGCGCTGGAGCACTACTGGGGCGCCTTTCGCTACAATGCTTTTCTGCTGCTCGGTTGCGTGCTGACGGTGGCGGCGGCGTTCCTCACGCCCGGTGCGCCGGTGACGAACGCTTTCATTGCCGGTTCCGTGTTCCTAGCCTTCGCGTGGTTGAATCCCGATTTCGAACTCGCGCTGTTCTTCATCCTGCCGATCAAGATCAAGTGGCTCGCGCTGCTTACCGTGCTCGGTTACGCCTACGGGCTGGTGGTGGGTGCGCCTTCGACACGCTGGCAGATTCTCGCGTCGGTGGGCAACTTCCTGCTCTTTTTCGGCCGGGACATCATCGACACCATGCGCTCGCGTCGGCGCAGCATGGCCGCGCAGGCGCGCCGGGCGGTTGAGGAACGCAAGGACCGCGAGCCGCGCCATCGCTGTTACATCTGCGGCAAAACCGACCTCACGAATCCGGAGATGGATTTCCGCTACTGCTCCAAGTGTACGGGTGACCAGTGCTATTGTCCCGAGCACATTTTCAATCACGAGCACGTGGTTGAGGAGAAAGAGGCGAAAGAGTAGAGCCGGGCCGCGGACACTGCGTTTCCCAACGGATGAAGACCGCCGAGGGCAACTGTAGGAGCGGCTTTATGCCGCGATCCGGAGCGCCAGAGACGGACCCATCGCGGCGTAAAGCCGCTCCTACATGGCATCAACCGGGCGGCGATGGATGTGGGCGGGAGCGCGACCAATGAAAGGGAATTCGCCCTCCGATCCCTTCGCACGCACCGACGCGCTGGCGACGCTGGGCGACTGGCTGCGGTTCGCAGAGAAACTCTACACCCGCGAGAACGTGGCCCTTGGCCAGGTGGCGACGAATGCGCACGACGAGGCGCTCTACCTGCTGCTGCGAACGCTGAAGCTCTCGCTCGAGAGCGACGCCAGCGTCCTGACGCGCAAGCTCACGCCGGTCGAGCGCGCGGACGTACGCGACGTGCTGCGGCGACGGGTGGTCGACCGGGTGCCGGCGGCGTACCTGACGCGCGAAGCGTGGCTCGGCGAACACCGCTTCTACGTCGATGAGCGCGTGATCATCCCGCGCAGTTATTTTCTGGAACTCATTCCCGGCGCGTTGCGCGACTGGCTGCCGGATCACGGGCGGCGGTTGAAGCGTGCGGTCGATGTCTGCACGGGCTCGGGCTGCCTTGCGATCCTGTTGGCGCACGAATTTCCGCGGGCCGTCGTGGACGCCATCGATGTTTCAACGCCGGCGCTGGACGTGGCGGTGATCAACGTCCGCGAACATCGGCTCGGTCAGCGCGTGCACCTGTTCCAGAGTGACGTCTTCGACGAGGTGCCGGCCGCGCGCTACGACATCATCCTGAGCAATCCGCCGTATGAACCGAGCCGGCATGTCGACCGGCAGGCGCCGGAGTTTGCCGCCGAACCGCGGCTGGCGCACGACGGCGGGCCGGACGGCCTCATGATCATCCGCAAGCTGCTGCACCAGGCCAAGGGGCGGCTGGCGCCACATGGGATCGTGGTGATCGAGGTCGGCGGACTGCGGAAGGTGATCGATCGCGAATTCAAGGCGCTCGAGCCGCACTGGCTGCCCACGCAGGACGGCAGCGATTGCGTGTGCCTGTTCGAAGCCGAACGGCTGCGCGGCTGAGTTAGGTGTGGTTCTAGCGCGCTGCGACGGCAGCCGAACGAACGGCGCACAAGGATTTTTGCTGTGTTGCGCCGACGGGCCAAGTGGCAGATCGGTCAGCGACTCAGTACGTTCGCGAGAATTTGGATGCCAAGAAAACCCATCACGAAGACGCTCATGACGCCACCGCCGGCCACAACTGGGCCAATCACCACCTCGAAAACCACCATCGCCGCGACGAGAGCGAGCAGCACCGTGCAGCCGCCGAGAATCAACCGGGCGCGTTTCTGGCGCTGGAACGTGGCCGCGCCGCAGATCGACAGCGCCGCAAGCAACAGTGTGGCCAGCAACGGGAGCCCCGCGCGGGTCACCACCCACCAGGTCAGCGCGGCGACAGCGGCTCCGGCAAGCGGGCCAAACCAGTACGTGGCGATCCGTTCGTCACGCGAGAGAACGTATCGTCCGAACCGATCGAACCGCAGCAGCAGGTTGAACATCGGGTGCGCGGTCCATGTGAGATAGACGAAGAGATAAAACACGAGCGCCAGCAGTATCAGGGCCCACGAGGCGTGCTCCGCACCACGCAGCTGACTGTTCAGAAACCGCGAGAAGAAATAGGTCCCGATGATGATGCCCCATTGGAGCTTTGCTCCCTGGCGACCCATCCAGAGAAAGTAGGCAAGCATGGCGCGGTAGACTGGGTTCCGGGCCTTGAGCGCTTCGAGCATACCCTGTCGCGCAAACTCCATCGTTGGATCGAGCCGCAACGCTTCGCGGAAAAACTCCTGTGCCCGCCGGGGATCGTTGCGGTGAAGGTAGGTCCAGCCTTGGTTCGCGTGGGATAACGCGCTGTTGGGCGCGTGCTGGAGGGCGAAATCGACCGTTTCGGTCGCCTCAGCTTTGCGTCCGAGGCGCACCAATGCCATTGCCCTAAGATTCGCCGCTTCCACGTGCTCGGAGTCGATGGCAAGTGCCTGCTCCGCGGCGGTGAGGGCCGCGGGCGCGTTGCCGCGGGCGAGCTCGATGCCTGCGAGCAGCGAGAAAAAGTCGGGGTCCTCCGGATTCAAGCGGAGCGCGGCATTGATCCCGCTGTGAGCGGCGTCCTCGCGATCGAGGTGGTGGAGCGTCAACGCGTGCACGTAGTGCAAATACGCGTTGTCGGGCGCGAGACCGACCGCGGATTCGGCGGCCGCGAGCGCTTCCGGGCGTTTCTGCTGGGCGCAACGGCTAAGCGCGAGCAACGCGAGCGCCGCGGTATCTTGGGGGTCCGCGGAGAGTGCAAGCATCGCCTCCCGTTCGGCCTCGCCGGGCCGGGATTGTGCGAGTAGCAGTTGGGCGCGGGCAAGATGGGCGCTCATTTGCTGATCTTCAGGAAGGCGAGGATCTCGTCGTAGAGGCCGCTTTGATTGGCGTAGAGCGCGTGGTTGCGCGCCGTCTCGAACCAATCGCGGGTGCTGGGCTTGTGCGTTTTGATCGCAGCGAGCAGGTCGGCGCCGGTGACCGGCTGGATCTTGCCGGAGGTCATGGCGACACGCAGCTTGGCCTCGACGGCGATATCGATCACCGCCTTCAAGTCTGCCCCGGAGAACCCATCGGCCTTTTTGGCCAGCGCGTCGAAGTCGAGTTCCGTGACTGGTTTTCCTTTCAGGAGCAACCGCAGGATCGTAGCGCGCGCAGGTTGATCGGGTGGCGGGACGAACAGGATACGATCGAACCGGCCAGGCCGGCGGAAAGCCGGGTCGAGATGCCAGGGGGTGTTGGTTGCGGCGAGGATCAGCACGCCCTCGTTCGAGGCGCTGACACCGTCCAATTCGGAGAGGAACTGGTTGATGATCTGCCGGCCGCCGCTCTTGAGCATATCGGAGCGGCTGGCGCCGAGGGCGTCCACCTCGTCGAAGAACAGGACGCATGGTCGATGAGCGCGCGCCTGCTCGAAGAGCGCGTGGAGGTTCTTCTCGCTCTGGCCAATCCACATATCGAGCACGTCGCTGATGCCGATACTGAGGAATCCCGCCTGCACCTCGCCGGCGGTGGCGCGGGCGAGATAGGTTTTGCCGCAGCCGGGCGGACCATAGAGCAGGATGCCGCCGCCGATCTTCTTGCCGTAAGCCCTGAACAAGTCCGGCTGGCGCAGCGGCAGGATGATCTTCATGCGAATCTCTTCCTTCACGCGTTCCATGCCGCCGACGTCGTCGAAGGAGAGTTGCGGGCGCTCGACATCAACCTCGGGACCAAGCGGGAGGTCGCCCGCCGGGAGCCGCTCCGGCGCTTGATCGGCTGCGTCGGACGGAAACGGGTCGCTGGTTGGTGGCTCCACTTTAGGTGTGCGGTGAAAATGCGACCCGAGTTCCTGTTCGATTGCGGAATCGGCGAGCGACGGATCGGCCGCACAGGCTTTCTGATACTGCTGGGCGGCGAGTTTCGATTCGCCGGCATGAAGGGCGAGGCGCGCGTGTAACAACCACGCGCGCGGTGGCGGCGCCGACTGCTTGATCATGTCCTCAACGATCACCAGCGCCGCGCTGTGTTTACCTTGCTGAAAGAAAGCCGACGCCAGTCCAAGCCGCGCTGCTGATGAAGTCGCATCGAGCGCGAGCACCCGCTTGAACAAGGCCTCGGCTTCGGCGTAAGCGCCGTGGGCGAGTACGACTCCAGCGGCGTGCTGCAGGAGTGGAGCATTGTTCGGGGACAAGCGGAGGGCGGCGCGAAGATCTGGGGGAATCGCCGAAAAGTCAGAGGGGTCGGACACGTCCGGAGCTAAGCGAGTGAACTATGCGCGGGCCAAGCAAATTGCAGCACCCCAACAAGGGTTGGCGGGGGCTACTGCAGCGCGTTGAAGAGCCAGCCGACGAGCGCGGTGCCGACCAGCACGACGCATGAGAACATCACGAGCAGTCGCACATGCATCACGCTGCGCAACATCACGAGTTCGGGAAATGACACCCCGACGGCCGAGAGCAGGAACGCGAGCGCCGTGCCGAGCGGCACGCCCTTGGTCACGAACGCCTCGAGCAACGGCACGGTGGCGTTGGCGCTGACGTAGAGCGGCAGTCCGATGAGCGAGGCGAGCGGGACGGTCCACGCCCCCGTGCCAGCGAATGCGCGCTCGAAGAACCCTGCGGGCACGAACCCATGCAACGCGGCGCCGAACGCGAGCGCCGCCAACAGCCACGGTGCGATCTTCTTCAAGATATAGAGGCTGGTGTCCGCAGCATCGAACAGCCGTGCGCGCCAGCCGGTGATGGGCTTGTCCTCGGCCGCGTCTTCAGCGGGCATTGCGCCGGCGACGAGCCAGCGCTCCGCGTGCAGGAACGTGAGCATGAATCCGCCGGTGACGCCGAGCATGACGCCGACGAAGGCGTAGGTGAACGCGAACTTCCAGCCGAACAGCCCACCCATCAAGGCGACGGCGATTTCGTTCACCAGCGGCGAGGTGATGAGGAAGGCGAACGCGACGCCGATCGGAAACCGCGCCTGGACGAAGCCGACGAAGATCGGCACGGAGGAACATGAGCAGAACGGCGTGATCGCGCCGAAGAGCGCGGCGGCCGGATAGCCGAGCGCACGGCCGCCCGGGCGCTCCAGCGCGCGTCGTAGTCGGGCGAGGGGCAATGCGCCGCGAATCAGCGCCATGACGAATGCGATCACGGCGATCAGGACCACGATCTTCAGCAGATCGTAGACGAAAAAGTGCACGGCGGCGCCGAGTCCATGCGCGGCATCGAGTCGCGCGAGCGACACCACCTGATTGGCAATCCATTCGGCCCAGATCCACATGGCGCGGGACGGTAAAGGTGACGGTAGGCGCCCGGCAATCTCGCGAGTGGGGCGTGCAGGTCGTGATGGCGCCCGCCGTGCCGGCGGACTGGTGGGACGCGTTGGAGCAGGTTCGCTCGCCGTACAGCGCCTCCAGGGCGAGGCGCTCCACCTCGCAGGGACATCTGATCACAAACCAATCCGCCGGGCGGCGGGGTCTATCGCACGGGTCGGATGCGAACGCTACGGCTTTCGCACCGGCAGCCCCGCAGATTTCCAGTCGCGGAAGCCGCCGGCATTCGCGACCGGTTGCCCCTGGGCGGCGAGCTTGGCCGCGACCTTGCCGGAGCGAGAGCCGGACCGGCAGTAGAGGATCAGCTCCTTGCCGGCGTTCTTTTCCAAAAACGGTTTCCAGAGTTTCTGCTCGCCGTTGAAATCGCTCATCGGCAGCAGCACGGCGGGCTCGGCCACGCCCGTGTCGGCCCACTCGTTGGGCTCGCGCACATCGACGAGCACGGCTTGCCCTGCGGCGACGCGCTGGGCGGCTTCGGCGGGCGTGACGTTCGCGACCTCCCCCGCGTGGGCAGCGAGCGCGGTCAGGGCGAACAAGGCAACGAGGCGGGCGACGAACTTCATGCGGGCAAGCTGATGAGCTTTTCCGACGATGCAACGATGCGAACGCGCTTCCGTTTCGGCTTGGACTGTAATACTTCGGCGGCGTCGGGGTTTATCCTTCCGTGCAGACTGTCTTCCTTGGATTTCGCTGGTTCGAGGCGTTCCCCGGGTGGGGCGGATGGCCGTGTGCGCAAGCCGGCGCGGATGAAGAAGTCCCACCGCCGATATCACCGCCGCGGGAGGAGGAGGCGATCTGGCTGGCCCGGATCGCGCGCGGTGACGATGCCGCGCTGCAGCATCTCTTCGACAAGTGGAAGCTGCCGCTCCTGAGCTTTTTCTACCGGGCGCTGGGGGCGCATGGGGATGCCGAGGATCTCACGCTCGAGGTGTTCGTGCGGCTGCACCGCGCAGCGCCGACGTATCGGTCGGAAGCAAAGTTTTCCACCTATCTGTTCACCATTGCGCGCAATCTGCTCCGGAACGAGCGGCGTCGGCTGCGACGCAAGCCGCTCGATCCGGTTGCGCCGGAGCTGATGACCGAGCTGCCCGAGCCCGCGAGCGATGCGGCCCGCCGGCTCGCGGAAACGGAGGAGGTGTTTCAGCGGGCGCTCACGCGGCTTCCCGAAAAGGCGCGCACCGCCCTGTTGCTGCTGCACCAGCAGCAGCTCGAACAACCTGCCGCCGCCGCGATCTTGCGAATCAGCGAGAACGCACTGCGCGTGCTGCTGCACCGCGCGCGCCGGCTGCTGAAGCAAGAAATGGAGGCCCTGCAATGACTCCGCCCGATCCAGTTCCGTCCGACGATGAGGTGGACCGGCTGCTCCGCCGCCGGCTGAAGGACACCACCCCCGAGTTCGAAGCCCGGTGGATCGAACTGAAGCGCGCGCTGCGCGCCACCCCGCGCCGCCGGAGCAGTATTTGGGCGCGACCGCTCTGGAGCGTGTTGCTTGCGACGAGCGTGGCCGTTGCAGCGCTGCTGCTGATCCCGCGTTCGCCGCGGCCGGTCGCGACGGAGGCGTCGCCCAAGCTGGCCGAGCTCTGGAAGATGGACCAGACCCTCGCGGGCAGCACCGCCCTGCTCAGCTCGGAGACCCGCGCGGAACTCCTCCACGTCGACGCAGCGCAACCCTCTTCGCCGGATTCGCCATGAACTCGATACGTATTTTCAGCACGCTTCTTCTCGCGCTGCTCGCCAGCGTGACCCGGACGATCGCGGCCGATCCGGCCAGCACTGCGAGCCCCGGCACGCCGCCGGCCCGCGAGTTTGCGGCCGTGGAGCAGTTTTTGCACCTGAGCGATGCCGAGCTCGACGAGATCGCACGGGTGGTGGAGCGCATCCGCGCGATGACGCCGGAGCAGCGCGCCACGCTCGCCAAGGAGATCGCCGCGTTCCGCGCCATGCCCGAGCCGCAACGCCGCCATTTGCGGCAAGGCTGGGGACAGGTGTCGGACGAGCTGCGCGACGGCTGGCGCGCCATGATGCAGGCCGCCACCCCTGAACGGCACGCCGAGATCCGCGCGAAGCTGCAGAGCCTTCCGCCGGAAGAACGTGCCGCTTATCGGCAGCGGCTCGTCGAGGAATTTCTCGCGCAGCGCCACCCTCCGGCCGCTACGTCGCGGGAAAAGTAGGACGCTGCCGTAGCGCAATCGGCGCCGCTGGAGCCCACCTCAATGAGCTGGGCCGGTGCGAGTCAACGGGCTGCGGCGCCTGCTCGCGCCATCGGCCTCAGGCGACCGCTTCCTCCATGATCCGAACCATCGTGTCCTCGACCTCCTGCGCCACGGCAGCCGCCGCGGGGACGGCGAACAGCGTCAACAGCCGCGTGGGCTTCAGCGTGGCGAGCACCGTGCGTCCGTCCTGCTCGTAGGCGGAGATCCGGCAGGGGAGCGCAGTGGAGATTTCCATCGCCTGGGTGAGCACGCGCTGCGCCTGCTGCGGATTGCAGACCTCGAACACGCGACACTCGCGGCCGAACGGCACGCCCTTGCTTTCCATCTTCTGCTTCAAGTCGTGCGTGCCGAGCACGCCGAATTTGTGTTGCTGCGCGATATCCGGGAGGCGCTGGCAAACCGTTTCGAGCGGCTGCGTGCTGGTGCGGGTGATGAGGTATTCGTTGTTCATGGCGAGAGAGACTCCGATCCGACCCGCAAGGTAGCGCGATCTGCGGCAACGCAACCGAGCCCGTTGGTTCGGGCCGGCGCCTGGCGGCCTCGACACGCAGTGCCAAGCTGATCGATTTTCGCGCGCGGTGAAATGTTCGGCGCGGACCGGGGTTTCCTTGGGTGAACCAATCTTACTCATGATGAAAACCCGTCTCTTGGTCTTTCTTCTTCTTCCCGTCATCGCGAACGCCGCTCCGGCCCGTTTTGGCGCGCAAGGCACTGCCGGTGGTCAGGGCGCGGCTGGCAATGCGGCCGAGCCCGGTACGCAACTCTGCGATGGAACGGGCAACGGCCCCGGCGCCGGCCTCGGCATGCGCGCAGGGACCGGCCCGGCCCAGCGGCGCGGCGGCGGAGCCGGCCTGTGCCAGCAGCAGGGCACGTGTCCGCTCACGACCATCACGCCCGTCGTGCCGACCACGCTGCCGGGGGCGGAACTCATTTACGCCGTCGAAGAAGAGCGCGTGGCCCGCGATCTTTATCTCACCGCGGCCGAGCGCTGGAGTCTGCGAGTCTTCGAGCGCATCGCCCGGTCCGAGGCGCAGCATGAGGCGGCGGTGACGCAGCTCGCCGGCAGCGTGGCGGTCACCTTGCCGGTGGCCGCGCGCGGGGTGTATGCCACGCCGGAGTTGCAGAAGCTCTACACCGATTCGCTCGTGCTGGTGAACGAGTCGGAGGTGGCCGCGTTGCGCGTCGGCGCGCTGGTGGAGGAATCCGACATTGCCGAGCTGCGCCGGCTCGCGGGCGTGGCGACCGACGACGGCACGCGTGCGGTGCTGGCCCATATGGAGCAGGCTTCGACGCGACACTTGAACGCGTTTGTGCGCAGCCTGGCGCGCTTCGGGGAAAGTTATCAGCCGCAGGTCCTCGCGGTCGAGGATTTCGTGGCCTTGATCGTCCCCCGCGGCTGAGCGGCGGCTCGATCGGTCTGTTGCGGACCGATCTCGACAGCACGGGGCGCAGGCTGCTGCGCCCCGATTTGTTTTTTCCGGCGCACGTCGCCGCTTCCGAAGGCGGCGCCGTGTGATGGGGCGCGCTTGACGAGCTATGAGACGTCAGACTCGTCGCGCTCGGGGGGTGTCCGGTTCGAATACCCGAGGCGTTCTGCTATTGCCCGGCGGCTGCGGCCGGCCAGACGCGACGATTGCGCAACCAGTGCGCCTGCAGGCCGGTCGAATGTCGCTGCAGCACGGTTTGCACGATCATCGCGTCGTCGAGCAGGCCGATTTCCGGCACCGTGTCCGGGATGCGATCGAAACCCTTAAGAAAATAGAGCAGCGCGAACGCCACCTCGTGCTGGAGCTGCGGATCCGTCGGTCCGGCATCACACGTGTCATCGAAATACGTCGCGAGCAATTCGAGCCGCTGCCGCAGCAGTTCCGAATCATTGATCGCGTCGATTTTTGCCTGTAGCTGCGGACGCAGTTGCATCAGCGCGCGAATCGCCTCCGGCGTGATCAGCTCGGCGCCGCGATCGACATAGCTGGCCGTACTCGGCAGATCGTCGCTGGCGTTGGCGGACAGATGTTGGTTGAGGGCTTCAGGGATTTGAATGGAAGGAGGATTCATGGGAGTAAGGGATGGGAAGGTGGACCGGGAAACGCGGGGTCGGTGCCGTGGGGCCGAGCGGCGGGTTACCGACCAGGCAGGGCCGGATTGCGGCGAACGCGCAAGGTCCTGGCGCGCGCGGCCCGGGAAACCGGCGAGGTCGGCCGCTTGGGCTTGAGGAGTGACCAGACGATGCTGACGACCAGGATCAGCAGGATGACGCCGAGCGCGACGAGCGTGTCGATCTTCCAGCCCGTGTGACCGAGGATCATCTTCACGCCGACGAATCCGAGTACGACCCCGAGGCCGATTTTGAGGTAGTGAAACTTGTCCATCACCCCGGCCAAGGCGAAGTAGAGCGAGCGCAGTCCGAGGATCGCGAAGACGTTGGAAGTATACACGATGAAGGGATCGCTGGTGACCGCGAAGATGGCGGGAATGGAATCCACCGCGAAGATCAGATCGGAGAACTCGACCAGGAGGAGCACCACGAAGAGCGGCGTGGCCATGAGCACCCCGCGTTCGCGCACGAAGAAGCTGTCGCCGCGATAGTCGGCGGTGACCGGCATCAGCCGCTTGAAGCCGCGGACGATCGGGTTGCGCTCGGGATGAATCTCCTCCGCGCGTTTCACGATCATCTTCACGCCGGTAAGGATGAGGAACGCCCCGAAGACGTAGATGATCCAGCTGAACCGGGCGATGAGCGCGGCGCCGGCGGCGATCATGATCGCCCGCATCAAGAGGGCGCCGAGCACGCCCCAGAACAGCACCTTGTGCTGATACTTCGCGGGCACCGCGAAGTAGGAGAACAGCAGCGCGAACACGAAGACGTTGTCCACGCTGAGCGATTTCTCGATCACATAGCCGGTAAAGAACTCGAGCGCCTTCGGGGCGCCCGCGTAGTGCCAGATGCCGAGATTGAACACGAGGGCGAGCACGATCCACACGGCGGACCAGCTGAGCGCCTCCTTGAGCGAAACGACATGGGCTTTGCGGTGGAAAACGCCGAGGTCCAGCGCCAGCATCGCCAGGACGAAGACGTTGAAGCTGAGCCAGAGCCAAGTGGGTGCGATCATCAGGAGAGATCAGGCGCGGGCTAGTGGATCGCGGAGCGGCGCCGGGTGGGGCCCCGGCGTCGGTGGTGATCCAGGGTATGCACTCCCCGCCGGAGGCGGCGCCGCCGCGCCACCCGTTCCTCCGCCCGCGCGCGCAGCTCGCCCAGGACCTTGGCGAACGCGGTGCGGAGCGTGTGGTCGACGGCGTCAGCGCGCAGATCGGGCCCCGGCACGACGAGATGAACCGTCACGCGGTAAGCAGGGCTGGCGGCGGCGTCGTGCTCGAGCCGGACGTGGGCTTCGTCAATGGCCAGCAGCGGCCGGAGCGTGGACAGGCCTTCCTCGACCCAGGAGTCGAGCGAATCGGTCGGGCGGACGTGCACGTGTTTCAGAGAGAGTTTCATTGCGGTGGAAGAAGAGTGACGCGCCGAGTCTACGCGAAACCCCTCATTTCGACTAATACCGCTTTTTGAATTAACACTTAGGATTATCCGAACAATGGTCCGTGGCATGAGCTGGCTGAACTACCATCACCTCCGCTATTTTTTAGCCGTGGCCAAGGAAGGCGGGCTGCGACCCGCGGCGGAGAAGCTGCACGTGTCGCCCCCGTCAATCTCCGCGCAACTGCGCGAACTCGAGGAGGCGCTCGGGGAAAAGCTGTTCCGGCGCAGCGGTCGCACCAAGGTCTTGACCGAGGCGGGCCAGATCGCGCTGCGGCACGCGGAGGAAATTTTCTCACTGGGCGAGGAGCTGGTCAGTGCGGTGAAACAGCGGCCCACGGCGCGGGCGGTGCGGCTTTACGTCGGGATCGCCGATTCGTTTCCGAAACTCGTGACCTACGAGATCCTGAAGCCGGTGCTCCGCGAGCCGGAGAAGGCCCACGTGATTTGTCGCGAGGGCAAGATTGAGGACCTGCTCGCGCAGCTCGCCGCGCACCGGCTCGACCTCGTGCTGGCCGACGAGCCGGCGCCGAGCACCGTGAAGATCCGGACCTTCAGCCACCGGCTGGGGGAGTCCGGAGTGACGTTCTGTGCGACCGCCGGGCTGGCGAGCGCGTTGCGGCGCGGGTTTCCCCGTTCGCTGCACGACGCGCCCGCGCTGCTGCCGGCGGAGAACACCGCGTTGCGCCGTTCATTGGAGAACTGGTTTCGCGCGCTCCAGATCCGGCCGCGCGTCGTCGCGGAGTTCGAAGATGCCGCGCTGATGAAAGTCGTGGCCGCGAGCGGCGGGGGATTTGCGCCGATTCCGACGTTGGTGATGGACGAGGCGGCCAGTCGCTATGACTTGCGTCGGATCGGAGCGACGGACCGCTGCCGCGATGCGTTTTATGCGATCACCGCCGAGCGGAAAATCACCCATCCGATGGTGTCACTGATCACCGAGAACGCGCAAAAGTTAGCCGGCGCGTGACCGCGCGAGCGCGGCCGTGATTACGGCTTGCGGGCGAGCACTTGCACCACGGCGCCGTGGCCGCGGTGGTTGGCGCCTTCGCGGACTTCGCGTTCGAGTTCGCGCCCGATGCGCAATTCGAGCCCCGCGAAGTCCTCCTGCAGGTCGGAGAGCGCCATCAACAGTTCCGGACTGTCGACGGGCCCGCCGGTGCGGAACCGGATCTGAGCCGGCGTGTAGGCCTCGAGAATGATGACTCCGCCCGACTGCAGCCCGGCGGCGGCCTGCTGGTGCACGCGGCGGCGCAGCGCGGGCGGCAGATGGAAAAAGATCGAGACGACCGCCGCCCACGCGCCGGGCGCGATGGCGTAGTCGGAGATATCGGTCACGACGGTTGCGAGCGATACGCCGCGCTCGGCGGCGAGTCGTCGGGCTTTCGCCAGCCCAACCTCCGACTGGTCCACCGCGGTGACGGCGTGCCCGCGGCCGGCGAGAAACACGGCGTTGCGACCCTCGCCTTCGCCGAGGCAAAGCACCGGACCGCTGGGGATGTGGGCGGCGCAATCGACCAGAAAACCGTTGGGCGCGGTGCCGTAGACGTAGTCCGCCGCGCTGTAGCGTGCATTCCAGAAGCTGGGGTCCATGCCCGCAGGATGCGAACATCGCGGGCCGGTGCAACCTGCGCTTGGGCATGTCCCGCGTGCTCGGCGAGATTGTAGCCCATTGAGACTAGCCAGAAGCCGCGCGGGTAGGGTGCTCACTCCGTGAGCGCCGCGAACATCCCACGACCTTGGCGGCGAGCCCAGCGATCCCGCCCTGCCATGACGTCGCGTCACTTCTGTCAGAATGGCTCAATAATGGGTTACATTGTGAGCGGATTGGGCGGGGAGGATCGGCCCGAAGCGGTTGCAAGTCGGAGGTGGCCGAATGCACGCCCGGCTCGCGTCTGCGGCGAGAACCGTTTCCTTTGCGCGCATCCATGATCTCGCTTCCTGCTTCAATCCGACTCGTCGCGCGGCCGCTGGTGCTGGGCCTGCTGTTTTTCACCGCGCTGCAGGCCACCGAGCGCGCGCAAGTGACGCTGCTCGCGACCACCGATCTGCACGGCCGGATCCTGCCCTATGACTACTACGCGGACAAACCCGCCGAGGTCGGACTCGCGAAGCTCGCGACGCTGATCAAGCAGGCGCGGCAGGAGCGGCCCGATCTGCTGCTGCTCGATTGTGGCGACACCATCCAGGGCACGCCGCTCGCCTATTTCCACAACCGGAAGAACAACGCGCCACGCGACCCAATGATGCTCGTGATGAGCACGCTCGGCTACGCGAGCCTGACGCCGGGCAACCACGAGTATAACTTCGGCCGCGCGGTGCTCGAGAAGGCGCGCCGCGAGGCGACGTTCCCGTGGATCTCGGCCAACACGTATCGCGCGGGCATCGACGAAACGGCCTACGAGCCTTATGTGGTGAAACAGATCGGCGCGGTGCGCGTCGGCATCCTTGGACTCACGACGCCGGCGATCCCGAACTGGGAGAATCCCGAGAATTATGCGGGGCTGGAGTTCCGGCCGCTGGTGAGCGAGGCGAAGAAATGGGTGGAAGTGTTGCGGGGCCGCGAGCATGTCGACGTGGTGGTCGTCACGATGCACGGCGGCGTCGAGGTGGACCTCGCAACGGGCCGGCGGGCTCCTGGGGACTTCGAGGGCGAAAACGCCGCGCTCGCGCTGGCGCAGCAAGTGCCGGGCATCGACGTGATGTTTCTCGGGCACACCCACCGCGACATCTCCGCGCTCGTGGTGAATGGCGTGCTGCTGGCGCAGGCCGGCCGCTGGGGCGACCGGCTGGTGCGTGCCGATGTCACGTTGACCCGCGAAGGCGGCGCGGCGTGGAGCGTGGAGGCGAAGGCGTCGCGCTCGCTCCCCGTGCGCGCGGAGATTCCGGCTGATCCGGAGGTGCTGGCGCTGGCCGAGCCCTATCACCGCGAAACGCAGGCGTGGCTGTCTCGGCCAATCGGTCGCACCGCGCGTCCGCTGGAGGCGGCGAACGCTCACCTGCAGGATTCGGCGCTGCTCGATTTGATCCAGCGCGCGCAGCTCGAGGCGGGCAACGCCGACGTATCGCTGGCGGCGAATTTCAATCCGCGGGCGCGAGTGCCGGCGGGCACGGTCACGGTGCGCGACATCGCGGGGCTCTACGTTTATGAGAACACGCTCTACGTGCTCGAGATCACCGGTGCGCAGCTGAAGGCGGCGCTGGAACATTCTGCTCGCTATTTTCTACCCTATCAGGAGGGAAAAACGCCGGCGGAGCTGATCGACCGCAATATCCCCGGGTACAACTTCGATGTGGCGGAAGGCGTGAGCTACGAGATCGACCTGCGCCGGTCGATTGGCGACCGGATCCAGTATCTGATGTTCAAGGGCGCGCCGCTCGCACCGGAGCGGACGTTGCGGCTGGCGACGAACAACTACCGCTACAACGGCGGTGGCGGGTACACGATGTTCAAGAACGCGAAGGTGCTCACGCGTTCGAGCGCGGAAATCCGCGATCTGATCATCGCCTGGGTGGAGAAACACGGCGAGATCCCGTCCGAACCGAGCGGCAACTGGCGGATCGTGCCGTGAGTCGCGTCGTGGCACGGGCATCCGGCCCGTAATTTCAGGTCACCGCGCGAACCGGTCGATCGAGCAGGCAACCTGACGGGACCGAGCGTTGCCGGGATCGGTCAGTAGGTCTTTTGCGGCGCTTGGATCGCTTTGATCGCTTCCGTCGCGTAGCGCCCGTCCCGCCGGCTGTGTTGCTCCATCCGCTGCAGCGCCGGGATCGCTACGGCGGCTCGCGGGCCGATGTCCCGGAGCAGAAAAGCCGAATAGCTCCAGCTGTCCGCGTAGACGTCATCGTTCAACGTCTGGATTGAGCGCCGGATGATCTCCTCAAGGTGAGCCGAAAGCCGGCCCTTGTCCATCTGCCGGAGCTCGCTCGCGCACTGCGACCGGACGCCGCCGGCCGGATGGGACAGACCGCGCACCAGGGCCGCCGTCGCGCCTGCGCCCATTTTTCTCAGCACTCTGGCGCAAGCATCGTTCGTGCGATCGACCCGCGAGCCCAGCCCGCTCACGATTGTGTCGGTCCCGGCCGGAAACCGCCGCAGCACCTCCAGGAGCACCTTCTCGGCGTGATCATAGCGCGGTTGCTCGCCCCAGAGATATCCGAGTTCTGCCGCCAGCATCAGCACGTGTCGTTGGTCCGGCGGCAAGCTGTCGGTTAGCCGCGCGGCGGCGTCGGTCAGGTTGCGGACCACCGCGGTCTGCTCGGCGACCAGATACGGATCCTCCTGCACGCGCACCGCGGTAGGCGTCGGCGCCGTCGTCTGCGTGTCGTGCAGCACGGCGCCAGCGGGATTCCGCACGGTCACGCGCGCGAATCCCGTGCCCGGATCATACGCTCCCGAAAGGACGCTTCCGCCCGGGGCGACGGCCAGTTCGTGACTCTCGTGACGGGCTTCGAGCGCGATCTCCAGCGGTGAACCGACCGCTACGAACCACAGCGTCCACAGCGGGTCGTGCGCCAGGGGGCGGCGGGCGGCCTCGACCAGGTGATCCTTGCCCCGGAGAGTCACCTGCTGCGCGCCCCGGGTTTGCGCGGCGTCGAGACCGACGATGGCGACGGCCGAATCGAAGCAACCGGCCAACGCCAGCGCCTGCACGCACTGCCGGATGGCTTCATTCGAGGCGTTCTGAGATTTGGCCGCGAATGCGAGCACCTGCTGCTCGAGCCGCCAGGGCGCCGGATGGTCCCGCACGATCAGCGCGAGCGCTAGTTCGTCGGCGAATGGGGCGACAGGGAACGTGGCGTTTTCCCCTGCCGGATTCGCGGAAGCGCCGGCCGTCACGATGCAGCGGATGGCCCCAGGCGGCGTTTCGATCGAGTCCACCTGTGCGTGCAGGGCAACGCCAGGGTGTGCGGTCCGCCCGGACTCGCTGCCGGTGACGGTGGAAATCTGCAAGCGGAACTGGACCAATGGCGGTTCACCCAGCCGGCGAAGTTCGCGCCGGTCGCGCAGGTAGAAGTGCCACAGTTCGGATCGCTCCAGCGCCTCGGCGACGGCGCGCGCGAACTCCGGCTTGGCGCACTCGATCTCGGTTGCGACCCCCTCGAACCCGGTCTTCCGCACGTCCGCAGGCTGTGCCGCAGCCGGCGGTCGCGGCACCGAGGCCGCGATCCCGCTTGGGGTTTTGGTCGCCGCGCTTGGAGCCGGTGGCGATTTTTTCGAACACGCCGACCACATCGTCGCTCCGGCGATCACGAGCGCAAGACAGCCGACCGCGCCCGAGCTCGTTCCGCCGAGCTGGCGTCGGGGTGCATCACTGGTTGATGGGGTGATCATCAGTCCGATACGCGACTCCGATATGACGGAGCGATCGTGACGTGTCGATGCCGTGCTTGGACGAGCTTGTCGTGCAGGGCCGCGGCGGGCTCAACCCGAACCTACTTGATCCAGCCGGCGACCAGCGCGGCGAGCGTCGCCGAGGCGATCAGAAGCCAGAGCAGCAGCCCGTGCACAAACGGCCGGGCGCCTACGGTGCGGACGGCGTTCCGGTCGAGCCCCGCACCGATGAAGAAGAGCGTCAGCGTAAGCAGGGAGCGCGACAGGGTCGTGATGCCGCGGGCGGCGGCGTGCCAGTGCGGCATCGCCGTGAACAGCGCGGAAAGCCCGATGAATCCGGCGATGAACCAGGGAATCTGCACGCTCCGGCGCTCGCTCGTGTGGTCACCGCGCGGCGCAAACCACAGGCCGAGGACCAGCGCGACCGGCACAATCCAAAGCGCGCGGGCGAGCTTGACCGTCGTCGCGGTCGCGAGCGCCTCGGCGCCGTGAGTCATGGCCGCGCCGGTGACCGAACTCGTATCGTGGATCGCCAGCGCGCACCAGAGCCCGAACGTGTGCGCGTCGAGTCCCACCCAGGTCCCGACGACGGGGAACACGATCAGGGCGGCGCCATTGAGCAGGAAAACGGTGGCGAGCGCGGCGGACGTTTCGGCGAGGGAGGCGTCGATGGCGGGCGCCACGGCGGCGATCGCGCTGCCTCCGCAAATCCCCGTGCCGGCGCCGATCAGCGTGGCGATCTTCGTCTCCACGCCGAGCCGGCGCGCGAGCCATGCGGCGAGTGCGAACGTGGCGAGCAATCCGATCAGCGTATAGCCGAGTCCCTGCAGCCCCACGCGAGCGACGATCGCGAGGTTGACGCCGGCGCCGAGTCCGATGACAGCGAGTTGGAGGAGCCATTTCGAGGCGCGCGTGGTGGCCCGGGTGCACGGGTTGCCGAGCGCCAACGCGAGCGCAGTGCCGGCGAGCAACGCGGCCCAGGCGGGCGTCCACGGCAGCAGAGAGGCCACGGCCCCCAGCGGAAGCAGCAGACTGGCGAGCCGATGCGCCGGACGTTCCGGAGTGGTGCCGCAGACCGTGCGAAAATCGAAGCTCATGAAGCGGAAAGCGATGAGCGTGGGACCGTTCCGCGCGCGACGCGAGTGCGGACCCGACCGAGACGCTGGAGGCGGGCACAAAGCCGCTGCACAGCGCGCGCCCGGCGGCCGGCGCTCGTTATTCCGCGAGCAAGGCGTCGAGATCGCCGCGCACCTGCTCCTCGGAGATCATGCCGACGTAGTGCCGCGCGACGCGGCCGGATTTGTCGAGAATGAGCGTCACCGGAATGCCCGTGATCCCGGCGGTGATCGCACTGCCGGGTTCCGGCAATCCAACAGGAAAGTCGACGCGATAGCGCTTGAGGAACGGCTGCACCACGTCGGCACCGCCTTCGTCGAGCGAGAGGCCGATCGTCTCGACGCCTTTCGGGCGGTAGTCCTGTGCGATCTTCACCAAATCGGGCATCTCAGCGCGACAGGGAGGGCACCAAGTCGCGAAGAAATTCACCAGCACCACCTTTCCGCACTGTGACTCGAGCGACCACGGGGTGCCGTCCAACGTGGTGACGGAAAACGCCGGGGCGGCCGAGCGCTGGTCTGCCGGCACGGAGTTCGCGGCTGAGGCGCTACCGCGCGCGCCGAGCCGGTTGATCACGAAGATGGCGCCCAGCGCGCCGAGCGCGAACAGGACGAGGCGGCCGTAAGGAATGCGACGGGGAGAGGACATGATGGGAAAGGGAGGAACGAGATAAAATGGGAATGGTTGGTGTGCGTTGCTGGTGGCCCCAGGGGAGGCCGTGCACGAAACCTGCCGGCGGAAGCAGCCGCGCCGGGAGTTGCTAAGGATTCGCTGACCTGGTGCCGCGCGTCAGCAGCTGGAGATCGTCGGGAGCGCTTCTACCGCTGTTGCCGCGAACGAACTCGCCGGGCCGGACCGGGCAGATGTTGGAACCGAAAAGAAGGATCTGCGCCAAGATCAAACCGACGATGAGCAGCCCCAGCCCGGAGCGGCCCCGCAGGGCGGCGGAGAGAGAGCGTGGCAGAGCAGACGACATCGCCACACCAGAGCCGCAGTGTGGGGAATTTCAAATGCGTATTGGCGTATACGAGCAAGTAGCCGCTGGCCTCGAGGGGGAAAGCAGGCAGCGGAGTCCGTCGCTCGAGAGCGGTGCGGGCATCCTGCTGGGCGTTTTGCTCTCAGCTCTCAACCCTCAGCTCTCGGCTGGGTCGCCGTCAGTAGCTCATTTTGTGCAGCTGCACCTTGCCGCGGAAGATCCAGTAAATGCACACGCTGTAGGCGAGCACCACCGGGATTCCGATCAGCGCGATCGTGAGCATGATCCCGAGCGTCTTGTCCGAGGACGCCGCGTTGAAGGCGGTGAGGCTGTGCTCGGGTAGCGGATTGCTGTAGACGAGATACGGGAAATTTCCGACGCCGAAGATCGCCATCAGTCCGGCCATCGCCGCGCACGACGAGAGAAAAGCCAGGAAATCACGGCCCCGGTTCACCTCGCGCGGAATGTTCGCGATCGCCAGCACCACCGGCACGACGAGCGCGAAAAACCACGGCTCGCGGCGGAACGCCTCCGTCACGTGCGGCACATACAGCAGTGTCGCGAGCGTGAGGATCACGTAGCAGAGGATGAACGCGATGATCAGCGGATTGATCCATCGGCGCACACGTTCGTGCAGCGCGCCGTCGGTCTTTAGTGCGAGGTAGATCGAACCGTGCATCGCGAACAGCGCGACCGTGGTCACGCCCATCCAGAGGGCGTAGGGATGAAGCATGCCGAGGAAGGAGCCGGCATACTCACCGCGGGCGTCGATCGGCACGCCCCAGACAATGTTGCCCATCGCGACGCCGAGCAGAAACGTTGAGCCGAAGCTGCCGCCCGCGAACCCGAGATCCCATGCCGCGCGCCAGCGCGGCGAGAGGTGCTTGCTGCGAAATTCGATCGCCACCGCGCGAAAGATCAGCGCGCAGAGCAGCGCCATGAAAGCGAGGTAGAATCCGGAAAACACCGTCGCGTAGACGTTCGGAAACGCGGCGAACAACGCGCCGCCGCCGGTGACCAGCCAAACCTCGTTGCCATCCCACACCGGCCCGATGGCGTTGAGAAAAATCCGTCGGTCCTCGTCGCTCTTCGCGACGAACAAATGCAGCACGCCGACGCCGAGGTCGAAGCCGTCGAGCACGACGTAACCGGTGAACAGCACGCCCACCAGCGCGAACCAGACGGTATTCAGGTCGAGCGCGCTGAAGCTCATGACGCCCCTCCTTTCAGCGGCCCGAGCTGGCGGGCAACGTTCTCGTAGGGATCGACGAGATCAGCGTCGTCCGGGCCGTGCCGGATCTTTTCGTTGAGCAAAAATACAAACACCGCGAAGAGCAGCAGGTAGACGATCGTGAACATCACCATCGAGGCGATGATGAGATTGGCGGAAACAACGGCGGAGAGTCCTTCCGAGGTGCGCAGGAGCTTCCAGACAATCCACGGCTGCCGGCCGACTTCCGCCGTCCACCAGCCGGCTTGATTCGCGATTTGCGGCCCGAGCACGGACGCGACCAGACAGCCGAGCAGCAGCCGCGAATGCTCGAGCCGGCCGCGCCAAAGCGCCCAGCCGGCCCAGAGGGCGAGTGCGATCATCGCGAAGCCGACGGCAACCATCAGATGGAACAACTGGAAGGTGAAGTTCACGGGCGGACGCTCGTCGGGGGGAATATCGCGGAGACCCGTGACGGGCGCGTTCGGATCGGCGTGCGCGAGAAAGCTGAGCAGTCCCGGCACGGCGACGCCGCGAGTCTGTTCGTTTTTTTCATCGACCCAGCCGATCACGTGCAGCGGAGCGCGGGGTGCGGTTTCCCAATGCCCTTCGAAGGCGGCGAGCTTGGCGGGTTGGTTGACGGCGACACCCTGCGCGCTCGAGTGGCCGGTGACGAGCGAGAGCAACGCGCCGACGAGCGCCACCGAGAGTCCGATCTTCACCGAGGCGAGCGCGAAGTCCCGATGGCGCTTCCGCAGCAGGTAGAATGCGCCGACGCTTGCCATCAGCCACGCGCCGGCCTGCCACGCGGCAATCACCGTGTGCGACAAACGGTCCATCGAGGAAGGGTTGAACACCAGGGCCCAGAAATCCGTGATCTCCGCGCGAGCGGTCAGACCTTCGCCGACGATGTGGTAGCCGGCGGGAGTCTGCATCCAGGAATTGGCCACGACGATCCAGATCGCGCTGAAGTGGGCGCCGAACGCGACCATGGTGGTCGCGAAGAAGTGCATCTTCGGGCCGACCTTGTCCCAACCGAACAACAGCACCGCGAGAAAACCGGACTCGAGGAAGAAGGCGAAGATGCCTTCGGCGGCGAGGGCGCTGCCGAACACGTCGCCGACGTAGCGCGAGTAAGTGGCCCAGTTGGTGCCGAACTCGAATTCCATCACGATGCCGGTGGCGACGCCGATGGCGAAGGTGAGCGCGAAGACCTTCGTCCAGAATCGCGCCATCTGGTGATAGAGCGGGTTGCGGGTCTTCAACCACAGCCCCTCGACGATCACGAGCAGCAGCCCGAGCCCGATGCTGAGCGGCGGATACAGGTAGTGAAACGAGATCGTGAACGCGAACTGCGCGCGCGCGAGAAGTTCGGTCGACATGCGTTCCGAGGTAAGCCGGGCCCAATGCCGAGTGCGACTCCGCGAAGTGCTTTGAATGCCGGGTTATACCGCGTGAAAGCGGATCTGCTGGGGTGGCAAGATGCGACCGACGAGGTCCACGGAACCGGATTCTGGAGCATCACGAAAGACACGAGAAGGTAACCGGCGAGGGTACAGACGAACGATGACGTCGCCTGCGAATCACGCGAAGACCGCGACCGAAGACGTGGCACGGGCGTCTCGCCCGTGGTTTCGGATCGAACGGTTTTCACAGGGGAGGCTCTGACGCGACCACGGATGGCCACGATTGACCAGGACCGATCCTGGCGGAACCACGAAACACACGAAAAACACGAAAGTCAGAAGAGCGCTGGCCAAGCACAGAAACCGAGCCATCGCTGATCACACGACCGAGGCGAATGCCGGGTGTGGGACGGGCGTGGCGGGCCGTGGTTTCAACGAGCCGAAGACGAGCTGAGGCGACCACGGATGGACACAGATCGAGTCCGAGCGGCCCAGGGGACACACGGCCTCGAGCATGGCCTTGCCGTAGGGATCGGCGGCGCGTTTGTTCGGCGCGCTGTGGGTCAGACCGAGGTCGAGTTCGGCCTCGCTAGTGTCGACGACGTTTTCGGGTCGGACGGCCGCGGCGGTTTGTTTCGCTTCGAGCAGGAAACGATCGCGACGATAGAGGTCGATCTTGCCTGTGGTGATCCGACCATCGGGGTGGTGCAACAGCACGGCGCGTTCTAAGACTTAGGCGTTCTCCGCGCTGTCCGGTCCGGCCGGATCGGGATGCGGAAGGTCGAGCAGGTCACAGAGCTCGGTGAGAAACAGGTCCTTGTTGGCCCGCTCGGCGAGCTCAGAGTCGGACCACCGTTCGACGAACGCTTCAACGGGCGGTGGCAGCCTCATGGGGTCCGGGTTGCCCCGCTCTTCGTCGAGCGCGGCCCGGGCTGCATCCGGGAATACCTTACGCGCAACTCGGTATGCAAGGACGCGCGGATTTGTCGCCCGCCCTGCCCAGGAGAGGCAAACCATACTTGAGCCGGGTTTTGCCACGGGTAGCATCTGAATGCAGCTCGCGTCGCCCAGTCCGGTCATGCTCGCGTTATCAATCAACCAGCTTCTCGTGGGACTGGGACGGTGGCGCCGCGCGACCTTCGGCCTGATCCGTCAATGGCAGAATGAAAGGCGGTATAGCGGTGCGCCGGGCGTAGTGACGGCGAGGATCCATTCGCAGTATCTTGGGCTGGGGGCTCATCTCTTCATGGCCACGGTCGTCTTGCATCGAGCTGAACGCGAGGGCCGGCGGGTTCGATTCGAATTCACGTCACCTCAGTACGGCGCTGGCAACTGGCTGCCGCACCTGTATTGCCAGCCCACCGACCAAAGCGGCCTGGCCAGCTCCCCGCCGGTGATGATCGGTGCCTGGTCGGATTTCAGCCGGGGCTTTCGCCGACAACCCAAGCGCAACCGGGATGAGCTGGCGACGTTGCTTCGCCGGCAGTTTTCGCCTGCGCCACCGATCGCCGAAGCGGTTGAGTCTTTTGCGACGCGGTATTTCGGGCCTCCGGTGCTGGGGGTGCATTATCGGGGCACGGACAACGGACCGAAGCCCGTCGCGTGGACCAAGCGGAAATGGCGACGGCGATCCGTGCCGCGCTCGAGGGCTGGCCTGAGTTGACGACGGTTTTTGTCGCGACCGATGAAGCGAACTTTTTGGAAAGCCTAGGAGAGAGCTTTTGCGGACGCAGGGTGATCAGTACGGAGTCCGAGCGGTCACGCGGCCGTCTAGCACTGCATTTGACCGGCCCAGGCAGCATGCGCCGGGCGCAAGAGGCCTTGATGGATGCCCACCTCCTGGCGCGCACGCAATTGGTGGTGAAAACCGCTTCGGCGCTTTCCGCGTGGGCCGGCTTCCTCGCGCCGGAACTGCCAGTGCTGGTTTTGAACGATCTCTACACGGGTGTTCGGCTGCCGTGGTTTCCCGTCGAAGCGCGGTCATCGGTCGAGATGACGGCGAGCGATATTGCCCGTCACGCCGCGACCGCGCGCGCGCGCGCGCAAACGCGCACACTCCCAAAGTGACTGAAGTCAGGCGATGGCGGAAAATGGGGCGGAACGAAAGGCGGGAGAGACCGGATTCCCGAGATGTCGCAAGACAGTCAGAGGACGAGCATCAGGATCGTGCTGGAGTCTGGATGGGATGTCAGCGCACGCATCCGCAAGATAGTCGGTCTGTGAAGCCTTATCGCTTCCAGCGCAAAGCCGAGAAGTATGCGGGCATGCAGCGGCTACCCCATGGTAGGCGCTAGCCGTGCTGGTGTGGTGCGGGAGGCGACGAACTCCGCGGCGCCGGATCGAACCAGCGGCATTCCGTCGACGCATGCGTCAACCGGCGCCAAGCGTGCGGGTGGTGACACCAAACCCAGTCGTCGTCGACGCGCCGCAGCCGCTCGGCGTGCCGGCACTCCGGCCCGCACGGGAAGTGCGCAACCGAAGCGAGATTCGCAGGGTGGTTCGGGGTAGTCACGACGGCAGCGAGCAGATCAGGCGATCAGTGGAACGCCGGGAGCGTCGGGGCACGAGACGATAATCAGCCTGGCGGTCGACCGGCGTTTCGCCCGAGCCGGTGGGCGCAGAGATGGTCCAGAAGTTCGTCCGAAATGGCCGAGCGCGGTCGCGCTCTCACGCAAGCATGCGGCCGCGCTGCCGCGCCCGCGGTCTTCACACGTTCACGGCCATGCTGTAGGCGCGCGAGAATTCCTCCGTGATTGGATGGCGCATGCCGAGGTGCTTGAACACGGCGAGACAGGCCGCCTTCGCGCGGCCGTCGTCGTAGTTGGGCTTCTCCTGGAGCACCGACACGAGGCCTTGCGCGGCCTCGCGAAACCGCTGCGACTGCAGGTCGCGCAGCGCGACCAGATAGATGTCGCGTAGCGGCGAGGCGAGCAATCGGTCGGAGTCGTGCTGCAGTGTGTGGAGCGCGGCGGTGATCGCGCGAACGATCTCCGCGTCGTCGGTCCATGCATGCCCGGCGGGCAGATGGGACACGCGGGCGGCGGCCTGCTTCGGGTGGTCGAACATCGTGGCGCGCGCGAGGAGCACGGCGAGTTCGGCGTCCTGCGGTTCGGCGGCGGCGAGCGGCTGTAGCGCAGCGGCAGCTTCGGCGCCGCGGCCGGCGCGCAGCAATTCACGCGCCCGGGCCATCCCTTCGCGTTTCGGTGTGGGCAGGTGCTCGTTGAGCCAGGCGCGGAGCTGCGGTTCGGGCAACGCGCCGGCAAATTCCGCGATCACCTCACCGTGGTGAAACAGCTTCACGTTCGGGATGCCGCGGATGCCAAACTGCGCGGCGAGGTCCTGATGCGCGTCGGTGTCGATCTTGACGAGCATCCAGCGGCCAGCCGCTTCGCCAGCGAGCTTTTCGAGGACAGGCCCGAGCATCTTGCACGGGCCGCACCAGGCAGCCCAGAAGTCGACGAGCACGGGCGTGCGCTGACTCTGATCAATGATGTCGGTTTGAAAATCGGAAAGGTCGTGGGCCATGGAAAGGAGGATCGTGGCAAATCCGGCTCGCTGAGTCCGGATGCGACGGTTGCAGCAGGGATGCCTCTAGCCGGGGTCGACGACCCCGGCTACGCCCGGCGCTCAGCGGGATTACTTCGGCTTCACGATCGGCCAGCCGGCGGCGGCCCAGTCGGCGAGTCCGCCGGCGTTGAGCGCGCGCACCCCCTGCGAGAGCAGATGCCGAACCGCCATGGCCGAACGCGTGCCGGACGCGCAATAGAGCAGCACCTCGCGCTGCCCGGCCTTGGCCAGGAAATCGCGCCACGCGGCGCTCGGAGCACGGAGTTCGCTGATGGGCAACAACGCGGCGGTTTCGGCGACGCCGCCGGTCCATTCGTCGCTTTCGCGAATGTCGATGAGCAGGGCGTCGCCCGAGCGGATCTTGGCGCCGTATTCGGTCGGAGTCGCGCGGGGCGCGGGTTTGAACAGGGAGGAGAGCATGGTCAGAAACGACATGGAGGAATCGGAAACGAGATTTGCGCGGCGTGCCAGTGGCGGAGCCCGACGTCCTCGGCGGGCTCGCCCTGCGCCAACCCGCCGGGACGGCGGGTTCCACCTGCGGCGGGCTTCGCTTGGAGAGAACTCACGGCGCCACCTCACACGTTTCGTTCGTGGTGGCGACGGCGGGCGCGGCGGGTTTGGCGTGCGCGGAAGCGTGCGTCATGAAGTAGATCAGCGGCACGGCCAGCGGGCTGACGACCAAGGACGCGATCGCGCCGAAGAGCAGCGAGATGGCGAGGCCCTGGAAGATCGGATCGGCCAGGATCACGAGTCCGCCGACGACGACCGCGAAGGCGGTGAGCATCATCGGCCGGAACCGCACCGCGCCGGACTCGATGCAGGCGTCGCGCAGCGAGCGGCCGTGGCTGAGCCGAAGTTCGATGAAGTCGACCAGGATGATCGAATTGCGGACGACGATACCCGCGCCGGCCATGAAGCCGATCATGGACGTGGCGGTGAAGAACGCGCCCATCGCGGCGTGCGCCGGCAGGATGCCAATCAGCGAGAACGGAATGACCGTCATCACGATCAGCGGCGTGGCGTAGTTTTTGAACCAGCCGACCATGAGCATATAGATCAGGATCAGCACGGCGCCGAAGGCCAGGCCCAGGTCGCGGAAGACTTCGATGGTGACCTGCCACTCGCCGTCCCACTTCATCGCGGGCTCGGCATCGTCGAACGGCATCGTGGCGTTGTAGATCTTCACGTGGTCCCGCGTGCCGCCAAACTCGCGTCCGTCGAGCTGCGCGAGCGCCTTGTTCATCTGGAGAATCGCATAGACGGGGCTCTCGATGACGCCGGCGACATCGCCCGTGACGTAGGTCACGTTTTTCAGGTTCTTGTGGTAGATATTTCGTTCGCCGGTGGTCCGCTCGACGGTGACGAGCTCACGCAGCGTGAGCAGCGGCGCCTGCGGATTCATTTCGGAGCGGATCGGGAGCGAGAGCAGGTCGTCGGGCCGGGCGCGGAGTGCGCGCGGCAGCTCGAGCACGACGTTCACGTCCTCGCGGTCGGAAGGCGAGTGGAGCAGCGTGACCGGATAGCCCTGCACGGCCATCTGGACGGTGCGCGTAATCGCGGCCTCGGTGATGCCGTGGAGCGCGGCCTTGGCCTTGTCGACGCGGAGGATGGTCTTGAGCTGCATATCCTCGACATACCAGTCGACGTCCACGACGCCCTCGGTGGAGCGGAAGATTTCGCGGACCTTGGCGGCGAGCTTGAGCCGGGCCTCCTCGGTGGGACCGTAGATTTCGGCGACCAGGGTGGAGAGCACCGGCGGACCGGGCGGGACCTCGGCGACGACGACGACCGCGCCATATTTTTCGGCGATGGCGGTGAGCCGCGGACGCACGCGCTTGGCGATGTCGTGGCTCTGAGCGTCGCGTTCGTGTTTGGGCAGGAGGTTGACCTGGAGGTCCGCGACGTTGCTGCCGCGGCGCATGAAGTAGTGACGCACGAGCCCGTTGAAATTGAACGGCGAAGCGGTACCGGCGTAGACCTGATAATCGCGCACCTCGGGTTCGGTGCGGATCGCGGCGGCCATCTCGCGGGCGACGCGAGCGGTCTGCTCCAGCGTGGAACCCTCGGGCATGTTGAGGATAACCTGGAACTCCGACTTGTTGTCGAAGGGCAGCATCTTGACCTTCACGCCGCCGATGCCGACGAGCGCCATCGAGCCGACGGTGAGAGCGGCGACGATCGCGAGAAACGCCCAGCGCCAGCCGCGATGGTCGAGCAACGGCCCCATCACGCGCTGATAGAGGCGCGTGAACCAGTTGTCGGCGACGGTCTCGTCTTCGGTGGCTTCCTCCTCCTCATTGCGCGGCGCGTCGACGAAATCGGTTGCATGGCGGCCATGCGTGGCGTGGCCGCGGAGAATTTTCAGCGCAGCCCAGGGAGTGACGGCGAACGCGACGAGCAGTGAGAACAGCATCGCAGCACTCGAGCCGATCGGGATCGGCCGCATGTAGGGGCCCATCAACCCGCTGACGAACGCCATCGGCAGCACCGCGGCGATGACCGCCCACGTGGCGAGGATGGTCGGGTTGCCCACCTCGTCGACGGCTTCGACCGCGATCTGCAGCAGCCGTTTGCGGCGACAGCTGGGCAGGCCCATATGCCGGACGATGTTCTCCACGACGACGATCGCGTCGTCGACGAGGATGCCGATCGAGAAGATCAGCGCGAAGAGCGTGATCCGGTTGAGCGTGTAGCCGTAGAGATAGAAAACCAGCAGCGTCAGCCCGAGCGTGACGGGGATGGCGAGCAGAACGACGAGCGATTCGCGCCAGCCGAGGAAAAGGAGGATCAGGATCGCGACGCCGAAGACGGCCAGGCCCATGTGGAGCAGGAGCTCGTTGGATTTCTCCGAGGCCGTGGCGCCGTAGTCGCGCGTGACCGCGACGCCGACGTCAGCGGGGATGACGCGGCCCTTGAGCGCGTCGACCTTGGCGACCACGGCGCTGACGACGTCGACGGCGTTGGCGCCGGGACGCTTCGCCACGCTGAGCGTGACGGCGGGCTGGTCGGAAGCACCGCCTGTCGACGCCCGATCAGGCGTCGCAAGCGTCGTCCCGACGGGATCGCTCGCGGCTCCCGCGCCGGCGCCATACAGCACGTAGTTCGCGGGCTCTTCCGGGCCGTCGATGATCGTGGCGACGTCGCGCAAATAGACCGGCCGGCCCTCATAGACGCCAATGACCACCGCACCGACGTCCGCGGCGTTGCGGAAGAACGTGCCCGTCTGGAGCAGCGTCTCGGCGTTGGCGGCGGACTGCGCGCCGGTGAGCGCCTGAAAGTTGGCCTGCTGCAGCATCGGCACGAGCATGCCGGGGCTGAGATTGCGCGAGGCGAGTCTCTGCGGGTCGAGCTGGACGCGCACCTGCCGGCGATCGCCGCCGATCAGCGTGGTCTCGGCGACGTCGGAGATCGATTTCACCTCTTCGTCGACCTGCGCGGCGATCCGGCGCAGCGTGGCGTGATCGTAGCGGTCGCTGTGGAAGGTGAGCGCGAGGATCGGCACGTCGTCGATCGTGCGCGGTTTGACGAGCGGCGGGGTGACGCCGAGCGGGATCCGGTCGAAGTTGGTCTGTAGCTTCTGGTTGAGCCGGACGAGCGCGGCTTCGAGGTCGGTGCCGACTTTGAAACGGACGATCGTCATGTTACCGCCGGGACTCACGGTCGAGTAGACGTATTCGACGCCGGGAATCTCCCAGAGAAGCTTCTCCATCGGGTGAGTGACGCGCACCTCGACCTCGGCGGCGCTGGCGCCAGGCATGCCGACGAGGATGTCGATCATCGGCACCTTGATCTGCGGCTCCTCCTCGCGCGGCAGCATCAGAATGGAGAATACGCCAAGCAGCAGCGAGGCGGCGACCATGATGGGCGTCAGCTTCGAGTCGATGAACAGTGACGCCATCCGGCCGGCGAAGCCGTAACGTTTCGGATCGGGGAAGGGAGAACCGTGGGAGGCGCTCATGACGGAATCGTTTGGGCTGAATTTGTAGGGCTGCCGCTCGACGGCAGCTGGGAGGAAGACGTGGAAACGACCAGAGTGCTCGGCCGGCGACCAGCGCCGGTTCTACGAGGCGGAGACGAAACAGCGATCATTGGACAACCTCCAGCGGCTGGCCCTCGCGCAATCCGGCAGGCGCGGCGACCACGACCTCCTCGCCGTCGTCGAGTCCGGAGAGGATCTCGACGCGGTCGCCGTGCGTTGCGCCCGACTTCACGAGCCGCAGCCCGGCCCGACCATCGGTGCCGCGCACGAACACGCGTTCGAGCTGGCCGAAGGTCGAGACCGCGGTGGCAGGGACGAGCAGCGATTTGACCGGTGCGCCGGGTACCTGCACGCGGGCGAACTGGCCGGAGCGCACGGTGGCCTCCTGCGGCACGGCGAGTTTCACCAGCACGCTGTGCGCGGCGGCGTCTGCGGCCGAGGATATTTCGGTGACCAACCCCTGAAAGGACGCGCCTATGGAGGGCACCGCGACCTCAAGCTGCTGGCCCACGAGGAGCGGAGCCACGAGCGAGTCCGGCACGGCGGCCTCGACTTGGAAGGAACCGGTGCCTTCGACTTCGAGCAACGGGACGCCGGGCGCGGCGAGGTCGCCGACGTTGACCAGTTTGCGGGCGATCACGCCATCGAAGGGCGCACGCAGCGTGGCGTAGCCGAGCATCACCTCGGCTTCGCGGACCATCGCCTCGGTCATGGCGAGGCGGTCTTCGAGGCCCTTGACCATGTCGGCGGTGCTGGCGCCCTTGCCGAGGAGGTCGCGTTCGCGATCGAGATCGCGGCGGGCGACGTTGAGCTGCGATTTGGCCTGGAGCAGCCGCGCGGAGATCTCGCCGGCGCCAATCTGCGCGAGCACATCGCCGGCCTGGACCTTCTGGCCCAGCGAGACCGGGAGTTCCTCGATCGCGCCCATGACTTTCGCCGCCAGCGTCGCGCGCTGGACCGGCCGGACCGTGCCGGTGATTTCGACGAGCGCCGGCGCGGTTTGGATACGGGCGGTGGCGAGCTGGACCTTGGCGGCGGGAAGATCGGGAGCGGTCGCGGCGGCGGGCTCGTGCTTGCCGCAGCCGACGAGGGCGAGCACGAGGGCGGCCGGAAGGATGAAGCGGGGAAGACGGGCGGAGTTCATGTTCAAAGGGAGAAGCGGGTTACAACTGGGAATCGGCAGCCGTGGTCGGCAGGGGGTCGAGGCCGAGCGCGCGGCGGAGCCCGACGAGCGCGAGCCGCTCGTCGACGGCGGCGAAGGTGTGGCGCAGGCGGGCTTCGATGAGCCGGCTCTCGGCGCCGATCACGTCGGCGGTGAGCACGGCCTGCTTCTCGAACCGCGCGCGGGTGAGCGCGGCGCTCTCCTCGGCTTGGGCGACGGCGGCGGTGGTGACGTTCAGCCGCTCGCGTGCGTCGGCGTGGGCCAGCCGGGCCTGCTCGGCCTCGAGTTCCATGCCGAGCGTCGCCTTGCGAAGCATCTCCTTCACCTGCGTCACCTCGGCCCGGCTTTGACGGATCTTTCCGGACGTTTGGCCGCCGTCGAAAACGTTCACGTCGACCGACACGCCGGCGAGCCAGCTCTTGCCGTCGCGGTTCATCTCCCAGCCTTTGTCGTATTGGTAGGAGGCGAACGCGTTGACGGTGGGGCGGCGCGCGCCGCGGGCGGAGTCGACCATGGCTTCGGCGGCGCGGAGCCGAGCCTGGAGTCCGAGGAGCTCGGGCCGGTGCGAGACGTCGCGCGAGTCCGGCGCGGTGAGACGGGCCAAGGTCGGATCGTCTTCGGCGAGTTCGACGGGTTCCTCCGACGCGTCGAGCCCGAGGACAAACCGGAACGCACGGGCGGCGAGCGCCGCACTGTGGCGGGCGGCGGACAGCGACTCGCGGGTTTGCGCGAGCTGGACCTCGAGACTGAGCAGGTCGGACTTGAGCATCTGGCCGGCTTCGAACCGCGCGCGGGCAACGGCGACGGCGGCATCGTAGGCCTTCACGCCCGCCTCGACGGCGCCGACGGCTTCGCGGGCTTTGCGGAGATTGAGCGCGGCCTTGACGACCTCAGCGGCGAGTTGCTGCCGGGCGGCCTGGAGGTCGAGATCGGCGGCCTCGGCGCCGGCGCGGGCGGCGGTGCGACCAGCGGTTGCGCGGCCGCCGCTATAGAGATTGTAGCCGATCGTGCCGGTGGCATTCAGGTTGTCGATCTGACCGGGATGGTTGAAGTCGATCGTGTTGTTGAACGCCCGCTGGTTGAGGATCGAGCCGAACGCCATCATCGGGCTATTGGTCTCCGTGTAGCGGCCGGACACGGTCAACTGTGGCAGCCAGGCCGAACGCGCCTGCTCGACGAGCGCTTGGGCGCCATCAACGCGGGCACGGGCGATCCGGGCGTCGGGACTCTGTTCGAGGGCGGTGGCGACGGCACGCTCGAGGGTCCAGGTCTCGGCGCGCGCGCTGCCTGCGGCCAGCAGGGCGGCCAGCACGGCGGAAAAAAGGAGGCGGTGGGAGCTCATGGCCAAAGGGGGAAGGTGGACGGGTGCGCGTGGGAGCGCGGCGGCCGAGAAGATGTTACCTATTAAATGACATTGCCGGGAGGGCGCCGGGGGAAGCCGAGGGAGATGTCACTTAATAGGTGACATGGTGTGGGGAGCGGAGCGGTCAGGCGGTGCGGGAGGTGAGCGCGATGAGGAGGCCCATGGTGCCGCCGTAGAGGGCGCCGCGCCACCAGGTGGAGGTGAGCGGGCAGGTGCCTGAGGTGCACTGGCCGAAGTAACCGAGCGCGGCGCCAAGGCCGGCGCCGATCACGATCGGCAACAGGAGGCGGACGAGCGGGTGCTGCATGGCGGGGGCGGATCAGGCGTGGGACTTGACGCCGCCCCAGTGGATCACGTCGTTGGCATCGACCCAGCCGAGCTTGCGGAGGAAAAGGGTGGGCGGGCAGAAGCCGGTGAAGGCGGACTGAATCAGGTTGGCGCCAACGAAAGCGGGGAGCAGCAGCCACCAGGGGCTGACGAATGCGGCGAGGGCGGTGCCTAGCAGGGTGAAGGTGCCGGCGAGGGCGCGGATGAAGGAATCGGTTTTCATGGTTGGGCTTGACAGTAAATGCGCATATACGCATATAAGCAGTCAGCGATGTCAAACGAATTTTGTGCGATTTCTTCCGGCCGGCCGCCGCCGCTGACCGATGCGACGATCGAGCTGGTGGCGGGGCGGTTTGCCGTGCTCGCCGAGCCGATGCGGCTGCGGCTGATCCACGCGCTCTTCGGGGGCGAGAAGAGCGTCAGCGCACTCGTCGAGGAGAGCGAAGGAACGCAGACCAACGTCTCGCGACACCTGCAGACGCTGATGCATGCCAATATGATAGCGCGGCGGAAGGAGGGACACCAAGTCTTTTACCGGATCACCGATCCTTCGATCGCGCACCTGTGCGAGCTGGTGTGCGGCAGCCTCAAGCAGCAGCTCACGCATCAGGCCGAGGCGTTCGAGTCGTAGGCGCCCGCAGGCCCCGCGGCAGAGAGCGGTTCGCGTCGCGACGCCGTCGACTGGCCGCCGCGCGGGGACGATCGGGGCAACGGCTCTTCGGCGCCGCATGGCCGAACATGGACTGGGCGAGCCGTGCGGCGTTGCCGGGCAGGACCGAAAAGAAGCCGGCGCGATGACTGGCTGAAGGGGCCGTAATGCAGCGTCGCCAGGCGATCTGCCTCCGCTGCGGCGGATCCAGCGCCAATCAGTCATTTACGGCTACAGCGTTTTCAGAAAAGGGGTGCAGCCCAGCGGGGCAGCGGCAGACCTCCGTGCCTGCGACTGGAGAGAGCAATACCAGCAGGCAGAGACGCCTGCCGCTACGCAGGAACGGCTCCGCCAGAGCTTGAAACGCTCTATTGTCGCAGCCAGCCGTCCGAGAGAATCCGCGCGCGGAGTCCGCCGCGGCCGCGCAGCCAGTCGTTGGCGCCGGGCCCGAGCGCCTGGTCCATCCAGTAGCATGGCCGGCATTCCTCGGTCCCGAAAAACCGCACGCCCTGCAGCTCAAATTCGCTGCCGACCAGCGAGGCGAGATCGATCCCGCGCGTGAACACGTTGCGTCGCGTGGCTTCCGGCCGGGCCAGCGGCGATCCGAGTTCGCGCTGCAGCTGCACAAACGTCTCCAGCGCGAAGAAGGTGATCTGGCCCTTGTAGTCGGGCCGGTAGTCGAAGAAGCGATCGCCGCGCACGCCGCGACCAGCGATGCACTCGAGTGCGTCGACGACTTCCACTGCGGCTTCACCTGCGGGTCCGCCGTGATGGCCGAAGAAGTTGTGCGCCGGCGAACGGGTGAGCAGCTGGACCGTGTCTGAGGCGAGAAGGGTGAGCGTCGGGATCATGGCGGAAGAACGCACGAGGAGCTGCGCCGTGTGAGGAGCGCGGCAAAATCGGCGAGTGACTGCTGCATCACCGGCGAGTTGTCTGCATGGCAAGTGAGACACGCGCCGACGCGGAGGATCCGACGCTGTTCATTGGCGGTGAACGGCCGGACATCACCGCGCAACGCCCGCCCAGTGGCCCCGTCCTCCAGGAAACCGATCCAGGCGTCGGCCGGCAGCCCGTCGTCGGCGGCGGGCTGAGCGGGTTTGAAGGTCCACCGGCCGCCGGTGTCCGAGACGACGTAGTCGAGCTGACCCTCGCCGTAGCCGAGCGCGACGGGATCGTTGTGGCATGAGCGGCAGGAGCGCCCCTCGCGACGGACGGTGTGTGCCGCTGTCGGAGCGTAGAGCCGGCGGAATACGGTGTCGGGGCGCGCGCCGGCGGTCTGGTTGCGATTCACGGTAAGAATCATGCCCGGGATGAAGGTATCCACCCGACCTGCCGGGCGAGCGGAGTCGCGTGAATCGAACCGAATACCGAGTGTCGGCGGCACCGCTGCGAAAGCTCCGGAGGTCTCCACCCACGCGCTGGCCGTGTCCGTCTGCATCAGGTGGTCGAAGCCGGCGGCGATCGGATCGAACGAGGTATGGCAGCTGGCGCAGCGCGGCGCCCAGGCGGTGTGGCAGCTGCTGCAGGACAGCCGCTGGTGGCTGTCGCGACCGGCGCTGCACGCGGCCGCGGGAGGCTTGAGCGCAACCCACTCGCCCGTGGGTTTGCGGCGGAGCCGGCCGCGGCCGGCGGTGTCGACGCTGACGTTGACCAAAAGCTCGCCGGTGCGCGAAGCGCCGAAGCGCTGGCCGGCCGGCAGCGACCAGCGGCGAAGCGCGAGCACGCGGGCCGACTCGTCGTCCAACGCGTTAGACGGTTTGGAACGCAGCTGCGCGGCGTGGCAGTCTTCGCACCGGAACAGCAGCTGGTCGGATTTGTGGGCGACGGTTTTTCCCGCGCCCATGACCTCGACGCCCGAGTGACAGTCGATGCACTCGAGTCCGAGCTCCTGGTGCACGTCGGCGGGCATCCGCCTGAACCAGCGGCCATCGTCAAGCTGTCGGAACCGAGCGGTTGACGGAGGGCGGTCGACTTCGGCCAACGTCGGGGGCTCGCGCAGTTCGTGCCAGCCCTCGTAGTTGGTGGCGATTCGGCTGGAGCGGCTGTGGCAGCCGAAGCAGGCCGCGTTGCCGACTTGGATCGAGAGGTTCGGATGAACGCGTGGCACGGCGCGGTCGCCGGCGGGAGTGGCGAGGTAGCGGTCGAGTTCGCGCGCGGCATCGAATGAATAGCGCAGGTGACAGGCGTTGCAGCCGCCGCCGCGCGACTGCTGGTGAATCGCGCCCCACTCGGTCTTCGGCTGACCGAGATGGCAGGAGGCACAAAGCTGGCGTAGATGCGTGTCAGCCGCGCTGGTGCCGAGTTGGCGGACGTGCGGTGAAGGGGCCACGGGATCGACGACTTCGCCGAAAACGCGGCGGTCGGCGGTGACTGCGCCGGCGAAGGTGGTCATGATCGATCGCTCAACGCGCGGCAGAATGTCCGGATGGCAGCCGGTGGTGCCGCAGCTGCGCGGCGCATTGATCAGATTGCCGGGGATCAGGATCATGCCGGCGTGCGCCGCGGTGGCGTCGCGTGCGGTGGCATTGCCTGCGTGGCACGAGGCGCAGCCGATGCGCTGGGGCGAATGCGCCTCGCTGAATCCGGTGATCGCGGCGTGGCACTCGAGACAGCTCTCGGTGGCGAGCTTGGCGGCCGAGGCGCTGCGGTGCACCTGAACGCCGAAGCTGGCGAAGGCGTAGATGGCGATGGCGACGGTGGTGCCGAGCAGCGCTCGGTGCGACCAGCGCGTTGGCCAGCGGAGTGCGAGGCGGCCCATGGCCCAGCCGGCGACGGGCGCGACCAGGGCGGCCAGCAAGGGCGCGATCCACTCGCGGGCGGGAAAACTGCTCGTGTCCTTCGAAGCCGACGCGGTCCAGCCGAGAAGACCCGCGAGCAGCGTCGCGGCGCACGCGATTGCGACCGGGAGTATGGCGATCGTGCGCCCGTGCGGGAAGCGTCGGCGCAGCGGATCTGGCTCGGGGAAATCGCGCCCCATGGTTCGGCTCCGCGGCGTTGAAAAGGCGGACGAGGTCCGCGACGTTCAGCAGCCTTCCTTTTTCTTGCGGGTCACCGGGCGTGGACCGGTGGGCGCGGCGGGAGCTGGCGGAGCGATCTGCGGCAGTTCGGGCGCGGCGGGGATGATCGCCGCACCGGCACCCTGCGGACTGCCGCCGAAATGCCGGGCCACGGCGGCGCGACGCGCGAAGTCGATCTGTTCCCGAGCCGGAGCATCGGCGGCGGGCGCGCGTGGATAGAGCACCTGGGCCTGCCACGCCTCCACGCCACCAGAAAGCAGATACGCAGCGGGAAAACCAGCGGCGCGCAGGATCAGCCATGCCTGGGCGGCGTGCACGTCGGTGTCGGCGTAAACGATAATCCGCTCATTGTGCGCGGCGACCTCGGCGTTGAGGGCGGCGAGCGGCACGTTGGTGGCGGACGGCAGATGGTAGCGCGCGAACGCCGTGGAATCGCGAACGTCGATCAGTAGAAAATCGTTGCGGCCTTCGACGAGCCAGTCCGCCAGCTGGGCGGGCGCGATCAAGTCGGCGGTGCCGGCATCGAGGGCCAGTTGTTGCGTGTCGACGCGCGCGAACGCCCCGCGGTAGGGACCGCCGGCGACCGCGGCGAAGAGTCCGATGGCGACGAATGCCAGCGCGAGCCGGCGCACGGGCACCAGTCGGCGGGTGGGCGCGAGCAGCGAGTCGGGCTCGGGCGGCTTGCCGCCGACCTTCTTCTCGGCCCATTCGGCGGCGACGAACGCGCCGATCGCCATCAGCACCACCGCAGCCACGAGCACGCCGTAGGGGATGTGGAGAAGCTGCGGCAGCGTGATCTTTCCGAGCGGAGTGGACTGGGCAAAGTTTGCGATCGACGGATAGACTTCCGCAAAACCGGCCAGCCCGCCGACCATCCCCGCGAGATAGACCAGGCCGTCGATGCGGCCGGTGGCGGCGGAGACGCAGGACGTGCCGGGGCAGTAGCCGCCGATGATGAAGCCGGCGCCGAGGATGACTCCGCCGACGATCTGCGGCAGAAGCAGCGTGGGGGTGAGATAAATGAGCGACAGGTCGAGCACGCCGACGCGCGCGAGGACGAAGACGCCGACCATGGCAGTGATGATCGCGGTGAACATCACCTTCAGCACGCGCAGATCGCGGAAGTAGAACTGGGCGGCGAGCACGCGGGCGTTGCCGAATCCGGCGCGTTCGAGCACGAAGCCGAAGGCAATGCCGATCACGAAAGCGACGATCAGCGAAGCTTCGTCGCCGAAGAGCCCGTATTTGAAAAAGGGAGCGTTCATAGCCATTGCCTCCGGAAGAACCAGGCGAGTCCATACGCCCCGGCGAAGACGCACATCATGAAGGCCCAGCTGCCGACGTTGAGCAGTGCGCCGCCGGTGAGCGCCTGGCCGCTGGTGCAGCCCAGTGCGAGCTTGGCGCCGATGCCCATCAGCGCGCCGCCGACGAAGGCCAGGACCAGCCGGAGCGCGGTGGTGGCGCGCGGACCTTTTTCGACGGTCACCTTCAGCCGGTGCGCCAGGGCGCCGGAAAGGAAACCGCCGACGAACACGCCGAGCACCTGGAACACGAGCCAGTCCTTCAGCGGACTCGTGGTGCCGTCGCCGAGATACTCCTGGTAGAACGCGTTCCCCTCGGCATGCGCAGGGGCGACGGCGTGCACGGTGGTGGCGACCGCGGTGGTGAAGGCGCCGGAGGCACCGAGTCCGCGGCCCATCACGACAAAGGCGGTGAGCAGCACGAGACCGAGCGCGAAGCCGGCCCAGTAGGGGTTCATGTGCGGCTTCGGCGGATAAGCAGGATCAGTGGACGAGGACATGAGGGAGCGAATTTATTGGGCGGCCATGGTCCAGTGGCTGGCTTGGCCGGCGGCGACGAAGATGATGCGCAGCGCGAGCCCGCCGATGAGGATGAGCACGGCGGGGGCGAGCGAGTGACGGATGCGGTGTTGCAGTTCGAGTCCCTGCAGCACCAGCGGCAGCAGGATCCCGAGTCCGACAACAAAGACCCAGAACACCGCGGCGTAGGGGCCCGTGAGGATGAGCGCGGCGGCTTGTTGTCCGACCGCGGTCGAGCTGGAGAGCCCGATCAGGAGCAGTCCAAGCAGCGCGAGCTCGATAGTGAGAAAGCTGTTGTCGGCGCGCTGCAGGATGGGACCGATGCTCGGGTCGGGGGCGCGGCCCTGCGACCAACGCGCGAGGCTGGAAAGCAGGAAGTCGACGAACTCCGGCCGCTCATCCTTGCGCGAGGTCAGCACGAGAATGCCGTGGAGCAGCGCCGCCGCCGTCGAAAGCCCCGAGAAAAGGAAGAGCGGTCCCAGAATCGCGCTGTTCCAGAGCGGCCGCGCTGAGAGCGCGGAAAGAAGTATGCCGGTGTAGACGCCGAGCGCGACGCCGAGCAGCATGTTGCCCAGTCCGATGGCGATGATGAGCCGGCTGCGCGCGAGGATGAAGTCGCTGATCGTGACCAGGACGGGGAAACGTCGCGCGAGCGCGGGGATTGCTTCGGGGAGATGCGTCAGGGCGTTGGCCAGGAGCGCGGGATACACGAGCAACAGGATCCACGAGCCCCACGACATCGGCGACGTGGGCTGGAAGGTGAGATACAGCCGCCAGACATAGGGCTTGTGGGTGAGGTCGAGAAACAGCGCGAGCATGCCGATGCTCAGCAGGGCGATGCCGACGAGCGGACCGATCGTGCAGCAAACCATGGACTGCCGCTCGCGCGGTTGCACCACCAGCAGCCGGACGCCGGCGATGATCATCAATCCGGCCACCAGCCCGCCCAGGTAGAGATAGACGGGAATTTCCCAGCCCCAGAGGTGCAGCACGGGATCGATGCCCGGAGTGTGGCGATGGAGGGTGAATTCGGTCATGGCGCGCGGCGGAGTTTCACGTGAGGTAGTAGATCCGCGGTTTCGTGCCGGCTTCGGGCAACAGGGCGTGATGCGGGCGCGACGCGAGGAGCCGGCTCACTTCGCTCAAGGGATCGTCGCCGTCGCCAAAATGCATGCAGTGCGTCGGACAAACGGATACGCAGGCGGGCTTCAGTCCCTTTTCCACGCGGTGAATGCAGAAGGTGCATTTGTCGGCGTAGCCGTCCGGATGGATGAAGCGTGCGTCGTAGGGGCACGCGGCGAGGCACGCCTTGCAGCCGATGCACTTCTCGGGCGTGACGAGCACCACCCCGCCGCGATCGTGCACGTGGCTGGCGCCGGTCGGGCAGCAGTGAACGCAGGGCGGATTGTCGCAGTGGTTGCAGCGCTCGCTGCGAATCTCCATCTGCAGCGTGGGGAACTCGCCGTGGACGGTCTCGGTGATCCAGTCGCGATTGTAGCCCTCGGGGACGTGGTTCTCCGTCTTGCAGGCGACCACGCAGTCCATGCAGCCGACGCAGCGCCGCGTATCGATGACCATCACGTAGCGTGCCATGGTCAGACCGCCTCCGCGGGTTCGAGGGTGACGAAGTTCACGTTCATCGCGGTGCCGCCCATGAGCGGGTCGGTCTTGTAGCGCGTGATGAGCTGGGCATCGCTCGCGCCCTTGCCGAACGCGTGACGCAGTCCGCGGGCGGTGTGGCCGAAGCCGTGGACGAGGAAAACGCAGTCCGGGCGGATGCGCGGGGTGGCCTTGACGAGCACGGTGTTGCTGAGCATGCCGTCCTGGTTGCGGAGTCGCACGCGATCGCCGGTCTTCAGGCCGAGCCGGCGGGCGGCGACGGCGTTGAGCCACACGGCGTTTTCGCTCATCAGATCGGAGAGCAGCCGGTTGGTGTGCGTGCGGCTGAAGGAGTGCATCGGCGCCCGGCCGAACAGGAGCCGGAAGGTGCCCGGCGGTGCCGGCTCGGGCGGCGTGTAGCGCGGGACCGGATCGAAGCCGGCGTCGGCGAGCTGGTGGGAGTAGAATTCGATCTTGCCGGAAGGCGTGGGAAATTCGGCGGGCACGCCGTCATCGAAATAGATCGGCTGGCGCGGGCCGCGGATCAGGCCCTCGCGCTGGAGCTGTGCGAGGCTCAATCCCGCGGAGCGGAGTCGGGTCTCGAGATACTGCTCGATGTCCTGCCAGGGGAAGAACGCGCCGAGCCCGAGCTTGTCGGCGAGCTTTTTGGCGATCCACCAGTTCGGCTTCTGGTCGTGCGGCGGCTCGACGACGGGCTGGCGCAGCGCGACGAACGGCTCCTTGAACAGCTCGACGTTCAGGTCGTCATAACGTTCGAGGTAAGTGGTCTCGGGCAGCACCACGTCGGCCCAGCCGGCGATTTCGCTGGGAATGACATCGACGACGACCAGCAGATCGAGCTGCTGGATCGCGCGGATCGTTTCGGCCTCGTTGGGCAACGCCTGCAGGAGATTCGTCGCGTAGACCATCCAGCCCTTGATCGGGTAGGGCTGGCCGGTGAGCGTGGCCTCGCGGATGCCGGTGGTGATCGCTTCGTGGGCGAACGGATACTTGCGCCCGGGATTGTCGACCTTCGGCTTGGTGGATTTCGGATACGCCGGATAGGGATACGCGGCGACATCCATGCTGGCGGGCGTGTAAAACCCGCCCTTGTGGCCCCACGAACCGAGCAGGGCATTCAGCAGCGCGATTGCGCGGCTGCGCTGCGCGTCGTCGCCGTTCCAGTTCACGTGCCGGCCCGGATGCACGAGCGTCGCCGGCCGGTGCCGCGCCATTTCGCGCGCGGTGACGCGGATCGTTTCCGGATCGATCCCGGTCTCGGGGAAAGCCCATTCCGGCGTGTAGCTCGCGAGCGAGGCGGCGAAGGCGTCGAAGCCGTGGCCGTGGCGTGTCACGTAGTCGGCGTCGTAGAGTTTTTCCGTCACGATCACCTGCATCCACGCCAGCAGAAGCGCGAGGTCGGTGCCGGGCCGGATCGGCAGGTAATGCGCGGCCTTGCTCGCCGCGACGGAGAACCGCGGGTCCACCACGATCAGCCGCGTGCCGCGACCGACTGCGTCGGCGAACTCCTGCACCTGGGTGTTGTGCATGTTCTCGCCGAGGTGGGAGCCGATCAGAACGAGGCACTCGGCGTTGGCGATGTCGGTCCGCTCAGGCGAGCCGACCTCTTCGCCGAACGTGAGATTGAAACCAACGTCGCGCGGACCGCGGCACTGGGCGAAGGACGGCGCGGCGATGTTGGGCGAGCCGTAGGCTTTGAACGCGTGCTTGAGGAACGTGCCACCGATGCCGTGCGCGAACAGCGCCATCGACTCCGGCCCGTGCTCAGCGGCGATCTTCTTCATGCGGGCGGCGACGTAGTCGAGCGCCTCGTCCCAGGTGACCGCCTTCCACTCCTCCGCGCCGCGTTCGCGCGTGCGGATCAGCGGCGTGCGCAGCCGATCCGGGTCCGTGTGCGCGCCGATACCGCCCGTGCCGCGCGGGCAGAGCCGACCGCGACTGAGCGGATCGTTGGGATTGCCTTCGATTTTCCAGAGCTGTCCGTCGCGGACGCTCGCGATCGCGTTGCACTTCCAGAAGCAGATGTCGCAGAACGTCGGCACGCGCCGGACACCAAGCGCGGGCCGGGTGGCGGCCGTCGTGGCGGCACTGACGAGTCGACCTGCCGCCCCGGCGGCGAACAGCGCGGCCGTGGAGATCTTGAGGAAACGACGGCGGGAGAGCGCGGGCATGGGGACGCGGACTCGCTCAGAACCGGTGGCTGTAGAGCACCTGAGCGTTGTTTTGGGAATGCTCAACGCGAATGCCGCCGCCATTGGTGACCGCGTGGGCGAATCCGTGCGAGTAGGAGACATCGATGGAGGAGGCCTCATTGAGCTTCCAGCCGCAGCCGAGGGTCAGATGCTTCTCGACGGTCGCGGGGAAGAGGCAGTTCAAATACTGCGCCGGGATCGGATCCTTGCCGTGATTGGCGCCGAAGCGGACCGTGAAGGTGTCGGTCGCCTGCCAAGCGGCGCCGAGTTGGAAGATCGTCTGGTCGGACCAGCGCTGATACAGCGTGGCGTTGAGATCCTGGCCGGCGAAGTTACCGTTGCTCGTGGCGTTCGAGGCAACGAAGCGCAGGTTGAAGTTTTCCATCACGCTCGCCCAGTAGACATGGCGGACATCGCCGGCGATCAGCCAGCGCGGCGTCGGGGTCCACGCGAACCCGGCGCCGAGCATCGCCGGCCATTCGAAATCGCGCACCGTGACATCACCGGCGAGCGTCTGCGGCACATGTCCCATGCCCGGAACATTCAACTGGAAGCTGATGCTGTTGCCGGGCGCCTTGAGATCGGACAGCCTGGTTTGCGAATGATAGGTCGCGCCGAACGTGAGGGTGGGCGAGACCTTGTAGACCACGCCGATCTTGCCGGCATAGCCGGAGCCGGAAGCCTCACCGGTGAAGTCCGAACCGTTGGCGAAGTTGAAATAAGCGTAGTCGACCGACGTGCCGGGCGGCATTTGCTGCAGGGCCTGGCCGAAACCCTGGACAATCCCGCCGGATGCGAGGCCGATCTGCTGCGTGCTGACCAGATCCATGAACTGGGCGCCGGTCATAGCCATCTGCAGATCCATGCCGGCCCAGACGAAGTCCGCCGTCGCGGCGATGGTGAGGGCCTCGTTCACCTGCCAAGCGAGGGGCACGATGACGCGGCCGACGGACACCTCGGTGCGGTTCTTCAGCCCGAAACCGAGACCGCGCCATGTGTTGGCGTCGTATTCGCAACCCATGCCGCCCTGGCCGAAGATGCCGAGTCCGTAGACGAGCGCGCCGCTGCGGCGGGTGTAGCCGAATGCCGGCATGAAGAATGCGGTCGCTTCCGACTCGGCGCTGGCGCCATTCGGGGCGGTGGCGGTGATTTGCGGACCGAGCACGCCGAGCGCGAGGTCCAGCCGGGCGGTGGCCGTCTGGAGGGACAGCGTGGCCGGGTTGTTGATGACGGCGGCGGCGCCGTTGTCGTAGGCCATGGAGGCGCCGCCAAGCGCGGTGGCGACAGGGCCATAGCCCTCCATGTTCATGCCATTGGTGGCGGCGAGCCGCGGGACCGTGAGGACGAGCGCGAGGCTGGCGGGCCAAATGAGGGAGCAGAGCCGGAGACGGGGTCGTTTCATGGGGCGAAGAAAGCGCGCGGGGACGGACGGGGAGTTGCGTTGCGGGGCGGGGAACGGCTAAACTACAACCCAATCAGAAATTCTACTTTTGTAACGACGCAGAATAAGTATATGCACATATACGGATGCACCGTTCCGCCGGTCAAGCGGCCTTCTCCTTCTCCCCATGCCTAAGAAGCCACGCCAATTGTCTGATGAAGCCCTGATGATGATCGCCCGCCGGTTCAGCGTGTTGTCCGAGCCGCTGCGGCTGCGGCTGATCCATGCACTCTTCGAAGGCGAGAAGAACGTTAACACGCTGGTCGACCTGACCGGCGGCACGCAGGCCAATGTGTCGCGGCACCTGCAGACACTCACGCAGGCGCATATCCTCAGTCGCCGGAAGGACGGGCTGCAGGTTTTCTACGCGATCGCGGATCCGACGATTTTCGAACTCTGCGAGCTGGTGTGCGGCAGCCTGGAAAAACAGTTCGCCAAACAGGCGGAGGCGTTCGAGCGATAGGGAGAATCGGACCGATAGGACGGATGCGACCCATGGGACCAGACGGCGGGCATTCGCGCTGGTTCTACTTCCGCAGATCGTAGAGCGCGTAGCCGGCGAAAAAATTCGGGCGGAAGCGGCAGGGCGTGTGCCAGTCGCCGCGGAGGTAAACGCGCCGCGTGACCGTGATGCCCTGCACCGCGCAGAAGTGCTCGAAATCGGCGATCGAAACGGGATTCGACGGCCGGCTCTCGAACCATTCGGTCGTGTAGACGTCGTTGCGCACCTTGCGACCGCGCAGCAGGGCGTCGGCACGGTTTTTCCAGAAGCCGTGGTTCACGAACCCGACCGTGAGCGCGTGGCCGGCGCGCAGTGCCTCGAGAATGACGGCCGTGGGGTTGTCGAGCTCCTGCACGGTGCGTGAGCAGATGACGCGGTCGAAATGCCGGTCGGGAAACTCGCGCATGAACCCCGTCATGTCGCCTTGATACGCGGACAGCCCCCGCGCCACGCAGGCGGTGATCCGGCGAAAATCCAGGTCCACGCCCACCGCGCGCACGTCTTTCGTCTGCACGAGATAGGCGAGCAGGTCACCGCGGCCGCAACCGAGGTCGAGCACGCGCGAAGCGGGCTCGACCCACTCGGCGATGATCTCCATGTCCACGGCGCGTTTTTCGACGGGCTTGCTCATGGCGTCAGATCGAATAGTCCAGCGCAGCCGGCGCATTGCCCTCGAGGAAGGCGCGGACGAGGGTGTAGAGTTCCTCCGACTCGAGCAGGAACGAGTCGTGGCCGAGGTCGGTGGTGAGCTCGGCGTAGCTGGCCGATTTGCCGGCGCGCAGCAGCGCGAGCGTGATCGCGCGGTTCTGCTCGGGGGGAAAGAGCCAGTCGCTGGTGAATCCGACGGAGAGCGTTTGCGCCTGCACCGGAGCAAACGCCGCCTCGAGCGAGCCGTAGACCTGCGGCAGGTCGAAATGATCGAGGGCGCGGGTGATGTAGAGATACGTGTTCGCGTCGAACCGGTTGATGAACGCCTGTCCCTGGTGCTGAAGGTAGCTCTCCACCTCGAACTGCACGTCGAACGTGTACGCGCCGCCGGTGCCGTTGCCCTTGCGGCGGCGGCCGAACTTCCGGTCCATGCTGGCGTCGGAGACGTAGGTGATGTGGGCCATCATGCGGGCGATCGCCAGGCCGACGCGCGGGCCGCCGCCCTTGGCGTAGTCGCCATGGTTCCACTCCGGATCCTGCATGATCGCCTGCCGGCCGACCTCGTTGAACGCGATGGCCTGCGCACCTTCGCGCGCGGTGGTGGCCATCGCGATCACGCGGCGGACGTAGGCGGGGTATTCGATCGCGAATTGCATCGCGAGCATGCCGCCCATCGACCCTCCCAGGACCGCGTGCAGGGCATTGATGCCGAGATGATCCAGCAGCAGTTTCTGCGACCGGACCATGTCGATGATCGTGACGAAGGGGAACGCGAGCCCGTACGGCTGATTGGTGGCGGGATTAGTGGACGACGGCCCGGTCGAACCCTGGCAGCCGCCGAGCACGTTGGCGCAGACCACGAAGAACTTCGTAGTGTCGACCGCCTTGCCGGGCCCGATCAGGTTGTTCCACCAGCCGGGCTTGCGGTCCTCCGGCGTGTGCAGCCCGGCACAATGATGATCGCCGCTCAGCGCATGGCAGATCAGGATGACGTTGTCGCGCGTAGCGTTGAGCGTGCCGTAGGTCTCGTAACGGAGCGTGAATCCCGGGAGTGTCTGGCCGCTGTTAAAAGTGAAAGGCTGCGCGTGGGCGAAGTCTTGGGGCGTGACGAGGCCCACTTCGCCTAGGGTGTGGCGGTGAGGCACGGCGGAATCCGCAACATCGTCAGTCATTGATATGAAGATGGTCGCCGAAACCGCGGGGCGACACAAGGGCGTCGTTTGTCATTGCGGGGCACACGGCATGGAATTCGCGGGGCTTCTGGCGCTGATCAGAACCAACTTGCGAGTGATATTCGAATCTCCGCGGCGGTGGAGCCCGCCGTCCCGACGGGCTTGAAAGCAGGGCGATCGAGCAAACCTGCCGGGACGACAGGTTCCAACTCCCGTGGGGCGACGAGCGATTGCGGCGCCGCTCCGCCGCGTGCGCGCGACGGAGCGCGCGTGGCTCACGATGCCGGCAGAATCGATTCGTCGATCTCGTCGTTCGAGAACACGTCCTGGACGTCGTCGAGTTCGTCGAGGGCGTCATGCAGGCGCGTGATGCTTTGCGCCAGCTGCGGATCGGTCACCGGCACGGTCGTGGTCGGAAGGTAGGCGATCATCGCGCTGTCGGGCTTGAGCCCTTTCTGGTCGAGCGCTTGCGCGACCTTGTCGAAAGCGTGGATGTTGCAGCGCACCTCGTAGCCCTGCTCGCTGGTGATCACGTCATCGGCGCCGGCGTCGAGAGCGACTTCCATCAGCGCGTCCTCGCTGATCTGCGCGCCTGGGATCAGAAACTGCCCCGCGTGCAGAAACTGGAAAGACACGGCGCCCGTCGTCGCGAGATTCCCGCCCCAGCGCAGGAACACCGAGCGGATTTCCTGCGCGGCGCGCTGCTTGTTGTCGGTGGTCACCTTGACGATGAATGCCACGCCCCCGGGGCCGTAGCCCTCGTAGGTGATTTCTTCGAACACGACGCCGGGCAGTTCGCCGGTGCCCTTCTTGACCGCGCGGTCGACATTGTCGGCGGGCATGTTGGCGTCGCGCGCTTTCAGCAGCAGCGTGCGCAGCCGCGCATTGCCGTTGGGATCGCCGCCGCCGGCTTTGGCGGCGAGCGTGATGTCGCGGGAGAGCCGCGAGAAGACCTTGCCCTTGCGGGCGTCGGTGACGGCTTTCAGCCGCTTGACCTTGGACCACTTGTTATGGCCAGCCATGGGGGATGTGAGCTGAGAGCTAAGAGCAGAGAGTCCAGAGCTGAGAGCTTCTCGCGGGGGCTTGAGAGCCGGTCGCCGAGCTCTGCGCTCTGGGCTCTCGGCTCTGGACCGGCTTATTTTTTTTTCTTCGGCGTGACGTTCTTGGTGGACTTGGTGAACGCTGCCGCGGTCGTGGCGGCAGCGGTGCCGGGGCCGACGGGGCCGGGATTGTCCTTCATGCGGTTGATCACGAGCTGCTGACCGATGGTGAAGATGCCGTTGACGGTCGAATAGAGCGCGAGCGCGCAGGAGAACGTGTAGCAGAACATCGTCATGATGTAGGGCATGAACTTCATCATCTTCACCTGCATGTTATCCACGGCGGGCGAAGGCGTGAGCCGCATCTGGATGACGATCGTGGCGCCCATCAGCAGCGGCATGATGTTCAGCGGGAATGGCCCGATGTGCAGCACGGTGTCCGGCGCCGACAGATCATAGGCCCAGAGGAAGGGCTGGAACCGCAGTTCAGCCGCGCTCTGGAGCATCTGGAAGAAACCGATGAAGAACGGAATCGTGATCAGGATCGGGAAGCATCCGCCCATCGGATTCACCTTGTGCTTCTTGAAGAGCTCCATCGTCGCCGCCTGCAGCTTCTGCGGGTTGTCCTTGAATTTCTCCCGGACCGCCTGCATCTCCGGCTGGATCTTGGCCATGCGCTTGGCCGAGCGCGACGCCGCGAGCGTGAAGGGCACGAAGATGATTTTCAGGATGAGCGTCGTGATCACGACCGCCCAGCCCCAAGCCCACGCCGCGCTCGGGAACCAGCCATGCACCCAGGTCATGAGCGTGAGCAGGATCTGGCTGAAGAACTTGAAGAACCCGAACTGCATGACCTTGTCTTGGTCCTTCTTGAACACGTCGCCGTTCGCCAGCCGGCGATATTCCTTCGGCCCGACGTAGAAGTCCGCCCCGAGCTTGGTCTCGGCGTTGGCGGCGAGCGGCGTGAGGTCGAACTGCGCCGCGCTCGTGATGCCGTAAGCGTTGCGGTTCTCGTCCGGCAGCATCGGCAGCAGTTTCACGCGCCGGGTGATGAGGCCCGAGCCGGGTTGGTCCGGAGTGAGGATGCTGGCGAAAAACTGATTGCTGACACAGGCCCACGCGATCGGGCCGCCCGTGAGGATCTGCGGCTTCGGTTCGCTGGCGCCGATGCCGAAAAATCCGTTGCCGCCCTCCAGCTTGGAGCGCGCGAAGAAGTTCTGGTCGTCGCCATTCGAGTAGCCGGTGGTGAGCCGGATGCCCGGATCGTTGGCATCCGTCGGCGCGGCGGTGCCGAGGCTCAGCGCGACCCGCGGCAGCGTCACCGTCTGATCGCTCAGGTTGCGGAACGTGGTCTCGTGGCGCACGACGTAGGGATCGCCGGACTTGTCGCCGGCCTGCAGAACAGAGTAGTGCCGCGTGACCTCGACCTGGCCGTTCAGCACGGCGCGATAAACCGCCGACGTCGGCGTATGCGAAACGAGTTCGAAACGCGTTTGCCGGTCGAGCCCGGGGAAATCGACGAGCGCCAGCATCGGGTCGGCGTGCAGCGCGTTAAAGACGAACGGCTCCGGCCGATCCCGCTCCGCAGGATATTTCTTCAGCGCGACATCGTGCAGCGCGCCGCCGAAATCCGTGACGTGGGCCGCGATGAAATCATTCTGCAGGGTGACGGTCGTGGCGGAGCCATCGTTCTCCGCGACCGAGGCGAACGCCGTCGACGGCACGGGCGCGGACGGCGTGCCCGTCGGCAGGGCGTTCGCCGGCGCGGTGCCGGTGGCCGCGGTCTGGGGCGTGCTGATCGTCGGAGTGGGTTGTGCGCTTCGCTGCGGCGAAAGTCGCTGGCCGAGGTAAAGGCTGGCGAATGCGGCGAGGAGCAGCAGGACGCCGATGACAGTGTTCTTCTTGTCCATGAAAAAGCGGGAGACGATCGGTGGAGGCGCTAAGCGGTCAGCTCGCGCGAAAGAGGCGGGACGGCGGGTGTGGCGCGCCGGCAGACGGGTCGCAGTTGGAGCGCTTCGGGAACAGGATCGAATCCGCCGGGGTGCAGCGGCGTGCACTTGATCAGCCGGCGAAGCGCGAGGGCGCTGCCGATCACCGCGCCGTGTCGGCGCACGGCTTCCGCGGCGTAATGCGAACACGTCGGCGCGAACCGGCACCCGCAGGAAGGGCCAAAGATCGCCGGCAGCACGGGCGAAAGCGTGTGCTGATACAGCCACACGAGGCCCAGCAGCGTCCGCGCGGGGAGCTGCATGAGCAGGCGAAGCAGCTGCGCGGCACGCGCGACATCGCCTCGACCGCGGCGGGACGCGGCTGTGGTGGAAGCAGGTGGCACGAGCGAATCAGGCATTTTTGGGCGAAAACACCTTACGACAGGCATCGACAAACTTGTGTTCAAGTTCCGGCATAGGCGCGTCGACCGCGGCGGCCCGAGCGCTCAACAGTACGTCGCAGCCGACGGGAACTTCCTCCTGGTGGCGGCGAAAAATCTCTCGTAATCGGCGTTTTGCGCGATTGCGGCGAACCGCATGGCCCACGGCGACCGTCGAGGCGACCACGCCCACGCGTCGCGCGGAAGTCTTCGCGGACGGAGCGGGCTCGGCCGCGGGAGCGCCGGCGGCCGGTTCGGCCGGTTCGGCCGGAGCGGGGGAGGGCGACGCAGCCCGCCGCAAACCCCAAAGGGTGAACGAGCCGCAATTGACGCGGCGCCCCTGCTCCCGAATGACGCGGAAATCGCTCTGGCGACGCAAATGCTGCTCAGGGCGGAAACGCATGGGGCCGGGGGTCGAACGCGCGCGGGCAGGCGGCGCGACGATCAGACGACCGTCAGGCGCTTCCGACCTTTGAGACGACGGGACTTGATGACCTTACGGCCGCTGGCGGTGGCCATGCGCGCGCGATAACCGATTTTACGGGCGCGCTTTTTGCGGTGCGGGCGGAATGTGGGCTTCATGACTTTTTAGGAAAAAGAGGGTCAGAGGTGCCCGACGGCCCAAGGGGTGTCAAGGGTGGGATTTAGAGCGTAGCGATACCCTTCCGGCCGGAGCCGTTTCCTCGCGTTCTGGCGGGCTGTCGCGCGAGGAGGCCGTCGCGCTGCGTTTGACAAGCCCGGCGGCGGTCCCTGCAGTCGCGGGCCGCGGTTGGCCGAGACGGCAGGCCGGTGTTTTCCATGGAGTTGCTTGTTTCCATCACGACGGTGTTGGGCGCGCTCGCGCTCGGCACGATCAGCCCCGGCCCGAGTTTCGTGTTCGTGGCGCGCACGGCAGTCGCCAAGTCGCGGCCCGACGGTATTGCCGCGGCGTTCGGCATGGGAGTGGGCGGGGTGATCTTTGCGGGGCTTGCGCTGCTGGGACTGCAAGCGGCGATCGCGGCGATGCCGGGGCTGTTCACCGGGTTGAAGGTGCTCGGCGCGCTCTACCTCATCTATCTCGGATGGGGTGCCTGGCGCGGGGCGCGGGAACCGCTGGCGGTGAACGAGCGTGGCCAACCGGCGCCGCGGGCGGTCGGCGGTTCATTCCGACAAGGATTGCTGACGCAGCTGAGCAATCCGAAGGCGGCGGTGGTGTATGGCAGTGTTTTTGCGGCGCTGTTGCCGGCGCACCCGCCGGCGTGGGCGGCGGTGGTGCTGCTGGGGGTCATTTTCGCCATGGAGACGGGCTGGTATGCGTTCGTGGCGGTCACGCTCTCGGCGGAGGCGTCGCGCGCCGTTTACCTGCGAAGCAAGGCGCTGATCGATCGCTCGGCCGGCGGGGTGATGGCGCTGCTCGGGCTGAAGCTGCTGATCGACGCGCGATCGTCGATGATGTGATCCCGGCGCCGGCCGAGCGGGCGGCGGGTAAGCGACGACATTTGCGAGCTTGAGCTAACAGGCATCGTGGCCACCTTGAGCGCGATGACGTGCGTGATCGGGAGGCCGACCAACCAGGCGAGACCATGCGCATCGCGGTGATCTCAGACACCCACGACCGTTATCCGCCCACGCTGCCGTCGCGGCTGAAGGAGGCGGACGAGATCTGGCATCTGGGCGATGTATGCGATCCGTCGACGCTGGTGGAATTCGAGCAACTCGGCCCGCCGTTGCGCGTGGTGCTCGGGAATTGCGATGCCTATGCCGGCTGGCCGCTGACCTTGGAATTGGAACGGGCCGGCACGCGGTTCCTCCTCATCCATGTGCCGCCGGCGCTGCCGAAAACGGCGGCGCGCAGGCCCGACGTGATTTTGCACGGGCACACGCATGTGCCGCGCGACGAGGTGGTCGGCGGCGCACGGTGGCTGAACCCCGGCTGCATCACCCGGCCCAATCGCGGCGCGCCGGCGAGCTTCGCCTGGCTGACGGTGAACCCTGGGAAGCGGCTGCAGTGGGAGCTGGTGCGGGTGTGAAAAGGCGGAGGGCCATGCGACTGGAGCCAATTCCTTATCTGCCCAACCTGTTGAGCAGCCTCCGGATTGCGCTGGCGCCGGCGATCCTTGGCGCGGCGTATTCAAATTCCAAGCCCGGCTTCGTGGCGCTGCTGGCCGTTTCGCTGGTGAGCGACACGCTCGACGGCTGGCTCGCGCGGCGCTGGCACGTGTCCTCGGCGGTCGGCCAGCGGCTGGACCGCTGGGGCGACGGGCTCACGCTGATCGTGGGCGCGCTGGGCGTGAGTTTTCTCTGGCTGGAGATCGTGGAGCGCGAATGGCATTGGGGGCTGATCGCCGTCGCCGGCTATCTGATGTGCGGGCTGCAGCGGTTGATCGAGCCGGCGGTCGAACAAAGCCGGTCCGGGTGGATGAGCCGGGTGTGCGGCTGGGCGGTGCCGTTGTCGCTCGTGCCTTTGTTGACGGGGCAGGCGGCGTGGCCCTTCCAGGCGGCGGCGGTGCTGCAGGCGGCGCTCGGCGGCTGGAAACTCGCCGCGGCGCGGAGGACGGCACCGCCCGCCCCCGCCACGGGTGCAACGACGTAGCGGGCCGGAATACCGCGCCCGCGGCTTGTGCACGCGCGCCGGGCTGGCACACTGGCGGACATGACTCGCTCGCAGTGGCCGAACGTCGTCACCGGCACGCGCATCGCACTCGCGCCGGCGCTCCTGGGCGTGGCGTCGGCGGGCGACCGCGGCTGGTTCGGTGCGCTGCTCGGGGCGGCGCTGGCGACCGATGCGCTCGACGGCTTCCTCGCGCGAAAACTGCAGGCGTATTCAGAGTTCGGGCGCAAACTCGATAGCATCGCTGATTACCTGACGCTCTTCACCGGGCTGGCGGGGATCTGGCTGCTGTGGCCGGAGGTGGTCCACCGCGAGTGGCCATGGTTCGCGGGCGTGATGGGCGCCTTTTTCGGCGCCATGGCCATCAGTTTCCTGCATCTGCGACGCGTGCCCTGCTACCACACCTGGATGTCCAAGACGACCGTCGCGGCCTGCGTCGTGGCGCTCGTGCCGCTGCTGGCGGGATGGACGCCCGTGCCGGCGCGCACGGTGGCGGTGTTCCAGATGCTCGTGGCGGTGGAGGAGGTGGCGATCGCGTTCCTCGTGCCGTGGCACGTCGGCGAAATGCCCAGCGTGTGGCACGCCTGGAAACTGCGCCGCGGGCATCACTGAGCGAAGCCAGGCTCAAAGCAAAAGCCGCGCCTTCGCGACCAGAGTAACCTAATGGGTTACTCTCTTTCGTGCCGCTCAGAGGAGGAAGTAACCCAATAGGTTACTCTTTGCGGCGCGGTCCGTGGTTGGAGCAGGCGGAGGGGGCGTGGTGCTCGGAGATTGACGCGAAGGCCCGGGTCGGAAGGCTGGGACGCGACGCGCATGAGCGGAGAGCACCAGCAGGATCTGTTCGGATTTTTTGCGCCCGAGGCCGGCGTGCACAAATCGCCGCCGAGCGTTGCGCCGTCGGCGGGTGGTGCCGCGACGACGCACGCGCGGCGCGAGGAAATCGTTTTCCGGCGCAGTGATCGGGCGCGGAGCTATCGTTTGACGCTGCAGCGCGATGGGACGGCGGTGGCGACGATTCCGGCGCGCGGGTCGGAGCGGGAAGCGCGCCGGTTTGTGGAGCAGCATCAGGATTGGTTGGAGCGGGCGCGGGCGCGCCAGCGGCACCGGCCGCGCGGAGCCGAGATCTGGACGATCGGCACGCACGTGCTCTGGCGCGGCGAGATGACGGAGATCCGCGTGGCGCAACAGCACGATCCCTGGAACTGCACTGTGACCCCGCGACCGCAGGTGTGCGTGGCGGCGGACGTGTTTCGCGTGCCGCAGCTCGGGGGTGATTTGCGACCGACGCTCGAGGCACATTTCGCCCGGAAAGCGAAAATCGAACTGCCGGCGCGCACCTGGGAGTTGGCGGCGTTGACGGGCGTGGAGGTGCGGCAGGTCGTCGTCCGTAATCAGCGCTCACGCTGGGGTTCGTGCTCGGCGAACGGCACGATCTCGCTGAACTGGCGGCTCGTGCAGACGCCGGAGTTCGTGCGCGACTACATCATTTATCACGAGCTGATGCACCTGCGGGAAATGAATCACTCGGCCCGGTTCTGGGCGCAGGTCGAGGAGGTATGCCCCGCCTGGCGCGAGGCTGAGCTGTGGATCAAGCGCAACGGCTCGATCGTGGGGTTGTGAGAGGTTTTTGCTGCGCCAGAACCTAATCACCGAACCCAGGGTCAGATTTCGGCAGCGCGGCAATCTATCGAAAATCGATCAGCTCGACCTCGAACACCAGCGTGGCGCGCGGCGGGATGCGTGGGGGACGTCCATTCACGCCGTAGGCGAGCCAGTGCGGCACGATGAGCGTGCGCTTCTCGCCCTTGCGCATGGTGAGGAAGGCTTCGTCCCAGCCTTTGATCACCGCGCCGGTGCCGACGCGAAACGTGAGCGGAGTGTTATCGCGATACGAGCTGTCGAACGGCGTGCCATCGAGCAGCCGGCCGTCGTAGTGGGCGATGACCTGGTCGCCGACCTGCGGCGTTGTGCCCGTGCCCGGCGCACGCACGAGGAACATCAGTCCGGACGGCGTACGCGTGGCGGTCGGATAACGCTGGCGGATCACGTCGGCGTCCGCCGGCGGAAGCTCCGGCGTGCCCTGCTGGTCGAGCGCCTGGCGCATCGCGCGATTGATGGGCTGGCCCGGCTCTTTGCGGAGGAGCAGGCCGGAGCGAACGACGATCGCGATCGTCACGAGCACGACACCGAGCAGGGCCAGGTAGAGGAAGCTGCGCATGGAGGGAGGACGGGGAATTCGCGGAGGAACGGCAAATTTGCAAACGCGGCGATCACGCACGGGGCGCGGCGTTACGCCTCGAAGCGGAAGATCAGCGCGTCGAGCACGGCATCGAACTGCAGCTTGATCCGCTGGCCGGGGAGGAGCGGCCGCTCGGGGCCGGCCGCTTTCTCGGCGATTTCGATCGTGCGCGCAGCATCGGCCAGCGCGACCGTGAGCAGTTCCTGCTTGGCCTGATGCAGCGCGCCCTCGCGCGTGAACTCGGCGACGGTGCCGGCCCGGCCCATGAATTTCGGCAGGCGTGCATCGCCGATCCACAATCCCCATTGCTGCGTGTCGGCGAAATAGACGACAAGCACCGCATCGGCGCCGAGCTGCCACTGCTGCGCGAGCACGCCGACGAAACTGCCCGCCCGCTGCCCGGGAGTTTCCGGGGTGAACTTCGGCAGCAGACGCGCGTAAAGCCGCACGCCGGTGGCGCGGGCGAAGTTGGCGAGCTTGGCGTCGAACGCCTTCGCGCGCGGTGGATCGCGGGGGAGGAGATTCTCCGGATCGTCGAAATGCGGCAGCCGCGCCCGCGGGGCTTGGCCGGCGAGTCGCGTGAACTCGGCGGTATCCACGCGAAACGCCTGCGCGGCGCTGCCCACGCGGTGAATGGTCACCTTGGTGATAACGTCGCCTTGTTGGATCTGCGGCAGCACCTCGAGCCCACGCACGACCCGGCCGAATACGCTGTGCAGGTAATTCAGCCGATTCACCGGCGCGAGCGTGAGGAAGAACTGCGAGCCGTTGGTGTCCGGGCCGCCGTTGGCCATCGAGAGGACGCCGGCGGTGTCGTGGCGCAGGCCGGGCACGAACTCGTCGGGAAACTCATAGCCTGGTCCGCCCTCGCCGGTGCCAAGTGGATCGCCGCCCTGCACGACGAATCCCGGCACGACGCGGTGAAACGTCAGCCCATCGTAAAAGGGCCGGCGGGGCATTGGCCCGAGCTGGCCCTCGGCGAGCCCGACGAAGTTCGCCACGGTCAGCGGCGCGCGCGTGAAAAACAGCTCGGCGACGAGGGTGCCGCGGGGGGTGGCGATTTCGGCGTAGAGTCCGTCGGGCAACGGCGCCTCGGCAGGTTCGTCCGCGGCGATCGCTGGCGCCGTGACGAAACACGCCAGGATGGCGGTCCAGCGGAGTGAAAGGCGCAGGAGGTTCATCGGGGTTGCAGCTCGGGCGTGGCGACGGTGGGCGGTAGCGTCACCACGAAACGGCTACCGCGGCCGGGGCCATCGCTTTCGGCTCGCACCCGGCCGCCGTGGAGCGTGACGAGTTGGTGGACGATGAACAGCCCCAAGCCCGTGGAGGTTTCGCCGCAGGTCGGCCGCGCCGAAAGCCGCTGGTATTTCTGAAATAACCGCGGGTAGTCGTCGCAGGTGAGCCCCGGACCTTCATCGCGCACGACGAGCCGGTAGCCCTCGTCCGGCTGATGGGAAAGCTCCGTCCACACATTGCGCTGCGGCGGCGAAAATTTGATGGCGTTGGTGACGAGGTTTTCGATGACGCGTTGGAAGTGCGCGTGGTCGAGGGAAGCGGGCGGCGCTTCGAGCGCAGAGGCGTCGGCGCTGCAGTGCAAGGCGATCGACTTGGCGTCGGCGAGCGGGCGCAGGTGGCCGACCGTCTCGGCGACGAAGCGCGGCAGATCCGTCGGCGCGCGTTCGAGCTCGAGCTGGCGCGTCTCGACCGCCACGTCGGTGAGCAGGTTGCCGACAAACTCGGCGAGCTGCCGGGCGGAATCGTCGATGCCGTTGACCAGCGGCTGCAGGCCGGAGGCGGCTGGCAGTTCGGAGCGCAGCGTTTGGGCGCGGAGCGAAATGGAGTTGAGGGGGTCGCGCAGGTCATGGGCCGCGCGTGCGAGCAGGTCGGTCTTGAACAGGTTGGCGCGTGCCAGCTCGCGGTTCGAGGCGGCGAGTTGGCCGGCCTGCGCTTCGATGGTGACGAGTTGGAGATAGTTCGCCGCTTTCAACGAATACACCACGCGCGAGCCGATCCAGAAGATCACCGTGGCGTGCAGCGCGACAAAGGTGTGATGCCACATCGTCGGGTCGGCGCCGTGCACCCAAAGCGAGCCGGCGACGAGCCCGACCAGGCTGAGCCCGCAGGCCCAGAAGCTGAAACGCGGCGTCGTGTAGAACAGCGTCGAGAACGCAGCGATTCCAAGCAGATAGGCGGAGATGGAGCTGGTGATCTGTTGCTCGACGATGCTGAAGAGCGTGACGGCGACGAGCATCAGCGCGGCATAGCCGAGGGCGATCCGGTGCGGCAACGGGTCGGCCACGCGTGGCTCACGGGGACGGAAGTGCAGAAGCAGGAGGAAGGCGACGAGTCCCAATGCGATCATGACTCCGTGCAGCGCCGTCAGGCTGAGGTGCAGCGGGTCTACGGGCCAGTAGCCCGAGCGATAATATTGGAGCTCGGGCAGCAGCCCGACGAAAACGTTGGTTGCCGTGACCGCAGGTGCGAGCAGCAGGGCGTGGAGCCAGTTGGCGTAGGCGAGGTGGCGGGCCAGCCCCGGCCGGTGCGGCTCGGGCAGGAGCGGAAAAACGCTGCGGCGCAACTGCGGCCAAAGTGCGGCGAGAGTTTGTTTCACTGAAGCGAGGACAGGGGAGTGGCAGCGGCGCGGAGCGCCGGCGGTCGCGCCTACCGTGGGGGGCGGGGAGGCAGGGCCGGTGGTATGACGCACAGCCTGCCGAATCGGTTGTGGCGCTGGCAAGCTTCCGCGGAACCGCGGCGCCGCGGCGAATCGCGTGGACCTGCGCGCTGGAGCCAGTGATCGTGGCGCCGTGCTGGTCATCAACACGCTCGCGCCAGTCTTTCTGCTGATCGGGATCGGCGTGCTGCTGCAACGCAGCGGATTCGCCACCCCGGGATTTCTGCGCGAGGCAAACCGGCTGACCTACTACCTCGGCCTGCCGGCGCTCCTGTTTACGGAACTGACGCGGACCTTTCATCACGCCGACGGCGCGAAGCTGATGCTCGGGACGATGGCGGGTGCGACGCTGCTGGTCATCGCGGTTGCGTATCTTGGGGCGTGGCTGCTGCGCGTGCCGGGGCAGGCGATGGGCACATTCGTGCAAGGGGCGTTCCGCGGGAATCTCGCTTTCGTGGGCTTGCCGGTGATGTATGCGATGCCGGATACGCAGCTCGTGGGCGGGCTCTCGGCGCGGGCGGCGGCCGTCGTGGTCGTGGGCCCGATGATGGTCGCCTACAATTTCCTCGGAATCGTCGTGCTGCTGCTTAGCCAGCATCGGCTGGGCTGGGCGATGGTGCGGCCGTTCCTGCGGCAGCTGCTGACCACGCCGCCGCTGCTGGCGACGATTGCGGGCATCGGCTTCGCGGCGGCGGGCTGGCGGCTGCCGTCGGCGATCGACCAGACGTTCACGGCCCTTGGCGACATGGCGCTGCCGTTGGGACTGCTGGGCGTAGGCGGCTCGCTCGTGGCGGTGGAGCGACACGCCGGCGGCCGGGCGGCCTGGGCGGCGGCGCTCGGCAAGACAGTGGTGTCGCCGGTGATCGGTTTCCTGCTCGGCCGCGCGCTGGGGCTCGAGGCGGTGGAGTTAAAGATGGTGATGATTCTCCTGGCCACGCCGACGGCGATCATCTCCTACGCCGTGGCCCTGGAGTTGAAAGGCGATGAAGCGATCGCGTCGGGGTCGATCGTGCTCAGCGTGCTCACGTCGATCGTGACGATGGCGTTGATCATCGCGTGGTGAGCTGGCCCGGAAGGGGAGCACATCGCATGACGAAATCGGCGAGACCAGCGAGGGGCAGGACGGCCCGAATGCGAATCCGGCCGCTCGCGCCGGCCGATCTGGCCGAGTGGGCGCGTATGCGTCAGACGCTCTGGCCGGACTGCCCGCCGCGGCGCACGCGCGTGGAAATGCGCGAGCTGCTGCGCGATCCACGGATGTTTGGCGTGCTTGTGCTCGACCGCGGGACGGGGATGCTGGGCGGGTTCGTCGAACTTGCGCTGCGCGCCGGCGTGGATGGCGCAGCGGGTGAGTGGGTCGGGTTTCTCGAAGGCTGGTATGTGGATCCCGATCTGCGGCAGCGCGGGTGGGGCCGCAAACTGGTGTGCGCCGCCGAGCGCTGGGCGGCCGAGCGGGGGATGACAGAACTGGCCAGCGACACGGAGCTCGGCAACCGAGCGGCGATCGACGCCCATCGCGGGCTCGGATTTCGCGAGACCTTTCGAACCGTGCAGTTCCTGAAGCGGATCCGACGCCGTTAAACACGCGCCGCTGCGCCGGTCGCTACGAGCTGGCTGCTTATTCCTCCGCGGGAATTTCGAGCTCCAGTCCCGGTTTGAGCGGGCGGCCACCGCTCAGCAGCGCGTTATTGGCGGCATAGAGCAAACTCCAGCGATCAGGCCGGCCGTAAATTTTCTGCGCAATCTTTTCGAGCGTGTCGCCCTCTTCGACGACATACACACGCACCGGCTTGGCGGCCGGCGCCGGAGCGGCGGGTGCGGCGGTCGGCGGCTGGTTGCGGAGCTTTGCGGTGTCGACGGAGAGCATGGCGCCGGCCGAACTGTCGGCGGCGAGCACGGGCGTGCGGAGCACGCCCTCGATCTCGCGCGCGCCGGTGGCGGTGGACTCGCGGGCGGCGGCGAGCGAGGTGGCGGCGGCGGGCGCCGGCGTGGGTGCGGCGTTGGCCATCGCCAGCAGCTGCGCGCGCAGCGCTTCGGATCGCTGTTCCGCCTGGGCGCGCGCCTCCTTTTGCGCGAGCAACTCGGTGTTGAGTTGAGCGAGCGCGGACTGGGCCTCGTTGTTCTCGGCGGTGATGGTTTCGACACGCGCGGTGAGCGTGGCGTTCTCGGTGCGCGCCTGGTCGATCGAAGTGCGGAGCCGGTTGTTTTCCTCCTGCAGCGCCGTGTACGTGCGCAACGCGTTCGCCAGCTGATCCTCGGTTTCGCCGAGTTTCGTTTTCAGCTCGGCGATCTGCTCCAAAGCGGCGGTGTTGGCAGCGCCGGTCGCGGCGGCCGAACCGTTTTTCTGCAGGCGTTCGCGTTCGGATTGCAGGCGCGCGTAGCTCGCGCGCAGTTCGGCCAGCTCGCGCGTGGTTTCGTTGAGCCGCGCGACCAGCTCGGGTGCGGCCTCCTGCGGGCGATCCAGCGCGGCGCGAAGCGTCTCGCCTTCCTTGCGGGCAATGGCGAGCTCCTGCTGCAACAGCTTCTTCTCCACCCGCAGATCGGAATTCTCGGTGGCGAGCTGCGAGTCGGTGCGAAACCGCTCGGGCCGGCCAAAGTGCACGTAATGGCAGCCGGCTGTGACCGCCAAAATCGACACGACGAGCAGAAGCCGGCAGGAGCTACGGGAACGCATCGGCCCCGTTGAAGTGGAAATCGGGCCGAGTGGCAATCCCCCGCCGGAGGGTTCAGGCCGACTTCACAGTCTTGTGATGGCGCGCGCCGCAATGCGCCGCCTCTGCGAGGCGGTCGGTTGCTATACCTGGTTTGCCCAGGCTGTAGGACCGGCTTTACGCCGCGATGGAAGCGCTCGTGCGCGGGGTCGCGGCGTAAAGCCGCTCCTACAGTGAGATGCAGGCAAGCGCGTAGAATCCCACGGCCGTGGCGGAATTACGGAATCCGCAGCGTGGCGCCGATTGGGAGCACGTTCTCGTTCTGGATCACGTCGCGGTTGGCGTTGAGGATCTCGTCCCAGCGATTGGCGGTGCCGTAGTAGGTGCGGGAAAGTTTGGCGAGGTTGTCGCCGGCGACGACGACGTGCGTGCGCGGCTGGGCCGCTGCAGGGGCCGGGGCAGGCGTGGTGGCCGGCGGTGGCGTGGCGCCGGGGCGGGCCGGAGAGGCGAGGGTCGAACCCGGGGGCGGGCCGAGCACCGCGATCCGGGTTTTGAGCTGCGCGTTCTCGGCGGCGAGCGCGGCGGATTGCGCCTGCGTCTGGCGGAGTTCGTCGAACAGCGCGGAAATTTGCGCGGCGGATTCGGCGGCGGCCTTCGCGGCGGCGGTGCGGGCTTCTTCGGCGCCGCGGGCGGCCTCGGCCTTCGCGAGATCGGAATCGCGTTCCAGGAGGGAATAGCTGCGCAGGACGGTGTTCAGCTTGTCCTCGGTTTCCGCGAGCTGCTGCGCAAGATCCGGCGGCGGGGGCGGAGCGGAGGCGAGCCGCGTTTCCAATTCGGCGTTCTTGCGGCGCAGTTCCTCGACTTCGGCGGCAACGGCGGACTGGCTGAGCCCGGCGGATTTCAACTGGTCGTTCTCGGTCTGCAGCTGCGTGAAACTGCGGAGCGCGGCCTCGAGCTTCGTTTCGGTTTCGGCGAGCTTGGCGGTGAGTTCAGGCGAGGCCGCAGCGGGTTGCTGGCGAAGTTTTTCGATTTCCGCGGCGAGCTGGTTGCGTTCTTCGACCGCTTTTTGCAGCTGCGCCTTCTCGGCTTCCGCCGCCGCAAGCCGGGCGTCGACCTCGGCTTTTTCTTTGCGGAGCTGTTCCAGTTGCGCCTGCAGCGCCGTTGCCTGCGCCCCGGCGTCGTCGGCGCGCTTCTTTTCGGATTCCTGCGCGGCTTGGTGCGCGGAAGCTTCGTTCAGCCGGGCCTGGCTCTGCTGCAGTTCGGTCGAGCTGCGAGCGAGCTTCGCGCGGAGCGCGGCCAGTTCCTGCGCGGTTTCCTGGAGGGACGATTCGCCCTGCGCTTTCGCGCGGGTGGCGGCGGCGAGTTCGGACTGCAGCCGCTGGTTTTCGGCGCGCAGTTCGGCTACCTGGCGCTCGAGATCGGGGTTCGCCGGCTCAGGCGCGCGTTCGATCACCACCGGGGCAGAGGCGCCGGACGCGGTTTCCCCGGCGGCGGGCAGAGACAAAGCCAAAGCGAGACTGCACGAAAGCGCGGCAAATCGGAGCGGGGTGGTCATGACGAGGGCAGGAGGGTAAAGGGTTTCCTTTTCGACACAATCCGCGAGTGAGAGTGCGATCGGGCCAGGGGATTTTGTCTTGGCGGCTGGGCGCAACCTGCGTCGCACAGGCGCCCGGACCGTGAAATTATAGAGGATTACGGAAGAAAGTTAAGGCAGTCGGGTAGGGCGCGCGGTCCGCGCCGAAAGCACCTATGGCCATCGCCCGGCCTCGCCGTCCCCCTTCGGTTCGGTCTCGGTGGTAGCGAAGATCACGCTGCGGAGGGCCGTCGACCGGCAGGGTGCCCATGACAGGAGCAGAACGCTACGCCCAAGCCTTGGCGCGCTCCACGGCGCGGCGCCAGTCCACTTGCAGTCGTGCCATGGCCCCGCGCGGCGCCTGTGGCGTGAACGTGCGCTGTCGCGCCCAACGCTGCGCGAGTTGGCTGCGATCGCGCCAAAAGCCGACGGCCAGTCCCGCGAGGTAGGCGGCGCCGAGGGCGGTGGTCTCGGTGACCTGCGGGCGGATCACCGGCACGCGCAGCAGATCGCTTTGAAATTGCAGCAAAGCATCGTTGACGGTTGCACCGCCGTCGACGCGGAGCTCCCGCAGCTTGCGGCCGGAGTCCGCCTGCATGGCGCCGAGCAGATCGGCGCTTTGATACGCAATGCTCTCGATCGCGGCGCGGGCGAGGTGGGCGGCGGTCGTGCCGCGGGTCAGCCCCAGGATCGCGCCGCGCGCGGCGGGATCCCAATGCGGCGCGCCGAGTCCGGCGAAGGCGGGGACCACATACACGCCGCCGTTGTCCACGGCGCGGGCGGCGAGCGATTCGATGTCGCTCGAGCGGGCGATCAGCCCGAGTCCGTCGCGCAGCCACTGTACCACGGCGCCGCCGATGAACACGCTGCCTTCGAGCGCATATTCGAGCGGCGCTTGCGGACCGAGCTTCCAGGCGATCGTGGTGAGCAGTTGATGACGCGAGGCGATGGGCTGAGTGCCGGTGTGCTGGAGCAGGAAGCAGCCCGTGCCATAAGTGTTCTTGGCCATGCCGGGGCGGAAACAGGCCTGGCCGAAGAGTGCCGCCTGCTGATCGCCGGCCATGCCGGCGACGGGCACGCCGCGCAGTGCCGGCAGCGCGCTGATTTCGCCCAACACCTCGCTGGTCGCGCGGACTTCCGGCAGCACTTCGCGCGGAATCCGCAGCAACCCGAGCAGCTCGTCGTCCCAAGCGCCGGTGCGGAGATTCAGCAGCAGCGTGCGCGAGGCGTTCGAGACCTCGGTCGCGTGCACGCGGCCGCCGGTCAGTTGCCAGAGCAACCAGGTATCCACGGTGCCGAACGCGAGCTCGCCGCGGTTGGCCCGGCGCCGCGCGCCGGGCACGTGGTCGAGCAGCCAGCGAAGTTTCGTGCCGGAGAAATACGGATCGAGGACCAGCCCGGTGCGTTTGCGAAACAACGGGCCGAGCCCGCGGGCCGCGAGCCGCGCGCAGAAATCGGCGGTGCGCCGATCCTGCCACACGATCGCGGGCGCGACAGGTTCACCCGTGCGGCGGTCCCACAGCAGCGTGGTTTCGCGCTGATTGGTGAGCCCGACGGCGGCGAGATCGGCGGCGGTGAGGTTGGCCTCGGCGACCGCGGCGAGCGCGACGCGGCGCGTGGTTTCCCACAGATCGCGCGGGTCGTGCTCGACCCATCCGGCGCGCGGGAAATGTTGCGGGAATTCCTGCTGGGCGGTGGCGCGCGCGCGGCCGGCGTGATCGAACACGATCGCGCGCGTCGACGTGGTGCCCTGGTCCAGCGCGAGGATGAATTCGGCGCTCATGGGGTAGGGGCACGCTGGGTGGGCGGAGCAGCGGTCGCAAGTTTGCATCTACCTGCGCTGGCCGGGGGAGGCCATCGCCGCAGAGCGAGCGCAATGTGTCCGGGGCGCTCCAAATCAGCAGGTTCCGACGCACTCCGCGGCTCCGAAAGGTGAAACCTTGCCCAGAGCGTCATGTCTCCCAAACTGTTTTTTCCGCCATGAAGACCTTGACCGCCCTGATGCTCGCGCTGCTTACGCTCGCGCCGATTCGTGCGCAGACGCTGCGACCGGAAGCGGTGAACGGTGCCGTGCTCGGCGGCATCGCCGGCGCGGTGATCGGTCACAACAGCGGTGATCTGCGGCACAACGCCTGGCGCGGCGCAGCCTATGGCGCCGGCGCGGGACTGCTGCTCGGACATCTGGCCGGCGAGGCCAACGCGCGCTACGCCGGCACGCAGGTGCCGGTGCCGGATTATCCGCGCACGTATGTGTATCGCGAGGCGCCCGGCTACTACGGTCAGCCAGTGTATCGGAGCTATGGCGGCACGTATTACAACGACGCGGACTACGACACGGGCTATGCGGCGCGGCCGGATTACCGCGGCAGCGGACTCGTGCTCGGCGCGCTTGCCGGTGCGATCATCGGCCACAACAGCGGCGATCTGCGGCACAACGGCTGGCGCGGCGCCGCCTACGGTGCAGGACTCGGCTACGTGCTGGGCTCGATCGCCGAGCACAACGCACGGCGGCGCGAAGCCGCGGCGGCGATGGAGACGGTGAGTGTGCCCGCGCAGACCGTGCCGACCGGCGAGCCGGCGGCAGTTCAGCCGGCCGGGAGCTCGGTTGAAACGATTCCGGTAACCGCACCCGCGAAGCCATCGTCGATGTCGTCGGCCAACGAGCTGTTCGGCCGCCGCTGAATTTCACGGCACCGCGCGCGTCCGACGCGTGTCTGCCCCGCTCCCTCTTCCCAGGCTTTTTCCCGATTTTTCCCCGACTTTTTCCTGACAAACCATGACTACGCTACTCCCCTCCCGCTTCACGACGCTCGCCATCGCGTTGACCTCCGCGCTCCTGGGCGGCTGCGCCTCGCAGGGCGTGAAGAATCCCACCGGCGTGCCCGTGACCGAGATGCGCGCCGACGAGCGCGGCTTCGTCGCCGGGACCGGCGTCGAGTCCCAGGATCTCGTGGCGGTGACCGACAAGATGGCCCGCAGCATCCTGGCGATTCCGGAGATCTCGCGCGCGCAAACAGCGCCGCGGATCGTCCTTGATCCGGTGGTGAACGACACGCGTTTCCCGCTGAACAAGGACATCTTCAACGACCGAATCCGGATCGAGCTGAACAAGAACGCGCAGGGGCGCGTGCGTTTCCTCGCGCGGGATCGGATGGCGACGCTCGAGCGCGAGCGCGAGTTGAAGCAGAGCGGCCAGGTGACCGCGAGCGCAGATCCGAGCGTCACCGAATTTCGCGGCGCGGACTATTTTCTGACCGGCAAGCTGTCCGGGATGGCGACGCGGACGAGCGCCGGCACGAGCGACTACGTGCTCTACAGTTTCCAGCTGATCGACGCGCGGACGAGTGAGATCGTCTGGGAGGATTCCGCCGAGATCAAGAAGCAGGGCCTCGAAGACGCGGCCTATCGGTAATCGTGCAAGCCAATCGCGCGCCTGGGCGCGCCACGATCATGACGGGGCCGCGGGAGCTCGAGATGGGCCGGACGGGTCCGCGGCCGAGCAACTTTTCTAGTTCGGCGAGTGGCTCTCGGCGGCTGGCCTTGGTGCTCTCCGCGAGCGTGCTATTCGCCGGCGGTTGCGCCACGGCACCGCAGCGAGCGGCGTTCGTGCCGACGGGCGATCCGATCGTCGACGGCAACGCCCGGCTCGCGACCGCGAAGCCGCAGGACCGCGTGATGTGGGATTACCGCATCGCGGCCTCGGCGTTGCGTCTCGGCAATTTCGAGGAGGCGCGCGCGAAGCTCGACGACGCGATCCTCAACATTGGTGGCATCATTGCGAACTCGGCGGACGCGAGGCGTGCCCGCAGCCTGTTTTCGGCCGAAAGCGCGAAGACGTTCATCGGCGAGCCGTATGAACGCGTGATGGCGTATTACTACCGCGGCATCCTTTACTGGAACGAGGGCCAGCCGGACAACGCCCGCGCGTGCTTCCGCACCGGCCAGTTCATCGACAGCGATGCCGGCGAGGGCTATCGCAGCGATTATGTGCTGCTGGACTATCTGGAGGGACTCGTTTCCGCGAAGCTATCGGGCGATGGCAGCGATGCGTTCAAGCGTGCGCAGGCCAACGCCAAAGGGCGGACACTCCCGGAGTACGACCGTCAGGCCAACGTGCTGATCTTCGCCGAGTATGGCCAGGGCCCGCGCAAATACCAAGGCGGCGAATACGGTGAGCAGTTGCGCTTCATGGTCCACGAATCCGCGGCGCACTCGGCGACGCTGACGATCGATGGTCGCACCGTGCCGCTGCCGCCTTACGACGACCTCAATTACCAGGCGACGACCCGCGGTGGCCGGGTCATGGACCACATCCTGGGCAACAAGGCGGTGTTCAAGTCCACCACGAACACCGTCGGCGACGTGGCGTTGATCGGCTCGGTCATCGCCGCGGACAACATCCGCCGCTACGACGGCACGAAGAGCCGCGACGCCGAGAACGCCGCGATCGCCTTGGGCGCGATCGGGCTGATCGGCAAGATCGCCGCTGCGGCCACGACGCCCAACGCCGACGTGCGCATGTGGGACAACCTCCCGCAGCGTTTGAGCTTTGCGGCGCTGCGGCTGCCGGCGGGTGCCTACGAAGGATCGGTGCAGTTCTTCGATGCCGGCGGTAAGGAACTTCCAGCCTCCACCCGGCAGGTCAGCATTAATGTCAGTGACCCGTCGCGAGATACCGTGATTTTTCTGAGTGAACTTAAGCGCTGACCCGCAGTCTCACCGCTACTACACCGTTTCTGACTATGAACACCTCGCACCGCTCGTCCGTCCGCGTCGCCGCCGTCGCCACACTTCTGCTACTCGCCGGATGCGCCACGGAGCCCGGGCCTTTCACGCCGCAGGATACCACGAAGTACACCGTGGAGAACACCGAGAAGTTCGTCCTGCTCGACAAGCCGACGCAATATTCCGTCACCTGCACGGGCCTGCAGGAAAACACGCTGCCCGACGGCCGGCTCGAGGTGGTGGCGAACGTGAAGAACCGCGAGAACCGCCGGATCCAGGTCCAGATCAACTGCGTGTTCAAGGATGCGCAGGGCTTCACCACCGGCGACGAGACGCCTTTCCAGAATCTGATCCTCGCGGAGAACGCGACCGAGACGGTGCGGTTCACCGCGATGAACGCTCTGGCGAAACGCTACACCATCCGCGTCCGCCAGGCCCGGTGAAGCGCGCAGTCGACGATCTAGGGCCTAGAGTCGGAAACACCCGCGGCACGTAAAACCCCTGCTCTCAGCTCTAGACTCTCAGCTCTCAGCTAAACTGACACCATGAAAACTCGCGTCCTGCTCTTGCTGCCGCTGACCTCGCTGCTCGCTTCGCAGCTGTTTTCGCAACCTCAGCCCACGCCTGAACCGCCGGTGCCGGTGACGCAGGCGCAGCCCCCGACCAACCATCTTTCGTTGCTCACGCCGCCGCAGGGCGAGAACCAGCGACTCTACGGCTCGCGCCAGGCGACGCTGATTGCGCCCGAAGCTGCGCGGCAGGTCTCGGAGCGTTTTCGCGCGGCGTACGGCCAGGCCGCTTCGCCGCGGATCGTCATCTACGTCAACCGCGCGCTGGCCGACACCGACTCCGGGCTGAAGCTCACCGGCCGGACGGAGAAGATCTACGAGAGCACCAACTCCGGCAAGGACGGCGAGCCAGCCAAGAGCAATGATCGCTCCACCGAAAACACCTACGCGGCGACGGACGCGGCGAAGCCGACGCTGGCGGATCAGCAGACCGTGCGGGAGGTCGAGCGGCTGTTCGGCCGCGTGTTCCGCAACGCCGGCGCGAGGCTGGCCGACGCCCGCGCGGCGGCCGCGCTGCTCGGCGAGCAGACCGACCTTCGGCTCGGCGGCGAGCAGGCGGCGCAGGAGCGGGCGGCACTCAAGCAGGTCGCGGACATCGCGGTGGAGATTCTGATTTCGAGCCGCGACCTCACCGTTGCCCGGGTGTCGGGTGACGCGACCTACAAGGTGCCGGACATCCAGGCGACCGCGATCCGACTGAGCGACGCGGCGATTCTCGGTCAGGCGGCCGCTAGCGAGGTGCTCGGTCAGGGTTCGTCGGCGGGGCAGGTCGTGCAATATTTCGGCGTGCCGGATATCACGGAAGCCACGGCGTTCGTGTTGATGGAGGACATGTTGACGGACAAGCCCGCGCCGGCGGCGCTTCCCCCGACGGAGACAAAGTAATTCTCCGTAGGGCCGCCGTTCACCGGCGGCCGGGATTGACGGGCGAGCGACGAACGCGCTCACGGCCGGCGGCGAGCGCCGGCCCTACCCCGGCCCGGCGAGTACGCATCGCGAACGCGGGTGCACTTAGCTGTGAAACACGGACAGCGCTGTGCCGGTGATCTAGGTCACGGCCGTATTTTCAGACGTGAGCCGCGCGACGAGGCGCGTCAGCCTGTCTGTTCCCATGCAACCGATCCTGCGCGAGATCCGGCCGACGCTGCTGCTGGCCTTCCCGATCATCCTCGGGCAGCTCAGCCAGATGCTGATCGGGATCACGGATAACGCGATGATCGGCCGGATCGGCACGGTGCCGCTCGCCGCCGCAGCGTTCACGCATGGCGTCTTCGGCGTGTTTTATGTGACCGGCCTGGGCCTGCTGATGGGCGTGGGCGTACTGGCGGCGCGCGATGCGGGCGCGGGGCAGCTCGCGAGCTGCGCGGCGTGGCTGCGGCAAGGTCGCGCATTGGCCCTCGTGGTCGGGGGCGGCGCGTTCGGGGCCCTCGCCATCGCGTCCACGCAGCTGCATCGGTTCGGTCAACCGCCGGAAGTGGTGGCGATCGTGCGGCCGTTCTTTCTGTTGATTTCACTGTCGCTGGTGCCGGTACTGTTTTTCCAGGTGCAGCGGCAGTTCGCGGAATCGCTCGGCCGGCCGTGGGTACCGATGGTGATCATGCTCGGCGACGTCGTCGTGAACGCCTGGCTCAACTGGCTGCTGATCTGGGGACACTGGGGCCTGCCGGCGCTCGGCTTGTTCGGCTCGGGCTTGGCGACGCTGCTGGCGCGTACGTTCGCCGTGGGCGCGATCGCACTGTGGATCCGGCGCGCGGCGACCTTCAAGCCGGTGCGGACTGCGCCGCCTCTGCGCTGGACCCGGCAGCGCTGGCGCGCGTTGCTCGGCATCGGCGTCCCGACGGCGGGCAGCTTGCTGTTCGAGTCGGGCGCGTTTGCGGCCGCGGCGTTGATGATGGGCTGGCTCGGCGCCACCGCGTTGGCGGCGCATCAAATCGCGCTGAGCTGCGCGGCTTCGACGTTCATGTTTCCGCTGGGGCTTTCGATGGCCGTGAGCCTGCGGCTGAGTCGCTCGCTGGGCGAAGGCGAGCGCACAATCCTGCGGCCGATCTGGCTCGGCGCGCTGGGAGTCTCGACGCTGCTGATGGCGACGTTTGCGGCGGTGTTCGTCGTGGCCGGCGGGCTCCTCGCGCGGGGCTTCACGACCGATCCGGCGGTCATCTCAGTGGCGGCGCAACTGCTGATCGTCGCGGCCTTTTTCCAAGTATTCGACGGCGCGCAGGTCGTCGGCGCGGGCGCGTTGCGTGGGCTCACCGACGTGAAGCTGCCGACGCTGATTACGTTCTGTGCCTACTGGGTCCTCGCGCTGCCCGGCGCGTATCTGCTCGGCGTGCGCGGAGGTTTTGGACCGACGGGGATATGGACGGCCCTGGCGCTTGGGCTCGGCTGCGCGGCGTTGCTACTGGCGCTGCGGTTTCACCTGCTGACGGCGGGGACAGCGGCGAGCGGGGCGCTGCGAGGCCGGAACTGACAGCCGGGAAAGTGGGAAGGCTGCAGCGGACCGAGCGGTCGGGACGACCGCGTTCCTGGCGTCAATCGAGGGACGACAACTTGGCTTTCAGCTGGGCGAGATCGAGGCCTTCGATCTGCACGAGCTTCTGCCGCGAGGTGTCGCCGCGCAACACGCTGACGGCGCGACGCGGCAAGCCGAGTTCGTCGGCGAGAAACTCGCAGAGCTCTTCATTGGCGCGGCCTTCGAGCGGCGGTGCGTGCACCTTCACCTTCAAGGCATCGCCGAGCCAGCCGACGATCTGGTTTCGCGGTGCGTTGGGAATGGCTTTGATCGCGATGGTGCAGGAGGACATCCAGCCCGAACCTGGCTCAAGCCTGCGGCGCGGGCAACGCTGACGATTGCGTGAAGCGCGATGGCGAGCGAAGCCCTCAACCGAAGAATCGCGGAGATGGAGGAACCGCTACGCGAGCGCTTCAGCCAGCGTGGCGATGAGATCGTCGACGGACTCGCAGCCGACGGAGAGCCGCAACAGCTCAGGGTCGAGGCCGTAGCGCGCGAGTTCGGCGCGGCCGGCGGCGGTCGTCACGAGGTCGTAGTGCGCCAGATACATGAACGGACAAAGCAACGTCGTCGTGATGCCGAAACTCGGGCCCTTGGGCAGTCGCACGCGATCGTAGAATCGCTCCATTGCCGGTGCCGAACCGCGCAGCGTGAACGTGATCATGCTGCCGCATGCGCCCGGCGCACGTGCGACCTGCCGGTAGTTGTCGCGCGAAGCAGGATGTTCGGCCCAGAAGACGTCCTTCACCGCCGGATGGCGCGTGAGGAACTCCACGACCTTCGGGACGCTCGCCTCGATCCGGGCGAGAACCGCCGGCGTGCGCGAGACCTGCGCGGCCAGGCGGGCGAGATCGCGGGCGTAGAGCGGCTCGATCTTCGCCGCGACGGCGCGGCTGAGCAGGTCCGCGTCGGCGCCCGCCGGATTCACCACGACCAGGCCCGCCACGAGATCGCCTTCGTTGGCGGCGTATTTCGTGAGGCTCGTCACGACGACGTCGGCGTGCGGCAGCACCTCCACGCAATAGGGCGAGGAAATCGACGGATCGAGGATCACCCGCGCGCCGGTCTGGTGGGCGAGCTTGGCGAGCGCGGCAATATCCGGCGTTTGGATGAGCGGATTGGTCGGCACCTCGGCGATCACGCCGGCGATGCGCTCCGCCTTCTCGGCAAAAATCCGCGCGATTGCGGCACGGTCGAACACGTCGGGGATGGTGATGTAGTCCGCGGGCGACGCGGTGAACTTTTTCAGCAGCGCGATCGTGTCGAGGTAGACCCAGCCGAGCTGAATCCAAATCGTCCGTCCGCGGCTTGCCTGCAGTTCGGACACGGCGCGAAACGCGGTGTCGATTGCGTTCATGCCGGTGTTGGCGAAGCGCAGCTGCTCCGCCGGTACACCCGGGAATGCCGGTGCCAGCTGGCGGCGCACCTCCTCCGCCGCGTCGCCGGGGAACAGCGGCTCGGCCGCCGCGGCGGCGAGCACCCGGTGCGTGACCAACCGATCTTCCGCGGCGCGAGACGAGAGAAAACCGCCGGTGTGTTGGAGGAATGATTTCGCCCGCAGGGCCAGCTCGCTGGATTCCGGATGGGCGACGCCGTGGATGGGACCATCGGTGATCCGGATTACGTGCGCGGCGCCGAGATGCGCCGCGAGTCGGTCGGCCATGCGCGCGGACGAAGCGAGCCAGAGCGTGTGGCCATCGAGGTTCTTCGCCTTGATGAGATGAGTGGCCAGCTGCTGCAGGAACGGATGCACCACGAACCGCGGATAGCCGGACGTCATCTGTCGCAGCGTTTCGGGGTTCTTCTCCTCGTAGCCGCGCACGTCGCGCATCGTCGGCAGGCTGCACGAGACACCGTGCACCGAAGGCGGAATGCGTTGGCCAAGCGGCAGAGGCGAGAAGGCGGACATGAGGGAGGAAGTCTAGAGCGGAGAGGCTAGAGCGGAGTTCGGAAAAAAGGAGAAAACGAAACGGGCCAGCGTCGCAAGCGGCGGCACTCGTGGCAACGGGAAGCTGCGTCATTGGCTCGCAGCCGCCGCCAAACCGGACCAGCGCAGCTGGCGGCGGCCGGCGGCTTCAGGCAGACACGAAAAAAGTTGGCACCGCGGCGCGCGGCGGGCTTGGCTGCGCGCGCATGAAACTCGTCTCCTGGAACGTCAATGGGGTGCGCGCGGTGTTGAAGAAGGGCTTTCTGGACTACATGGGCAAAGTGGATGCCGACGTCATCTGTCTGCAGGAGACGAAGGCGCACCCGGGCGACGTGCAGCATGTCGCGTGGACTGCCGGCTACACGCCGCACTGGTATTCGGCGGTGAAGAAGGGCTACTCGGGCACGGCGTTGTTCACGCGCGTGGCGCCGCTGAAGGTGAACTTCGGCATCGGCCTGCCCGGCCACGACGACGAGGGGCGCGTGATCACCGCGGAGTTCGCCGACTTCTTTCTCGTGAACGTGTATCAGCCGAACTCGCAGCGCGGGCTCACGCGGTTGAAGTATCGCACCGAGGAGTGGGATCCGGCGTTTCTGGCCTTCCTCAAAAAGCTCGAGAAGAAGGGCAAGCCGGTGGTGTTCTGTGGCGACCTCAACGTCGCGCACCAGGAGATCGACCTGACGAATCCGAAAACCAACCGGCGCAACGCCGGTTTCACCGACGAGGAGCGGGCGAATTTTTCCAAGCTGCTGGCGAGCGGATTCGTCGACACGTTTCGCGAGTTCGAAAAGGGGCCCGGGCACTACACGTGGTGGAGTCAGATGATGAATTGCCGCGCGCGGAACATCGGGTGGCGCGTCGATTATTTCGTCGCCAGCGAGAAGCTGAAGCCGGCGCTGAAGCGCGCGTGGATCAGCCCGGAAGTGATGGGGAGCGATCACTGCCCGGTCGGGCTTGAGCTGAAATGAATTCCTGCGCCGAGGAATTGAAGCAGCTGATGCTGCAGGAGCCGCGCTGGAGCCTCGCGGTGGCTGAGAGCATGACGGCGGGAAATCTCCAGGCGCGCGTCGCGGCGGTGTCGGGCGCCTCGGCCTATTTTCGCGGAGGCATGACCGCCTACACAATCGAGCAGAAGGTGCGGCTGCTCGGCATCGATCGCGCCGAGGCGGAACGCACGAATTGCGTTTCCGTCGAGGTGGCGCGGCAGATGGCGCGGGGCGCATGCGCCCGCTTCGATGCGGACGTGGCGGTGGCAACCACGGGCTATGCAGAGCCGTCGAAGCCGAATGGGGTGGCGGTGCCGTTCGCGTGGTGGGCGGCGGCGTTCCGGACGGCGGGCGGTTGGCACGAGGGGCACGGGCGGGTGGAGTGTCCGGGCGCGAAACGCGCGCAGACGCAAGGAATGATCGCGGACGCCGTGCTCGCCGAACTGGTCGCGTGGTTGCGCGAGCTGCGACAAAAAAGCCCGGCGGGAAAGCCGGGCTCCATCGAATGATGCTGAGCGCGGAGGCGCCTACGGTGCGATCCGCTGCACGTAATTCATCAGCGGCTGCACTTCGGGAATCGGCTGCACCCAGTCGCTATAGAGGAGCTCGGGCAGCGTGTATTGCGTGTTGTAGAGGATGAAGTTCGCCTCGTCGTTACGACTGAGGTAGCCGAACTTGACGGTTGCGCCGGCAAACAGGCCCTTGGATTTCGAGTAGATGAGCACCGGCGCGTCGATGATCGGATGATTCGCACGCTCGCGTTCGGCGGCCTTCGGACCGGCGACCGCCTTGGCGTCGACGCCGACGTTGAAGCGCTGGTTAAACAGCAGCTTTGGCGTTTGGTCGTTGGTGATCACCATGACGGATTCGACGGACTTCGCGCCGAGCTGGAGTCCGAGGCTGGCCTCGCCGGCGGAGATCAGCACGGGAATGCTCCAGCGGCCGTCGGCCTTCTTCACCAAGATCACGCCGTAGCCGTCCTTCACGCCGAGAAAAAATCCCGCCTTGAACTGGTTGACGATGATCAGGGCCCGCGCCTGCTGCAGAATGCTCGGCGGGATCGCGTGGGCCGGATCCGTCATGAATTCCTGCAAAATGGCCTCGCAGGTTTCGATGCGAGTAATGGCGTCGGCGCGCGTCAATTGAGCCGCCAGAGCGGCCGTGGGCGCGGCGCAGACCAGCGCGACGAGGGACAGCAGGAAAAGTTTTTTCATAAACAAGGCTTTACGACCAGTCGGGACACTAAGCATGACGACTCCGACTTGGAAAGCGCGGAGTGCGCCGGTGGCAGGCCGACACAGCGCGATCCGGTGAGGTTCCGCGGTTTGTGCATCGGGAGTAACGCCGCCGCGACTTTCGCCGGCGTCAATCGAGGCCGCGCGCGGTCAGCTCGTCCTCATCCCAGCCGAGGTAATGGCCGAGCTCGTGCAAATAGGTGAGCCGGGTTTCCTCGCGAAACACCTCGGCGTCGCCCTCGGCGAAATCCCAGAGGTTTTCCAGATAAAGCAGGATTTGTGGTGGCGCGGGATTGGTCTGGTCCAGCTCGCGGCCGTGCGGGCAGCCAGTGAACAACCCGAGGATGTCCGGCGGGAACCCGTCGGCGAGCACGTCGGCGGCGGGCAGCGCTTCGTAGTGGACCGGCACGTCGCGAGCGAGGGCGCGGATTTCGGGCGGGAGCTTGCGTTGCGTCGCGCCGACGGCCGTGCTGGCGAGGGCGGTGAGTTCGGAGAGAGTCATGTCAGTGGAGGCAGGCCGTGTAGGGCTGCCGCTGGCCGGCAGCCGAGGAGGGGATAAACCGATAACTCCATTCCCGGCCGGCGGCGAGCGCCGGCCCTACGCGAAAAGCGCTCGATGGCGCGGTTTTTCGCATCGCCTCCGCGCCCTGAATTCTTGCGCTCGATTTCATGACTCCGGATCACGGCCGAGCTTCCACCAGATCGAGTCGTTCGAAACGACGGCCGACCACCCAGACGCCGCACCAGAGTTCACCGACGAGCACCAGAATCACGGCAATCGTGGCCACGACGATGGCGATGGCCGGACCCGCGAACGCCTGCACGATGAATCCGAGCAACGCCGCGGCGATCGCCGCCGGCAGCAGTGCGAGCAGCACGACCAGCACCTGGCCAAAGCCGAAGATCAGTCGCTGGCCCATGAGATCGATGCCGGCGGCGGGCGTGCGGAGCGAGTGGAACCAGCCGGGCAGCAGCACGGGCGCGGCATTGGGCACGAGCAGCTCGAGCGCGACGAGGAACGGCGCGGTCGCCGCCGCCGCCAGCGCCAGGATCACGCGCAGGTGCGGACTGAACCAGACCTCCGACAGCTGTGGCGGGTGCTGCCCCCAGAGCCCGAGCAGCCAGGCGAGGATTGCGAGCCAGATGATCCCGGCAATGATCGCGGTGGGCGCGAGCAATTCCCCGAGCACGATTCGCCAGCCGGCGAGCGGATAGGTCTTAAGCACGTCGGCGTTGGCCAGGTCCTGCCGCAGATCCATGCGCGTGAGCAGCGGGCCGTAGAACAAGGCCATCAGTCCGCCCATTGCGCTCGCGGTGGCGAGCGGTGCACCCGCGAGCCAATAGGAGTCGCCCATGGTCCGCTGAAGCACGAGAGTGCCGACAATGATGACCAGTGCGCCGTTCAGCCAGGCGCGCCACGTCAGCCACGCGGGCGAGGAGAGGAGGTTTTTCCAGAGAAACGCCAGCTCGGGCCAACGCGCGAGCGCGAGCGAAAACGGGTCTCGTCGCGCGGTCGTGCGCGCGCTGAGCGTGCGCTTGCCCGTGCGCAAAGCGGCCGTGACCTGCGCCGCGCGCCGGGCGGCGGCGGCGATGGCAGCCTCCTCGAACGAGACGTTGAGCCGAACCACCCACACGTAGTGGGCCGCGAGCAGCGCGAGCGCCGGGCCAATTGCGAGCAGGAAAGCCGCGGGACCTCCGGCGAAGAACGGTGCGACCAGCCAGCGGAAGGGCGCCAGCACCCAGCCCAGCGGGCCGTGGGTGAGCACGTCGCGGGCCCAGCCTGTCAGCGAGGGCGCCAGGAGCACGTCGGGCTGGGTGCGCCATGTCCAGAGTGCCACCGCCCCCGCGACGGCGAGCAGCGCGGTGCCGCCGACGGCGAGTCGGCGTCGTTGGCCGAAGCCGGCCGCGGCCAGCCGCGCGGTCGTAAGCGTGGTGGCCATGTAGTGAAAATTCAGAAACGTCAGCACGATCCACCAGCCCGCGAGAATGTAGAGCACGCGGACGCTGAACAGCGCTCGGCTGTTGAAGATCAGGGCGAAGAACAGCGTCTGTATCAGCGAAGCCGCCAGCGCGCTGAGCAGCTTGTAGTGCACGAGTGTGCGACGCGACACGGGCGCGGGAAACAGGAAGGCGATCTCCGCTTCGGTGAACCGAATCCCGGGCTGCCCGCTCGCCAGCAGCCACATGCCGCTGATGATCACGAAGAGTGCGAGCGCGCCGGCGCCGAGCAGCAGCGTCGTCGCGTCCGCCGGCAACGCGCCGAAAAAGGCCCCGCGGGCGGGCAGGCCGGAAGCAGCCGGCCGCATGAAAAAGAAGTAGAAGTAAGCCGCCGCGAAGAGAAATCCCGCGAGGTATTTCGGCCGGCGCAGCCGGGCGGCGTGCGCGCGGAACGCGTTTCGCAGCGAGGTCCAGCGGAGGTAAAGGAGCGCGGAAACCATGGCGACCGGAGTCAAAGACGAGAGCCCAAAGACCAAGGGCCAGGGACCAGAATACCGCTGACGCCTGCGGCGGACGGGCGAGGCCGGACCAAGCCGGGGCTCTTCGGTCCCCGGTCCCAGTCGCGTCGCGTTCTCACCGCTCCGCTCCTCCGGTGGCGCGGAGGAAAACCTCCTCGAGACTCACGTCCGGTTCGCCGTTGCTGAAGCGCTGGGCGACTTCGGCCAGCGTACCGTCGCAGATCTTTTCGCCCTGTTTCAGGATCAGCACGTGCGAGCACACCTCCTCGAGCAGGTGCAGCAGGTGCGAGCTGAGGACGATCGTGGCGCCCGCGGCGGCGCGCTTGAGGATGGAATCCTTCATGCGACGAATCCCGAGCGGATCCAGCCCGGTTAGCGGCTCGTCGAAAAACATGACCGACGGCGAATGCAGCAATCCGCACGCGATCGCGAGTTTCTGTTTCATGCCGCGGGACAGTGCGCCGGGCAGTTCGTTGGCCTTGTCGGCGATCTCCAGTTCCGCGAGCAGCGGCTCGGCGATCGCGGCGTGATCGGCGACGCCGTAGATCCGCGCCACGAAGGCGAGGTGCTGACGTACGGTGAGGTAGTCGAACAGCCGCGGTTCGTCGGGGAAGAACGCGAGCGCGCGCTTCGCGGCGATGGGCTGGATGGCGAGGTCGTGGCCGGCGATGCGTAGTTGACCGGCGCTGGCGGGGATGATGCCGGCGATGCAGCGCAGCGTCGTCGTTTTGCCCGCGCCATTGGGGCCGACCAGCCCGAGCACCTCGCCCGGGCGGACCGTGAACGACAGCTCCTGCACGGCGGTGAAATCGCCAAAGCGCTTGGTCAGGCCTGAGACCTCGATCATGCGCGGACGGTGGGGGCGCCCGCCGCTGCGGGCAAGCTTGCCGGGATGAACGGAAAACGCGATTGCGCTCCTTGCGACTCCCTCGTTGCCCTGCGTCCGGCCCGCCCAATCGGCGCTGGGTTCTTCCTGCCGGCGCTCAACGCCGCGCCCGCGCTGCAGTCGGGTGGGGCGCGTTCTGCTGGCCAGCAGAACGCTCCGCGCCGCGAGTAACCTCTGGTCGTCGCGGCGGTCCCGCGGCCGCGGGACCGCCCTACCTTGGCGTCACTTCTTCGGGTAAGTTTAGCAGGTTTCATTCGGTGGAGTGCGGGTTGGTTGCCGCGGGAGGCGGCGGGTCACGGCTTGGGCGGATGGGAGTTTCGGGCTGACGGCGGACCGTGGCTCGCGCAACGTGGCCGGATGGCTGACGTGAGGCGTGTGGTGATTGTCGGAGGCGGCGCGGCGGGATTCTTCGCGGCGATTGCCTGCGCGGAAAAACTTCGCGGTCGCGGCAGCGTGACGGTTTATGAGGCGACGGCGCATCCGCTGGCGAAAGTGCGCGTGTCCGGCGGCGGCCGCTGCAACGTGACGCACGCGTGCTTCGAGCCCCGCGAATTGATCAAGCGGTATCCGCGCGGCGGGCGCGAGCTGCTCGGAGCGTTTCACCGGTTCCAGCCTCGCGACACGGTCGCGTGGTTCGAGGCGCGCGGCGTGGAGCTCAAAACCGAACCGGATGGTCGGATGTTTCCCGTCACGGACGATTCGGCGACGATCATCGATTGCCTGCGGCGCGCCGCGCAGGAGGCGGGCGTGCAGGTGATCACGAGCCTGGGCGTGCGGAGTGTCGAGGCGATCGGCGCAAGCGCGCGACCGGCGACGGGAAGGGATGAGGTTGCTCCCGAACACGGGCGGGACGCCCGTGCCACGCGAGGGTTCTGGCTGACGCTGACGGATGGGACGAACGTTCGCTGCGAACGGTTGCTCATCGCGACAGGCGGCAACCGCCCCTCAGCCGGGCTCGAGATCGCACAACGGCTCGGGCATGCGATCGAGCCGCCGGTGCCATCGCTCTTCACGTTTCACATCGATGACAAGCGGCTGGTGGGATTGTCGGGCGTGGCGGTCGAGCGCGCGGCGGTGGCGGTGAAAGGCACCAAGTTGAAGGAAGAGGGAGCGCTGCTCATCACGCACTGGGGGCTGAGCGGGCCGGCGGTGCTGAAGCTTTCGGCGTGGGGCGCGCGAGCGCTGGCGGACGTGGGTTACGACTTTCCGCTGTTGGTGAATTTCGCCGCGCCGCACACGCGGGAATCGCTGAGCAGCGAACTCGCGCGGGTGCGCGCGGCAAACCCCAAGAAGCACATCGCCACGTGGAGTCCGCTGCCGATGCCGCAACGGTTGTGGGAACGGCTGGTGGTGAGCGCGGGCATTGCGGCGGCGACGCCTTGGGCGCAGATCGGCAACGCTGCGTTGGGTCAGCTCACCGCCATGCTCGTAGCGGCGGAGTTCGCCGTGGTGGGGAAAAGTTTGTTCAAGGAGGAGTTCGTCACCTGCGGCGGCGTGCGGCTGAGCGAAGTCGATTTCAAAACAATGGAGAGCCGGGTGTGCGCCGGGCTGCATTTTGCGGGCGAAGTGCTCGACGTCGACGGCGTGACGGGCGGGTTTAATTTCCAGGCGGCGTGGACGACCGGTTGGCTGGCCGGTCAGGCGATGGCGGGAGAGTGAAAGGGTGCGAGTTGGGGCCGAGCGATACAGCCCGGCTCCGCGAGCCAGCCCGGCGCCGGATACGATCTGCTCGCGCGACCACGAACGTGGTCCGATCGGACCACGTTCGTGGCCTCGCGGCGGGGACGACTCGGGAGAGTCGGGAAGGGGAATGGGTGGTTGAGGGAATCCGATCCGGACCGTCGTCGTTGGTGAGCGAAGAACAGCCACGGCAAGAGTGCCGTATCCGGGGCGGAGACGAGGGCCACCGAACGCGCCCCTCCCCGCGACAAGCCGCCAATCGGTCGCTGCGGCCAAACGGACCGACGGCTTTTTCTTGCTCCGCGGTCGCTGACGCTCGCTCCTTGCGGTGCGCGCATGCTCTCCTATTGGGACCTCCTGCTGCTGATCCTGCCGGTGTTCGCGATCGTCGCGATCGGCGTGGTGTTGCGGCGCGTGCACTGGGTCGAGGGTGCGGCCGAGGCGAGCATGATCCGGATTGTGATCAGCCTCTGCATGCCGTGCCTGATTTTCGAGTCGGTGGTCGGCAACCCGGCGATGCGCGAGGCGGGGAACGTCGTGCTGCCGCCGCTGGTGGGCTTCGGCACCACCGTGGTGTCGATCGTGGCGGGATATCATTTCGGCCGGCTGATCGGGCTGACGGTCGGCAACGGGCTGCGAACGTTCGCGCTCTCGGCGGGGCTGGCGAACTACGGTTATCTGCCGCTGCCGATCATGGGCTCGATGTTCGGCGCCGATAGCCGCGGCGTGCTCCTGATTCACAACATGGGCGTGGAGGCGGCGCTCTGGACAGTCGGCGTGCTGGTGCTGAGCGGCGCTTCGTGGCGCGAAGGGGGAAAGCGGCTGCTGAGCCCCATCGTGCTGGCGTTGTTTGTGTCCGTGACGGTGAACTTGCTCGGGTGGGGCGGGCATCTGCCGGCGTGGTTCATTGAAATCGTGCACTCGCTGGCGGTGGTCGCGATTCCGCTGGGGCTGGTGATGACCGGGGTGAACCTGGCGAATCATCTCGGTGAGCCGCGCGCGCTGTTCGAGCCGCGGGTTTCGCTGGGCGCGATGGTGCTGCGGCTCGGGTTGCTGCCGCTGTTCTTTCTGGCGCTCGCCCGCTGGCTGCCGTGCTCGTTGGAGTTGAAACGGGTGATCGTGGTGCAGGGCGCGATGCCATCGGCGGTGATTCCGATCATCATCGCGCAGCACTACGGCGGCCGGCCGCTCACGGCGGTGCAGATCGTGCTGGGCACAACGGCGCTGGCGATCGTGCTCACGCCGCTCTGGCTCAGCGCCGGGCTGGCGTGGGTGGGCGTGTAGCTGGGGATGCGCCCGCGGACAGTCGGCGAGGACGCGTGCGGGGGAGCGCGGCCGCCCCGGCCGCAGTTCGGTCGAAAGCTTCATGGCTTCCGCTCCGAGGATCATAGCGCTTCGGCTGTGGACATGACGAAGGCCGGTGACGACGCGATCCGCGCGGCGATGACCTCTCCGAACGGTGGAAAAGGAGCAGCGCTTTTCCCGGCAAGCAACATTGACGCCGCTGGTTCAGTGGCTTGCGTGTCGGCACCCTATGGACTGGATCACCGACCCGCAGATCTGGATTTCGCTGCTCACGCTTACGGCGCTCGAGATCGTGCTTGGCATCGACAACATCATTTTCATTTCGATTCTCTCGGGCAAACTCCCGCGCGAGCAGCAGGCGAAGGCGCGGCAGATCGGCCTAAGCCTCGCGTTGATCACGCGCGTGCTGTTGCTCGCCTCGCTGGCGTGGATGGTGAAGCTCACCGCCCCGTTGTTCGGCGTGTTCGGGTTCGAGGTTTCGGGCCGTGACTTGATCCTGCTCGGCGGCGGGCTGTTTCTGATCGTGAAAAGCGTGATGGAGATTCACGAGAAGCTCGAAGGGGAGGACGGCGAAGTCACGGCCCGCGTCGCGCCGACGTTCGTGAAGGTCATCGTGCAGATCCTGTTGCTCGACCTGGTGTTCTCGCTCGATTCGGTGATCACGGCGATCGGCATGGCCAACAAGCTCGCCGTGATGATCGCGGCGGTGGTGATCGCGATTCTGGTGATGCTGAAATATGCCGGCGTGATCAGCGATTTCGTCAACCGGCACCCGACGCTCAAGATGCTGGCATTGTCCTTCCTGCTGCTGATCGGCGTGACGCTCGTCGCGGAGGGCACACACCATCACATCAACAAGGGGTACATTTACTTCGCCATGGCGTTCGCCTTCGGGGTCGAGATGTTGAACCTCCGGCTGCGCAAGGCGCCGAAACCGATCGAGCTGCATCAGACCTATCGTTGAATCGGGCAAAAAGAGAGGGCGGGTCACTCGACCCGCCCTCCAGGCTATGGCTAAACGAAACCAAGAAAAACTCGGGCGGCGTCGGACCGACGTACCCGCGATGATTGTGGTTGTCGTCGGCTGAGACCGGCGCGCGCGCCAGAGGATCAACTGAATGGGACCTAAGCCCCCTTCGGGTGAACCCTGAGAGGGTGCCCGAGCAGGTGCCGGGCTATGCCATGGGCGTTCAGCGCAACATCGTGCTCGGCAAATCCGGAGCTGGCGCGGGCCGTAGGCGCTGCTTGCGCAGCTGGTGCTCGAGTTGCTCGAGCAGGTAGTTGAGCGTGCCCGTCGCATCGCCGCCGGTCACGCTGCTGAGCAGGGCCGGTCCGCCAAAATCGATCCGACCCTTTGCGACATATTCGTGCGGCGCCTCGCGCGTGGGATCGTTTTCAAGCTCGATGCAGATCTCCTCGATCAAGGGATGGCGGCGGACGAGGAGGACAGCTTTGTCGGCGGTCGCCCGACGCACCGGCTCGTCGAGTTCGAAATTGATGGCGCGGACCAACACGCGGGCCGCGACAGCGTCTGGGGTGGGCGCTTTCATCGCAGCTTCGACCGCGAGCGACCCTGTTGGTTGTTCGGGAAAAGCGGGATCTGCTTCACGGCGAAGTTTCTCCGGGAATCCACCGATACGCGGGTGCGCTGCTTGTGCGGCGAGCCGGTCCGGGCTCTGCGCGCGCGGAGTTTGCGGAAGGGCCGGCCGCGAGGCGAAACGGCTGTCGAAGGCGCGCGCGAATGGCCCCAGGCCCGGCGAGGGGCCGGGGCTCACCGGGGACGGTTCGCCCTACCCGCCGACGCGATGACAGAGGTCGTTAACCTAGCGCCATTCGGCTCTACCGCTTTTTGTTCAGCGCGGCGGAGAACCAGTCGGAGTTGAGTGATTGCGGCGCGCGTGGAGCTGGCGCGGGCGATCCGGAGCGCGGACCCGACGACGGTCGTGACGAGGAAAACGACCGCGACGAGGGCGTCGCGGTCCCAGGGCCGGATGAGGGGCGCGGGCCGATTTCGGGATTGCTGCGCATCGAGAGCGCGATCCGGTTCCGCGCCAGATCGACTTCGACGACCGTCACCGTCACCTTCTGCTGCGGCTTCACCACGGTCGCGGCGTCCTTCACGAAGGTGTCGGCGAGCTGGCTGATGTGGACCAAGCCGTCCTGGTGAACGCCGATGTCCACGAACGCGCCGAATGCGGTGACGTTCGTCACGATGCCGGGCAGCTTCATGCCGGGCTTCAGGTCCTTCGGCTCGTGGACGTTCGCGTCGAACGCGAACGCCTCGAATTTTTCGCGTGGATCGCGGCCGGGCTTCGCGAGCTCGGCCATGATGTCGTTGAGCGTGGGCAGTCCGACGTCGGCGGTGACGTACGCCTCGAGCTTGAGCTTCGCGCGGAGTTTCCCCTCGCGCATCAAATCCGCGACGGTGGCGCCGAGATCGGCCGCCATTTTCTCGACGAGCGCATAACGCTCCGGGTGCACCGCGCTGGCGTCGAGCGGATGGGTCGCGTGGCGGATCCGAAGAAAACCGGCGGCTTGCTCGAAGGCCTTCGGGCCGAGCCGCGGCACCTCCTTCAACTCGGCGCGCGATTTGAACGGGCCATGCTCGTTGCGGCGCGCGACGATTGCGGCGGCGGTGGTGGCGTTCAGACCGGAGACGTAACTCAGCAGCTGCTTCGAGGCGGTGTTGAGTTCGACGCCGACGCCGTTGACCGAGCTGACGACGGTGTCGTCGAGCGAGCGCTTGAGCGCAATCTGGTCGACATCGTGCTGATATTGGCCGACGCCGATCGATTTCGGATCGAGCTTCACGAGCTCCGCCAACGGATCCATCAGCCGGCGGCCGATCGAGACGGCGCCGCGCACGGTGAGATCGTGGTCGGGGAACTCCTCCCTTGCGACCTCGCTGGCCGAGTAGATCGAAGCGCCGGATTCGTTGACCATCACGATCGGAATCGTGGCGGGCAGCCCGAGCTTGCGGACGAACGCCTCCGTTTCGCGACCGGCGGTGCCGTTGCCGATCGCGATCGCCTCGACGTTGAAGAACTGGACGAAACCGGCGAGTTTGTCGCGCGCCTCCTGCTCGTGGCGGTCGGGAAAGACGACGTCGTTGTGGAGCAGTTTGCCCTGCCGATCGAGCAGCACGACCTTGCAGCCCGTGCGGAAGCCCGGGTCGATGGCCAGCACGGCCTTTTGGCCCAGCGGCGGGGCGAGCAGGAGCTCGCGCATGTTGCCAGTGAAGACCCTGATCGCGGCCTCATCGGCGCGTTTCTTCGAGTCGAGCCGCATCTCCGTCTCCATCGCGGGGCAAAGCAGCCGTTTGCAGGCGTCGGCGACCGCGAGTTGGACCTGATCCGAGCAGGTCGAGTTGAGCGTGGACGACGACGCGTTGGGGGCAACGCGCGCGGCCTTCACAAACAGCGGCGCGACCTCGGCGACGGCGAGCGTCTCGTCGGGCAGCGTCACGCGCATCATCAGAAACGATTCCTTTTCGCCGCGGCGCATCGCGAGAATCCGGTGCGAAGGGGCCTTCGCGAGCGGTTCACTCCACTCGAAGTAGTCCTTGTATTTCGCCGCCTCGGGATCGGCGTCTTTGCCGATGAGCACCTTGGACGAGACGATCGCGTCGGACTGGTAGCGGGCGCGGAGCCGCGTGCGGGCGTCCTTGTCGTCCGAGATCCGCTCGGCGATGATGTCGCGCGCGCCGGCGAGCGCTTCGTCCACCGTCTCGATTTTGGATTTTTGATTCTTGCCGTCGTCCGCGACATATTCGCGGCCGACGTAGGCCTGCGCGGCCGCGACGGCGTCGGTGGCCGGGTCCTGTGCGAACAGCAACTCGGCGAGCGGCTCGAGGCCTTTTTCCTTCGCGATCGTGGCCCGCGTGCGTTTTTTCGGTCGGAACGGCAGATAAAGGTCCTCGAGTGCGGTCAGCGTGTCCGCGGCCTGGATCGCCTGCTCGAGCGCGGGGGTGAGCAGCGAGCGCTCCTTGAGCGAACTGAGAATCGCGGCGCGGCGCTCGTCGACCGCGGTGAGGTGATCGAGTCGGTCGCGGATGGCGAGAACCTGCGTCTCGTCGAGCTCGCCGGTCACTTCCTTGCGATAGCGGGCGATGAACGGCACCGTGGCGCCCTCGGCGAGCAGCTGCGCCGTGGCGGCGACCTGAAAAACTTTGACGTTGAGTTCCTGGGCGAGGCGCAGGACGTGATCCGGATTGGGTAAGGCCATTGCGGAGGTCCGCCGATAGCATGCCGCTGGCGAAAACGCGCAAGGGCAAAGCGCGGGTAAAGTTCGTGTGAAGACCGCGAAATCCGGACGCGCGATTCAAGTCGGCGGCGGTTGTGTCGTTTAACGCGCGCACACGTGCGCCCCTTCGGCGCGCTGTTCCACCATGTCGTTTCGCAAACAAGTACTCCCTCTGCTCGCTGTTTTCGGGTTCATGAGCTCGTTCGCCACGCTCGCTGCGTTGGCGGCGGCCAGTGACTACGACGAATTGCCGGTCCCGGTGAAATCCGTGGCGCCGACCTATCCGCCGGAAATGAAGCAGGAAAAAGCTTCCGGGATCGTGATGGTGAAGATCTCGATCGACGAGAACGGCGACGTGGTCGACCGCGTGGTCGCGAAGTCGACGCGCGCGGAGTTCGACGAGGCGGCGCTCGCGGCGATCAGCAAGTGGAAGTTCAAGCCGGCCAAAAAGGACGGCGCCGCGGTGAAGGCGACGGTGACGATCCCGATCAAGTTCACGGCGGAGAGCTGACCCTCCTTCGCCCCGCGAATGCGGGGCTACGGAGGGCGAGGGGCGAAAGCCTAAAGCCTAGCGCGGAGAGCCTAGAGCGAAGAGCAACGCTGGCTATGGGAGCGCGGCCGTCCCGGCCGCTTTCCCATCACGCGCACGTTCCCCGACGAAAATCCGCCGGCCGGCTGGAGTCTGCGCGGAGTGTGATTACGCTCCGCGCACCATGAGATTCCTCGTTGCCCTCAGTCTGGCCGTGATGTTGTCGGGAGCGCCGCTGCGTGCGGCTGACGTGTCCGCGGAGGCCGTCGAACAGCAGCTCGTCGAACTCGCGGCGAGCAAGGAGGTGACCGTGGTGCATCTCTGGGCGCCCTGGTGCCCGAACTGCGCGGCGGAGATGCGACCGGACGGCTGGGCGAAGTTCGTCGCGGACCATCCCAAGGTGAAAGTCGTGTTCGTGAACATCTGGCACGCGAACCAGGATCCGGCGCCGAAGCTCGCGGCGGGCGGGCTCGGCGGGCAGCCGAATTTCGTGGCGCTGACGCATCCGAATCCGGCGCGGAAAAAGGGCGAGTCGCTCGACCGGCTGCTCGGTTTTCCGGTGACGTGGGTGCCGACGACGTGGGTGATGCGCGACGGGAAGCTGCGCTACGCGATCAACTACGGCGAAGTGCGTTTCGACATGCTGCAGCAGATGGTGGAGGACGCCGCGCGGAAGTGGTGAGGGCGTGGGGTGGCGCGAGGCGGAGCGGACGCGGCGGTGGAGACTCCGCGCACTTGCCTTTTCGGGCTTGCGGCGGAAACTGGCACCATGCCGCTCGATCCGCTACAGCAGAAGGTCCTGGGAGTCGTGTATGATCGTGGCATGGTTCGCGGGCGCGACATCAAGCGCCAGCTTGCCGAGGTCGGCGACGTCGGCCAGCTGCGCGTCGCGCTAGCCGAGCTGGCGAAGCAGAACCTCGTTACGGTGCAGACGGGCTCGCTGTCCCTCGCGTCCGAGCGAGGCGTGTTGGATGCATATATCGCTCCGTTGCCTTCCGGCCAGGCCGCGGCGGCGATGGAACTTCGACGTTGATGCCCCCGTGCGGTCGAGCCGGCGACCGCATTAGCCATGCTTGAATTTTCTCCCGACTGGGACGCGCGTGCGTGCTACCTGGTGGTGTTCATGTGTGCGCTCGTGAGCGCGCGGGTGCAGGTGCTGGGGCGGTTGGCGGTGCTGAAGCAGAAGGCGGTGTATGCGTGGGGGCAACGCTCCACCTGGCTCGTCTACACGATCTACCTTCTTTTGCCGCTGGCATTGTTCTGGATCCTCGACCGGATGGGCGCGCTGCAGGATACGGCGCTCTTTGCGGCGTTGCTGGTGGGCCTGGCCTACCCGGCCATTCTGACGGGAGGGACGAGCATCAAGCCGGCAGGCGGCCTCGGAGGAATTTTCGACTGGTTGAACAAGGCGATGGATGGCGTGATCGCCAAAACCACGTCGTCGGTGGCGCTGGAGGCGCAGCTGTTTGAGCGGGTGGTGGTGGATCACCTCGAAAAGAGCGCACCGGCGTTGAAGCTCGTGACGGATCTGGCGCTGCAATACGCCGCGTCGCGCGAAGATGTGCTGAAGGAGCTGGCCGCCGCCGCCGATCCCCGCGCGAAGGCCCAGATTGCCTTCGAGTATGCGACGGATTCGGCGGAAGGGCTGAGGCCCATCACGGAGATCCTCCCGCAGTTGGGGCTGAAAGCGGCGTCACCTTACGCGCGAGCGAAGAACTACCGAGTTGCCTACGCCTGTCTGGCGACTGCGGCCTGCGTGGTAATCGCCGTGCCCGTGCTCCATCCCCGGGGCGATCTCTGGTTCCGGACGTGGCGGATCACCAAGCCCGGCATCTCGCAGACGGACCTCGCGCGGACCGAGCGCGCGCTGGCGCAGCATCTCCGCACGGCTGGGACGCGAGCGGAACAGGCGCGGGCGGCGCTGCTGCTGGCGCTGCAGCAGCCGGGCTTGGACAGCAAGAGGGCGGATCACATCCTGCAGTTGCTGGTGGCGGATCGGGGCGATCCCAGCACCGCCGAGTTCTACCGTATCGCGCTCGGCTTGACGCAGGCGCTCCGGGCCGGCGCGGTGGATATTCGGCTGCGGGTCAATCACGCGCTCCTGCTGCTCGCCAGCGAGTGGGTGGCGGCGCGGAAGGCGGTCGTCGAGCGGGCGGCGCAAGACGCGGCTGCCGGGGCGAAGCCGCTCGATGCCGGGTTGGTGAAACTGTCGGAGCGTCTCGCGGGCCTGAGTGCCTGGAAACCCCTCGACACTGAATCGCCCCTCGATCTGGAGCGAAAATGGCTGGAGTGGAGGGAGTGGTGGCTGGCGGCGGGATCGCCGCCGCCGGGAGCGTCAGCCGGTTGATCCGGCGAAGTCCGAGGTGGGAGGCTGTCGCGGAGGTGGAGGGCTCCACCTGTCGTGAACAGGTGGAACGCGTTGCCCTCAACGCGTTCAGAGCGGCTTGGCCTATCGCCTATCGCCCATTTCTCTTGTTCACGTTTCCCGGAGCGCGGTCGCGATTGGGATGCGGGCGGCATGGATCGCAGGGAAAAAGCCGCCGAGCACGCCGATGAACGCCGCCCACGTGATCGCGCGCACAAGCAACTCGGGCGAGACGGTGAACGCGAACGCCACCTGGCTGAACGTCTGCCAGTTGATCGTCGAGGCCGTGAACCCGTCGAAGGCGAGATACGCCAGCAGTCCGCCGCACGCGCCGCCGAGCAGTGCCAGCGCGAGCGATTCGAGCAGCACGGACACGATCACCGCACCCGAGCCGAAGCCGAGTGCACGCAACGTCGCGATCTCGCGGGTGCGCGCGGATACCGCGCTGTACATCGTGTTGAGCGCGCCGAACAGCGCGCCCAGCGCCATCAGTCCGGCGATCGCGAGGCCGATGCTGCGAATGAACGTGGTGACCAGTGACGACTGCTCCGCGTAAAACTCCGACTGCCGGACGACCTTCACGTTGAGCTGCGGATTCGTGGTGAGCGCATCGCGGAACTCCTGGAAAGATTCGGGCGAACTCAGCCGCGCGTAGACGGCCTGGTAGCTGTCGCCGCGCTGGTAGGCGGGCTGCAACACGGCGGCGTCGGTCCAGATTTCCGATTCGGCCACGCCGCCGGCGGCGGAGAAGATGCCGACGACGGTCCAGTCGTTTTGGCCGACGCGGATCGTGTGGCCGAGATCGAGCCCCGCAAAGTGTCGCGCCGCGCCGGCGCCGACGATCACCTCGTTGCGACCGGCTTCGAACCGGCGGCCGGACAGCAGCTGGATGTTGCCGCGCACCTCGTAGGCGGCGGGCGAGATGCCGCGCAGCGCGATGTTGGCGTCGGTGCCGGTCGAGCGCTTCGGGAGACTGATGATCACGAACAGCTCGGCGGAGGCGAGCGGACCGGCGGCGTTGCGCGCAAGCCCGGGCGCATCGGCGATCAGCCGCGTTTCGCCGCGGCCGAGTCCACTGGTCATTTCCGTGTCGGCGCCGGCGCGCAGCACGAGCGCGATGCCCGGATCACCGGAAACCGTCATGGCACGCCGGAAACCTTCGGCCATCGACAGCACGCCGACGAGCACCGCGACGACACCGGCGATGCCGACCGTCGCGGCGATCGCCATGCCGCGGCGCTCCGGGAGCGATTTTAGGAACGACGCGGTGATCGAGAAGACTTGGATGATCCAGTTGATCATGGGGAGAGGGATTCGTGAGCGGCCAATCGGGTGGTGAGGAGGTCAAGTTCTCCAAGCCGAGCTGAACCACAGATGGACACGGATGAACACAAATAGCCGAGGCCGATCTCCCAGGATGCTGCTGTATCTGTGTCGATCGGTGTTCATCTGTGGTTAGTCAGTCCGAGGTCGAACTCATGGGGCGAATCACGTTTGCCGGCGGAGCGCGTCGGCCACGCCGAGCCGCATGGCCTGCAGTGCGGGCAGCAGGCCGGTGAGCAGCCCCAAGGCAAGGACCAGGACGATCCCGAGCAGGATGTCCTTCGAGGGAATGAAGAACACCGGCAGCAGGCCGGGCACCGGGCTGCCGCCCATCGTCGCGAGCCAGGCGAGCCCGAGTCCAACCAACCCGCCGAGCGCGGCGATCAGGCAGGATTCCGCGAGCACGAGCCCGAGCACGAGTCCGTTGGGAAAGCCGACCGCCTTCAGCACGCCGATCTCCTCAACGCGTTCGCGCACACCTTGGGCGATCGTGTTGCCGGCGACGAGCAGGATGGTGAAGAACACCGCGCTCATGATGCCGGTGACGATCAGCCCGATGTCGCCGACCTGCTGGGCGAACCCGGCCGCGAACGCGCCCTCCGGCTCGGTCTTGGTTTCGGTGGGCGAGTTGGCGAATTCGCGGTCGATCCGCGCGGCGATCTGGGCGGCCTGCGCGGGATCGGCGATGCGCACCGTGAACCAACCGATCTGGCCTTTCGCGAAAGCGCGGCCTTCGTCGTAATAGTCGTAGTGGAGGAAGAACTGGGTCGTGTCGGTGCCCTTTTTGCCGGCGTCGTAAATACCGACGAGATCGAATTCCCACGCGTGACCGCCGTCCTCGCGCTGCCAGATGGGTGACTGCAGCGGGATGCGGTCGCCTACTTTCCACTTGAACCGCTCGGCCGTGGCGCGGCCGACGATCGCGCCGGTGCGGGTCTTGAGCCAGGTGGCTTTCTGATCCGCTGGCAGCACGAACTCGGGATACAGCTCGAGGAACGGCTCCGGATCCACGGCGAGCGTCGCGAAAAAGTTGCTCGGGTCCTGATAGATTCCGCCGAACCACGATTGCGAGGCGATGCCGGAGACGCCGGGCATCGAGGCGATGCGGTTGCGGTAGCTGACCGGCATCATCTGGATGATGGAAACCTTGTGGCGCGTGATGAGCCGGTCGGCACCGGCGACGCTCACGCCGCCGTCGAGCGCCTTCTTCAGTGCGCAGAGCAGGCCGAAGAGGAAGAACGCGACGAAGATCGAAAGGATCGTGAGCAGCGTGCGGACCTTTTTCCGCTTTAGGTTGCTCGCAACGAGGGAGAAAAATTTCATGGGAAGCGACAGGCTTGACCACGGATTACACGAACGGGCGCGGATACAGCCGCGCGATCATCCGGAGTGGCGACTGGCGGACAGGCCGTAGGGCTGCCGCTTGCCGGCAGCCGGCGCGGCCGGCGATGAACGCCGGCCCTACAGACGAAGCGAGGGTTTGGCCCTTGGCCTCCGGACTATCCGCGCTCATCGGTGTGATCCGTGGTTGATCGGTTGGGACCTATTCCGGTTTCTCGGCGGAGAGCTGGCCCTTGTTGAGGTAGACCGTGCGCGTGGCCCGTGCCGAGGCATGCGGGTCGTGCGTGACCATGATGATCGTCTTGCCGTGCTCGCGATTCAGCGCCTGCAACAGCGTGAGGATCTCGTCGCCGGACTTGCGGTCGAGATCGCCGGTGGGCTCGTCGCAGAGCAGGATCGTCGGGTCGGTGGCGATCGCGCGGGCGATGCCGACGCGCTGCTGTTCGCCACCGGAGAGCTGGCGCGGATAGTGGCGCGTGCGATGATCCAGGCCGACGACGCCCAGCGCCGTGGCCACGTGCGCGCGGCGCTCGGATTTCGAGAGATGCGTCAGCAGGAGCGGCAGCTCGACGTTGCGCTCGGCTGTCATCACCGGAATCAGGTTGTAGAACTGGAACACGAACCCGACGTGACGCGCGCGCCAGTCGGCCAGCTTGCGATCGGAGAGCTGGTCGATCCGGTCGGCCCCGATGGTGACGGAGCCGCGAGTCGGTCGATCGAGTCCGCCGATGAGATTGAGCAGCGTCGATTTGCCGGAGCCGGACGGCCCCATGAGCGCGAGGAATTCGCCGCGCTGGACGGTGAGGTCGATGCCGGTGAGGACGTGGATCTCCTCCGCGCCGCGGCGGTAGAGTTTCTCCACGTCCGCGACGTGAATCAGGGTGTCGTTGGCTGAGCTCATGGCTTCTTTTCCGTAACGAGGGCGCCGTCGCTGAGGTCTTCCGGTCCTTCGACGACGATGAGTTCGCCGCCGTTGAGCCCGGCTGAAAGGGTAAACTCATCGCCGTTCTTGTTGGCGACGGTGACGGCGCGCGAGGTGACGCGATCGCGTTCGACGACCCACACGATGTCGCGCCCCTGGCGCGAACGCACGGCGGAGCGCGGTACCACGACGGTGCGCGCGGCCGGCTGCGCGGCGGGCGTGGTGCTTTGGAAAGCGACCTTCACGCCCATGTCGGGAAGGATACGCGGGTCGAGCTGATCGAAACCCACGCGCACTTTCACCGTGGCCTTCTGCCGATCGGCGGTGGGGATGATCGCGATCACGCGCGAGGGGATTTTCCAGTCGGGATACGAGTCGAGCGTGGCGACCACCGGCTGGCCGGCGGTGACGCGGTTGATGTAGCTCTCGTTCACATCGACCTCGATCTCGAGCGAGCTCATGTCGACGAGCGTGCAGACGCCGGTGCGGGTGAATCCGCCCGAGGACATCGGTGAAATCATCTCACCGGGCTGCGCGTTCTTCGAGGTCACGACGCCGGCGAACGGCGCGCGAATGACCGTGTCGTCGAGCTGTTGCCGCCAGACGTCGACCTGGCGTTGAGCCACGACGATCTCGGACAAGCCGCGCTCGCGTCGGCCGCGGAGCGCGCGCGCGGCGGACTCGGCGCGGTCGAGGTCGGCGGGGCTCACGATCTGCTTGGCGGCGAGCTCGCGCTGGCGCTTCAAGTCGAGCTCGGCCAGCTCGAGCTGCGCTTCGGTTTCGGCCAGCGCCTTCCGGGCGGCGTCGAGCTGCGACTCGGCGAGCCGCAGATTGGCCTCCGTGTTGGACGCGTCGATCCGCGCGAGGACCTGACCCGCCTCGACGCGCGCGCCCTCGTCGACGAGCACCTCGATGATCTTGCCCATCACCTTCGAGGAAACGGTGGCCCAGCGTCGCGCGGTCACGTAGCCGGAGGCGTTGAGCAGCGTGGCCTGTTCGCCGGCGGCGATCTCGCGGGCCGGTGCGGTGCGAACCGGGAAGGGCTTCGGGCGCGTGAACCACCACGCCGCCGCGGCGGCGAGCAACAGCAGCACGACGACGGTGCCGATCACCGGCGGAGTGAAGAACGTGCGGCGGGGCGCATTGGACCGATCAATGCGCAATCCGGCGAGGGAGGGGCGTTCGGCGCTCATGGACGCGAGCCGGGAATAAACAACCGCGATGCGACCGGCTCAAGCTGCAAGAGAGCAGCGGATCGAAAACAGCAAGACCGGCAAACCAGCCACTCCCAACGGTCAGCGTGCGGGCGTCGGCGGCCGCCCACGCGCGCTCCGCAGGTTGTCGCAAACGATTGCGGCGGCGATGGCGGCGTTCAGCGATTCCGCCTGTCCGTAGCGGGGAATGGTGACGCGCCGGCTCACGAGCTCCGCCACCGCCGGCGACAGCCCGCGGCCCTCGCTGCCGATCACGATGACGGCGTCGGCGAGTGGCGGCAGGGCGTGCACGTTTTCGCCGGTGAGATCGCAGCCGAGGACCGGGACGCGCACGCCGGCGAGCGCGGTCGGAAGTTCGACCGAGTGGACTTGGACGCGCGCGAATGAACCCATGCTCGCGTTGATCACCTTCTGGTGAAACACGTCCGCGCAATCCGGCGAGAGGAGCACGCGGTCGAGCGCGAACCAGTCGGCGATGCGCAGCAAGGTGCCGACGTTGCCGGCGTCCTGCACGCCGTCGAGGGCGAGCGTGAGCCCGTGGTTCAGCGCGTCGGGCGGTAGCGGCTGGCGCTGCAGCCGGCCGACCGCGAACACGGAGGACGGCGTGGGGAAATGACTGATCCGCGCCATGTCGGCTGCGTCGAGGCGAACGATGCGCGGACGCGCGTCGCGAAGCGGCGAGGGCGTTGCGTCTTCCGCCGGGCCCGGTCGGTTCCAGGCGTGGGTGGCGAAAATCTCCTCGAACGGGAAGCCCACCGCGAGCAGCTCGGCCACGACTTTTTCGCCCTCGATCACGAACAACCCGAGTGTTTCGCGATGTTTCTTTTCGCGCAGCGAACGCAGGCGCTGGATCTCGGCTTTCGTGAGCATGCGCCCGCAGCCTGACGGGCGGCACCTGCGCGGTCAAAAGCCGATTCGACGACCCGTCAGGCGCGAAACCTGGAGGAACGCCTCGTGTGCCACCGCGGCACGACGCAGGCTGGCTTGCCCTGACGAGGAGAGCGGATGCATCGTCGCTGGCATGGCTGCTTCGTTGAACTGGGGAATCATTGCCACGGGCGGGATCGCACGCGCGTTTGCGCAGGGCGTGGCGCATTCGAAATCGGGCCGCGTCGTTGCGGTCGGCAGCCGGTCGTTGGCGTCGGCGGAGCGGTTTGCGGGCGAGTTCGGTATTCCGCGGGCGCACGGGAACTACGACGCGCTGTTAGCCGATCCGGAGGTGCAGGCCGTGTATGTCGCCACGCCGCATCCGCAGCATGTCGAATGGACCATCAAGGCGGCCGGCGCGGGCAAACACGTGCTCTGCGAAAAGCCGCTGAGCCTGACGCACGCCGAGGCGCTGCCCGCGGTGGAAGCATGCCGGCGGCACGACGTGCTGCTGATGGAGGCGTTCATGTATCGCTGCCATCCGCAGACGGCGAAGATCGTGGAACTCGTGCGCAGCGGCGCGCTCGGCCGGGTCGCGCTGGTGCAAGCGGCGTTCGGCTATGCCGGGCGCTTCGACCCGACCAATCGATTTTGGAACAAGGAACTGGGCGGCGGCGGGATTCTCGATGTCGGCTGCTATCCCGTGTCGTTCGCGCGGCTCATCGCGGGCGCGGCCAGCGGGCGGCCGTTTGCGGAACCGACGGCGGTGTGCGGTGCGGTGCAGCTGCATCCGGAGACGGGCGTCGACACCTGCGCGGCGGCGACGCTGGAGTTCGCCAGCGGGATGATCGCGCAGGTTTCGACCAGCATCGTGGTGACGCAGGACAACTCGGCGCGGATCTACGGCACCGAAGGCTGGCTCCACGTGCCGGACCCCTGGATACCGGCACGGGAAAGCGGACAGGTGCGGCTGCGGCTCCATCGCGGCGCGGAGCCGGTGCCGGAAGAAATCACCGTGGAGACGGGAGACTGGCTGTACGGGCTCGAGGCGGACACGTTTGCGGCGGCGCTGGCGGCGGGCAAACGCGAGGTCCCGGAGATGAGCCCGGCGGACACGCTGGGCAACATGGCGGTGCTCGACGCGTGGCGGGCGTGCGCGGGCGGGAGTTGAAGGCTGTCCAACCACCAGTCTCATCGAGCGCTTCCCTCGTAGGGCCGGCGCTCGCCGCCGGCCGAGAATGCGCGCTCGCTCGGGTCTGAGGCGCGGCTGCCGGCCAGCGGCAGCCCTACGGAGACAGCAATTGGTTTCTGGATAGGCTCTAGACAGAGGCACGAAATCAGCGACACGACGCCGGATTGCGTAGCGGCAGGCGTCTCTGCCTGCCGCGGCTGACGGCGCAGGACCGGCAGGCACGGAGGCCTGCCTCTACCCTCCATGCGGCTACGGACTGCAAATCCACGGGCGGGACGCCCGTGCCACGTGGCATGGGCGTCCCGCCCATGTCAGAAAATGAGACGCGCCATTGCCGGTGGATGATCGGAGGTTGGGCTTTTCAAGGTGAGTGATACCGCTAAGCTGCCGGGATGAAACGCTTCCTGCCCCTCGTGGCGTTGATCACGGCGTTGAGTCTGGTCGCGATGCCGTTGGCGCTGGCGGCGACTGCGTCGGCGGCGCCGGCGAAGAGCGACAAATCCCCCGCCGCGCCGATCGCGGGCGCGCTTTCGACGGTGACGGGCATCGCGATCTCCCCGCTGCTCGGCACCGGAGCCTACGGCGCCTACAAATGGGTGAGCGCGAAGGATGCGGCGGCGCGGAGCGCGCTGCCGTGGTATGCGCAGGTGACGTTCTGGCTGCCCGCGTTGCTGATCGTCGGCGTGTGTGCGGCGAAAGACGCGTTTGGCGCCGTGATCCCGCCCGGATGGAAGAAGCCGCTCGACGTGCTGGAAACGATCGAGAACAAGGCGACCGGGCTCGTGGCGGCGGGTGCGGTGGTGCCGTTCACCATGATGGCGCTTTCCGACATGCTGACGAATTCGCCGGCGGTGGCTGACGCCCACATGGTGCCCACCGGACTGGCGATGCTGCCGCTCGGCACGATCGACCTGAGCTGGCTGCTGAATTTGTTGACCGTGCCGTTCGGGATCGCGGTGTTCGCGATCGTATGGCTCGCCTCGCACGCGATCAACGTGCTGATCCTGTTGAGCCCGTGGGGCGCGATTGACGCCGCGTTGAAAACGGGCCGCACGGCGCTGCTCGGTTTGCTGACCGTGTCGGCGACGCTGAATCCGTGGGTCGGCGCCGGGCTGTCGCTCGTGGTCATCCTCATCGCGTATCTGGTCGCCGGCTGGTCGTTCCGGTTGACGGTGTTCGGTACGGTGTTCTGCTGGGATTTCCTGACGCTGCGGCGGCTGCGGTTCGCGCCGGCGCAGAATAGCAACCTCATGTTCGCGGGCGGCAACCTGCCGGAGGTGCCCGTGCGGACGTATGGCCGGCTGGTGAAGCAGGACGACGGTGGCTGCGAATTCGTTTACCGGCCGTGGCTCTGGCTGCCGCAGCGGACGGCCGTGCTGAAGATGACGGCGACCGAGTTCGCGGTGGGGCGCGGACTGTTCTTCTCCACCATCACCCGCGGCGAGTACGAAACGCTCTTCCTGCTGCCGCCGCGGTATCGCGGCCACGAGGAAACCGTCGCGAGTGCCTATGGCTGGAGCGGCGGTGTGCGGCCCGTCGGCCTGCGCAAGGCGTGGAGCGTCCTGCGCGACCTGTTCGGCGGCGCGGCGGCGCGGACGCAGGTGGTGTGAGCCGGTGCGCCCGGCCTCAGGGTCGGCGCGCAGGTGCGGCGGCAAGTTGCGCGGATTGATAGGCGACGAGCCGCCAGCGGTCGTTCTCCTGTCGCCAGACGGCGAGGAAACGCAGCGTGAACTCGTGCCGCTGACCCTCGGCGCGGGCGGCCAGTCGCGCCCCGCCCTGCATCGCCACGACACCCGGGGCGATCGCCTGCAGCGCGACGTCCTCCGGCGTGAACGACAGATACTGCACCTTGTTGCTCGCGACCGCGCTGATGAACTGCGCCTTGGTCTGCACCCGGCCGTCGGCATGCGCGTAGCGGAGGTCGTCCGAGAGGAGTTCCGCCAGCTTCAGCGTGTCGCCGGCGATCGTCGCCGCGATGCGAGCCCGATCCGCGGCGGTGACCGCGGCAAAGTCGTCGGCTGCAGCGGCGCGCGCCCCACACGCCCAAAAGCAACAGAACAGGAGCAGGCGGACGGTGGTCTTCATCGGTGGCGCAGCGGTGCAGCCAGCGTGCATCGGGAGCGGCGGAGTGCCAATGGGAAATGCAGGGCGCTCCCACCAGAGGCTATCCGACAACCTGTCATGGCAGCCGATTGGCCCGTAGGGCCGGTGCTCGCCGCCGGCCGCGAACCCGTTTGGCACGCACTCGTCGTTTCCGGCTGCCGGCTGCCGGCAAGCGGCAGCCCTACAACGTCCAGCGCGCGGTTTCGGATAACCTCTAGTCGTATCTTCGTCGGGGCGTCGCTCGCGACGCCCGCAGGCGCACCAAGGAGCGCCCCACGCGTCGGAATGCCCCGCTTAGGTGTGCCAGCGTAAATCGGCTGGATGCGCGGCGCGGAACTTGGAAGAGTGCGCGACCTGTCGCGCATGCGCTCCGGCACGTTTCAACGATTTCTCGCTCTTACTCGTCCGCATCGCTGGCGGATCGCGCTCGGCATCGTGCTGATTCTGGCGGCGACCGCGCTGACACTGCCGGCGCCGTGGATCTTCAAGCTGATCATCGACGAGGCGCTGCCGCAGCGGGACTTGTCGCAGCTCGGCTGGCTGCTGGTCGTGTTCACCGCGCTGTTTCTGCTGCGCGGCTGGCTCACGCTGGTCCGCAACCGCGTGCTGCAGTTCAGCGCGATGCGGATTGTCTGCGACCTGCGGATCCAGTTGTTCGCGCACCTGCAGACGCTGTCGCTGCGGTATTTCGATGCGAACCAGACGGGCAAGGTGATCTCCCGGATCACGCAGGACACCAACGAAGTTTACCAGCTGACGAACGGATTTCTCATCACGGTGATTGCGGACTCGGTGACGATCGCCGGCGTGCTCGGATTCTTGTTCTGGGTGGAGTGGCGGCTGGCGCTGGCGGTGACGCTGGTGCTGCCGCTCTTTGTGCTCAGTTACCTCTACAACCGCCGGAAGATGCGCGAGGAAAGCCGGGTGCACCGCGACAACTGGGACAAAGTCGTGGGCTTTCTGCACGAGCGCGTGGCCGCGGCGCGCGTGGTGAAATCGTTCACGCGCGAGGCGGAGGAGACCAGTGCGTTCGCGAGCGGGATCAACGCGGACTATTTCAATTATTCGAACATCGTCATGCGGAACACGCGGCTGTCGGTGATCGCCGACATCCTCGGTTCGCTGGGTGCGCTGATCGTGCTCGGCTACGGCGGACTGCTGGTGGTGCAGGGCGCGATGCAGGTCGGCACGCTGGTCGCGTTCAACGCCTACATCGTTTTCATCTTCCCGCCGATCGTGCGATTCGTGGATCTCGCGGCGGTGTTTCAGCGCGCGAACACCGCGCTGGAGAACATGTGGGCGCTGCTCGACACGCAGCCGGACATCGCCGATCGCCCGGCGGCTTTGGCGCTGCCGCCGATCCGCGGCGAGGTGGAGTTCCGCAAGGTGTGTTTCGATTACGAACTCGAGCTGCCGGGGCAGGGGCGGCCGCGGACGTTGACCGACGTGAGCTTCCATATTCCGGCGGGCCAGGTCGTCGCGATCGTCGGACCGAGCGGTTCGGGCAAGAGCACGATCATCAATCTCGTCGCGCGGTTTTACGACGTCGCGTCGGGACAGGTGTTGATCGACGGCCAGGACGTGCGCGAGGTGACCGTGCCCTCGCTGCGGCGGCAGATCGGAATCGTGCTGCAGGAGAACGTGCTGTTTTCCGGGACGCTCGAGGACAACATCAAGTATGGCCGAACGGAGGCGACGCGCGCGGAGATCCAGGCGGCAGCTGCCGCGGCCAACGCGCACGAGTTCATCTCCGAGCTGCCGGACGGTTACGCCACGGTAGTCGGCGAACGCGGCGTGAAGCTGTCGGGCGGACAGCGGCAGCGGATCGCGATTGCGCGGGCGATCCTGCGCGATCCGCGGATCCTGATCTTCGACGAGGCGACGAGCGCCCTCGACACGGCGTCGGAGCGACTGATCCAGCAGGCGATGGAGCGGCTGATGAAAGGCCGGACGGCGTTCATCATCGCGCACCGGCTCTCGACGATTCAGAACGCGGACGTGATCCTCGTGATGGAGCAGGGCCGGCTCGCCGAGAAAGGCACGCACGCCGAGTTGCTCGCGCGCGGCGGGCTCTACGCGAAACTGCACGCGCTGCAGTTTCAGGAAGCGGGTTGAGCCCTTGGGGGCGCGGGCATCTTGCCCGCTCTGCCGTGGCTGCGTGGGAGCGCGGACAGTCTACCCCGATCTGTCGGGGCCCTCGTCCGCTCAGCCGTGGCTGGTTTGATCGATCCGATCGGCCCACGGAACTACACGGATCACACGGAGTCATGGCCGCAAAGAGGCGCAGAAGGCACAAGACGAACCGAGTTGCCGCTCTACCGAGCGAAACGACATCGGACAACACGCGAATCCTGCCAATGCACCGGAACGCGGGAATGCGGAGATATCTCGAGCAGAAAATCAACAACAGCGGCCTGCCCCATGGCTTGACCCCAGTGGTCCGGCCCGCGTGATGCGTGCCATGTTCTCGTCATGTTGTTGGCGAGTGGTCGATGATAACCGTTTCGGTTATCAACCGGTAAGGCGTTTACCCAGAGTTATAAATAAGCTATCCCTTGTTGTTGACATGGTGCACTTCATCGATATGCCAGGAATATGGCCGACGACCCATTAGCAGAAATCGAAGCCCTCAAGACAGTTTTTACCGCCCTGGATCCTCTTGACAGTCCTGCTCGTCAGCGCGTCCTCCGCTGGATCGCTGCAAAATTCGGTAACGAGATTGCCGATTCGTGTGATCGGGATCGAGGCTCGTCGAGAGTCGAGCAACCGCTGGCCAAAGCTGCAACCGAGGCGGCAGGCCGCGATCTTCCCACGCTTTTTGCGTCGGCGCAGCCAACAACCGAACAAGAAAAGGCGCTTGTGGTAGGGTATTGGGTGCAGGTCGACAACGGAGAACCTGATTTCGATTCGCAAACGGTAAATGGCCATCTCAAGCATCTTGGGCATGGAGTTGGTAACATCACTCGATGTTTCGAGTCGCTGATTGCGAGTCGGCCTCAGTTGGTGATTCAGACGCGCAAGAGCGGAACGACCCAACAGGCACGAAAGCAGTATCGAGTTACCGCGGAAGGAGTCGCACGGGTGAACCAAATGCTTGCCGCTGCGCGAACCCAGGAGGCGGGAGAATAGCTCTCTTGAGTCGGTCAGCTGCAAGCACTGCGGGTGCATTTGTCAGATCGCCGAGTATTGGCGTTCGTCTACAGAGCATGCCTTTTTGGGAGCAGGCGCTTGTTCTTGCCCGACTCGCATCATCTCACTCAGAAGATGGCTCGTTTAATTCGGATCAGTTACGACGGCTGTTCCTCAGTAGCGCGCTCCCCGTGCCGGCCAACGTATCTGATACAATCGCTCAGCTGCGCAACAAGGGGTTCGCAACCCGCGGGAGGGCAGATGGCAGCTCAATTCTTACGCCCGTAGGCCGAGAGGCATCGATCGATGCGATTTCCGACCTGGACCTCAGCGCACTGTGCGCCGAAGGAAAGGTCGGCGGATCGGTTCTTGGGCGTGCACCACATGCTGTCGTTCCAGCGACTCTTGCGCCCGCAAGTTTGATTCCCGGTCTGCGAAGGTTCTTGGCGGAATATCCCTTCGAAAGGAACGTGTTTGGAATGTGCCGTTTTCCGCACGAGCTCGATTCCGCGAAGGAGCCGGACCCAGTCGGCTCTGCCATCGAAATCGCGCGTCGTTGCTGCGAGCTCCATGGATTGGTGTTCCACTTGGCATCCGATCGTGCGATCGATGATGATCTGTGGACCAATGTCGCAGCCCATATGTGGGCTTGCCAGTATGGCATTGCCTTCTTCGAAGACCGCCAAGGGCTCGGTCTGAATTACAACCTCACTATCGAGGTAGGCAGCATGCTGATGACTGGCCGACGATGTGCCTTACTCAAAGATCTCTCAAGTCCGCGGCTCCCGACCGATTTGGTCGGCCGGATCTATAAAAGCGCAAACTTCGATGACACGAAAGCCGTTGCAGCGGCGCTTCACGAATGGATCCGCGATGACTTAGGGCTCGGCACCTGCCCTGAGTGCAATGTGTGACGGTAGCGGGCCGTGCGACTGGGCCAGGCCGCTGTTTGTTGATTCGGAGCGGGTGAAGTGACCGCCGGCGATGGCACCACGGTGATCTCTCCATGAGCGAGTAGCGTTGCTCATTCCGCCCTCGCGCCGCCGTCGTAGCGGGTGGTGTGGCCGGATGCGAGCAGGGCGTTGTTCAAGAAGACGACGGTGCCGGAGGCACCGAGTTGAGAATTGAGCGTTGACCTGTCTTCGCTGCGCTTCGCCGAGACGAGGTGTTGAGATCCGGATTGGGCTCTCAGCTCGAGACTCTCAGCTCTCAGCTTCGTCGCGACGAACACATCGGCCAGATACCGATCGTATTTGTCGGGCGTGATGGTGCTGAAGATCAACGTGCCTCCCGGGCAGACGAGGGGGTCTACGAAGGCTTTCACGGCGCGACCGATCGCGACGCTCGTGAACAGCGCACGGGCAAGATGCCCGTGTCACTTCGGGCCGACTCGGCCTGAATTTCACAAAGCCACTGCACAGAAGATAACGGAGGAAACGAAGTGCGGCCCGAGGAGTCGTCCTCCGTGCTCTTCGTTATCTTCTGTAGGGTGCCTTTTCTCAGCTTACTCCAGCGCTGCGAAGAACCGGTCGAACCGCGGCTGGGCCCAGCGGTTCAGATCGAACGACACGAACACGCCCTTGGCCTCGCCGACGATCTGGGCGCGCGGCACGAAGCCGAAGAAGCGCGAGTCGTGGCTGTTGTCGCGATTGTCACCGAGCATGAAGTAGCGGCCGGCCGGCACCGTGATCGGACCGAAGTTGCGCAGCGCACTCCGGCGGGGCAGGACCATCAGCGCGTGCGAGCGACCGCTCAGATCTTCGCGGGCGAAGAACGCGGCCGCGCGTTCCTGGGCGGCGAGGTGCGAAATCCCCGCGGCGTCGGTCGGAAGCGGCGCGTAGCTCAGCGGGGACCCGTTGAGGTAGAGCCGTTCCGCACGCATTTCGATCATGTCGCCGGGCAGGGCGGCGACGCGTTTGAGCAGCCGCGTGCCGTCTTCGGGTGAAAAGCAGACGACGATGTCGCCGCGCTGCGGTGCTGCCCAAGTGGCGAGGTGGGTCGTGGTGAACGGCACCTTCAGGTCGTAGGCGAGCTTGTTCACGAACACGACGTCGCCCTCCAGCACGGTCGGCTGCATCGAGCCGCTGGGCACGAAGTTGATATCGGCCAGCGCGGACTTGGCGCACAGGATGCCGATCACCGGCAACGCGAGCGGGCGGATCCATTCGGTCCAGAGTGCATGAAGGAAGCGGCTCTTCGGTGTCATGTGCGCACCTTGCCGTGAGTCACCGCGCGCCGCCATTCACTCTGGATCAGCGGCAAATTGCTCGGGCCAGCCGGCCGAAACCCGCCCTCCGCCTCCAGGCTAGTTTCACGTATTACGTGAAACTAGCCTGGGGCGTGGCGGTGCGGTCGACCGCACGGCGCAGCAGGTTGCACCGAGAGCGCGGGCCTCCGGCGCGCGGCCGATCCGGAGCGGGCGAGGACGCCCCGCTTCCGGCGACCCGCCAGCGCGACGTGGGCCTGCCGTCAGTCGCCTTTTCGTTTGGCAACCGGGAGAACTCCGCCTCTTGTTCTGGGCAAAAACGGCATGTCCAAAACCCCTTACCTCACCGCCCCGATCCACACCGACAAGATGCCGCCCGGCATCAAATACATCGTCGGAAACGAGGCCGCCGAACGGTTCAACTTCTACGGAATGCGCGCGATCCTCGTCGTCTACATGACGAAATACCTCGTGGATCGCGAGGGAGCGCTGGCGCCGATGTCGGAAAACGAGGCGAGTGCGGCGTACCATTGGTTTTTGTTCGCGAACTATTTCTTCCCGATGCTGGGCGCCATCGTGGCCGACGCGTTCTGGGGCAAGTATCGCACGATTTTTTGGATCTCGCTGGTGTACTGCCTGGGCAGTGTGGTGCTGGCGATCGATCACACGCGGCTCGGCCTGACGCTCGGCCTGACGCTCATCGCGATCGGCTCCGGCGGCATCAAGCCATGTGTGTCGTCGAATGTCGGCGACCAGTTCGGGCCCGCGAACCAGCACCTGCTCTCAAAGGCGTTCGGCTGGTTCTATTTCTCGATCAACTTCGGCTCGTTCTTCTCGATCCTGCTGATCCCGGTGCTGCTCGAGCGATATGGTCCTTTCCCGGCGTTCGGCGTGCCGGCGGTGTTGATGCTGCTGGCGACGTTCGTTTTCTGGAAAGGCCGGTACAAGTTTGCGCACATCCCGCCGTCGGGCACCGCTTACTTCAAGCAGGTGTTCAATCGCGAGGGCCTTTCCGCGCTCGGCCGGCTTTCGACGGTCTTCGTGTTCATCGCGATCTTCTGGTCGCTGTGGGATCAGAGCGGCGGCGAATGGGTGCTGCAGGCCGAGAAGATGAACCTGCGATTCCTCGGCATCAATTGGCTGGCTTCGCAGGTCCAGGCGGTGAACGCGATCATGGTCCTGGCGTTCATCCCGGTGTTCCAATATCTGATTTACCCGCTGATCAATCGGGTGTGGACGCTGACGCCGCTGCGCAAGATCGGGATGGGGCTGATCGTCGCGGGGCTCTCGTTTATGGTCAGTGCCTGGATCGAGACGCAGATCGCGGCCGGGCTGAAGCCGAGCATCGGCTGGCAGTTGCCGGCGTATGCGTTGCTGACGGCGGCCGAGATCATGGTGTCGATCACCGGGCTCGAGTTCGCCTACACGCAAGCGCCGCGGCACATGAAGGCGATGGTGCAGGCGCTGTATCTGCTCTCGATTTCCGCGGGCAACGCGTTCACGGCGCTCGTGCACGTGTTCATCGAGAATCCGGACGGCACCGTGAAGCTGCACGGCGCGTCCTACTATCTGTTCTTCTCGGCGCTCTCGATCGGCTGCGTGGCGGTGTACGTTTTCGTCGCGAAGGCCTACAAGGAGCGATCCTACCTGCAGGGCGAAGCGGCTGCGACCACCTGACGCGGCGCAACCTAAGTGTAGGCCAGGTCGGCGACCTGGCCGCCCACCTCACCGAGGTGGGCTACAGGGGAAGACGGCTCAGTAGCTGCCGCTCGTCGCCGCGACGGACATGCCGCTGGTCAGCTCCGCAAGGATCGCGGCGGCACTCGAGGTGCCGAGCCGCGTCGCGCCGGCCTCGATCAAGGCGCGAGCATCGGCGAGCGTCTTGATGCCGCCGGCGGCTTTGAGCTGGATCTTGCCCCGGCGCTGGCTGGCCCAGTCGCGGATGTGCTCGACCTTCGCGCCGGCGCTGCCGAAGCCGGTCGACGTCTTGATAAAATCCGCGCCGGCGTCTTCGCAGAGCCGCAGCGCGCCGAGCCGCTGCACGGAATCAAGGTAGCACGTTTCGGCGATCACCTTGATCAGCGCGCCGAGCGCATGCGCGCGGGCCGTAAGCGTGGCGACTTCCGCTGCCACTTCGCTGACGTAACCTTCGCGCAGCGCGGCGTAATTGAGCACGATGTCGACCTCGTTCGCACCCGCGGCGCACACCGCCTCGATCTCCGCGGCCTTGGCCGCCGTGGTGAACCGGCCGCTCGGAAATCCGATCACGGTGCCCACCTTCACGCCCGTGCCGCGAAGCCGTTCGGCCGCCGCCGCCACGCCGGTGGGGTAGAGCATGACCGCGGCGAAATGATGCGTCGCGGCTTCCTCCGCGAGCTTCGCGAGGTCGGCGTCGGTGGCATCAAGCCGGAGATTGGTGGAATCGAAGGTGGCGGCGAGGGCGGCAGGCGTGAGGGTCATGCTTCACGTTTGGCGACGAGGTGCGGGCGGGGCAAGCGCGGGGCGGCAGGACAGCGTTGGGTGGCACGGGCGTCCCGCCCGTGCTGGGCTCGGTGCCGATGATGCCTAAGCCGCTGAAGTCACAGCACGGGCAGAATGCCCGTGCCACAAAAGATGCACGCCACGGAGCCCACGGGCAAGATGCCCGTGCCACGGCATGCGCTGCTGCAAGCGCGCGGCGGCGGGGACCACCGTTCATCCCGAGGCGGGTGCCGCTCGTCCAAAGTTTGCGCTGGTGGGCGGGCTTTGCTCTTAGTTTCCCGGCATGGACAACCCCGCCAGCACCACGGTCGTGCTTGAGGACACCGCACGCCGCGAGCGCGCGAAGGAACGGCTGTACGTCACCTTCCAGTTTGGCGGCTGGGGCTTCCTGCTCGTGCTGCAGATCCTGCTCCTGCTGTATTTCGGCGGCAAGGAGGTGCATCAGGATCTGCTGGTGGCGATCGCGAACGAGGTCATGACGATCGCGATGGCCATGTTGCTGGCGCATTATGCGCGGCCGTTCATCCATCGCCGCGGCTGGAAGCAGCTGGGCTGGCGTCCGCTGATTCCGCGCGTGATCGCGACCGCCGCGGTGCTCTCCCTGATCTGGTGTGCCGCGGCCTATGGCGTGGTCTACGGCCTCCTGCAGCAGCCCTGGCCGACGGAAAAATACAGCATGCCCGCGCTCTTCGCGGTGAGCTGGGTGCAGGGCACCTCGCTATTCACCGGCTGGCTGTGCCTCTACTTCTTCTATCACCTGTTCGATCGCTTCAACCGCTCCGAAATCGAGCGGCTGCGGCTCTCGACGCACGTGAAGGAGGCGGAACTGCGCGCGCTGAAGTCGCAGGTGAATCCTCATTTCATCTTCAACTCGCTGAACTCGCTGCGCGCGCTCATCGAGGAGAACCCGCCGCGCGCGCGCGAAGCCGTGACGCAGCTCGCGAACCTGCTCCGGTATTCGCTGCAGAGCGGTCAGTCGGAGACGGTGCCGTTCGAGGAGGAGCTGCGGATCGCGAACGACTATCTCGCGCTTGAACAGGTGCGACACGAGGAACGACTGCGCGTGCGGCTCGACGTGGCGGAGGACACGCTGTCGCTGCCGATCCCGCCGCTGCTGTTGCAGACCCTCGTGGAGAATGCCGTGAAATACGGCATCTCGCGCCGGCCGGAAGGCGGCGAGATCGCGATCATCGCGCGGCGCGAAAACGATTCACTGCGGCTGCAGGTGACGAATCCCGGCGAATTGACGGGCGACGTCGCCGCGCCGCCATCGGTGTCGACGGGCATGGGCCTGCGCAACGCGGCGGAACGGCTGCGGCTGCTCTTCGGCGAGCGCGCCTCGCTGCAATTGCGGGCCGCGGCGCCCGCATTGGTGATCGCCGAGGCGATCGTGCCCTGCAATCTGGCGAACGCGTGAACTCCATGAAAGCCCTGCTGGTGGATGACGAACGGCTGGCTCGCAACGAACTGCGCCGGCTGCTGGGCGCGTTTCCGGATCTGGAGATCGTGGGCGAGGCCGCCAACGGCCGGCAGGCGCGGCAGCTGCTCGCCACGCTCACGCCGGACCTGATGTTCCTCGACGTGCAGATGCCGGGAGAGAGCGGGATGGAACTGCTGGAGTCGCTCGAGCCGCCGGTGCCGGACGTGATTTTCACGACCGCGTTCGACGAGTTTGCGGTGAAGGCCTTCGATCTGAACGCGCTCGACTACCTGCTGAAGCCGGTCGATCCGGCGCGGCTCGCGACGGCGATGGAACGACTGCGGGCGAAGCGCGCGGCCGCGGCGCTGCCGGCGGGCGAGTCCGGCGCGAAGCCGAACCGCGCGCCGCTCGCGGCGGAGGACAAGGTGTTCGTGCGCGAAGGCGATCGCTGCTGGTTCGTCGAGGTGAAGTCGATCCGGTTGCTGGAGAGCGAGGGCAACTACACGCGCGTGCATTTCGACCAGGCGCAGCCGCAGCTCTTCCGTTCGCTCAACGCGATGGAGGAGCGGCTCGATCCGAAGTATTTCTTCCGGGCCAACCGGCGGCAGATCATCAATCTCGCGTGGATCGACAAGATCGAGCCGTGGTTCAGCGGCGGGCTGCTGGTGCACCTGAAAGGCGGCGCCAAGGTCGAGCTCAGCCGCCGCCAGGCGCAGGAATTCCGCGAGCGGATGAGTCTGTGAGGCGGCCCGCGAATGACGCGAATACACATGAATAGACTGGCACTCACGAACGGTTCTCGTTTTTCGCTACGGCCGGAGTAGCCGCCGCCGCGGCGCGATTCGCGTACATTGGCGTGATTCGCGGGCCAGCTACCTTCTTCTCTCCATGATCGAAGCCCAAGATCTCACCAAAACCTTTCGCGACAAAAAGCGCGGGGAGATCCATGCGGTGGATGCGGTGTCGTTTCGCGCCCAGCCGGGCCAGATCTACGGCCTGCTCGGCGCCAACGGTGCTGGCAAGACAACGACGCTTCGGCTGCTCGCGACGCTGCTGAAGCCGACGCGCGGATCCGCGGTGGTCGACGGCTACGAAGTGACGCGCGAACCGGAGAAGGTCCGGACGCGCGTAGGTTTTCTGGCGGCGAGCACGGCGCTTTACGGCCGTCTGACGGCGCGGGAGATGATCGCGTATTTCGGCCGGCTCAATGGCATGAGCGACGCGGCGCTGCAGGCGCGGATCCAGCAGCTCGCCGACGAGCTGGACATGCACGAGTTCCTCGACCGCCGCTGCGACAAGTTCTCCACCGGCATGAAGCAGAAGACCTCGATCGCGCGGACGCTCGTACACGATCCGGCCGTGATGATTTTTGACGAACCCACGCTCGGGCTCGACGTGATGACGGCGCGCACGATCGTCCGCTTCGTGCGCGACTGTCGGAGCCGCGGCAAGACGGTGGTCTACTCGACGCACGTGATGAGTGAGGTCGAAAAGCTCTGCGACGTCATCGGCATCATCCACAACGGCCGCCTGCTGGCCGAAGGCACGCTCGAGCAGCTGCGGTCGCGCTACGGCGAGACCGACATGGAGGAAATTTTCATCAAGGTCGTCGGCGCCCCCCACTCATGAACTGGCACAACACGTCCACGGTTTACCTGAAGGAACTGCGCGACATGCTGCGCGACCGGCGCACCTTGATGTCGATGATCGTCATCCCGACGCTCGTGATGCCACTGCTGTTTTTCGCGGTGGGTGCGGTGATGACGAAGGTGGTGCGGCAAGCCAAGGCCGAGACGCCGGCGGTGATGATCATCGGTGGCGAGGATTCGCCGGGCGTGCTCGCCCAGATCAAGGCCGACAGGAAAGTGCGCGTGGTGCCGACGGCCGCGGATTGGAAGCAGCGGATTTCGGATAAAAAGATTCGCGCGGCGGTCGAGATCCCGGCCGGTTTCGAGCAGGGCCTGGCGGCGGGATCGGCGCCGGCGGTGACCGTCTACACCTACGAAGGCGAAATGAAATCCGGCATGGGTGCAGGCCAGCTCGAACGGATCTTCCGGGAGCTGCGCGAAAAGACCGTCGAGGCACGACTGTCGGAGCGCGGCGTGCCGCTGGCGTTGACGAAGCCCTTCGAGGTCAAGCGCACCAATGTGGCTCCGCCGGAAAAAGTCGGCGGCAACCTGATTGGCGGGTTCATTCCGTACATCATCATCATTCTCTGCTTCACCGGCGCGATGTATCCGGCGATGGACCTGACCGCCGGCGAAAAGGAGCGCGGCACGATGGAGACGCTGCTGTGCAGCCCGGTCAGCCGCGTCGACATCGTGCTCGGCAAATTTCTCATGGTTCTCACCGCGTCGATCGCAACGATGATCATGTCGCTGGTGTCGATGGTGGGCACGTTCGTCATCGGCGGCAGCTACTTCGCGGGCAAGATGAGCGGCGCTGGCGCGGCCGGTTCGGCGAAGCTCGGCGGCGTGATTCCGTTGCTGGATCCGCTCGGGATGGTCGGCGTGTTCACGATGATCCTGCCGGTGGCCGTGCTGTTCTCCGCGGTGCTGCTGACCGTGGCCCTGTTCGCGAAGAGCTACAAGGAGTCGCAGAGCTACGTCTCGCCGCTGATCTTCGTGGTGTTGATGCCGGCGATGGTGGGCATGCTGCCCGGGATCGATCTGAACGCCCGGCTGGCGCTCGTGCCGATCCTCAATCTCTCGCTCGTGTGCAAGGAGATGTTGTCCGGCGTCTGGCACTGGAACTACATCGCGCTGATCTTCGGCTCGTCCTGCGTCTATGCCGCCGCGGCCCTCTGGCTCGCGGTCCGGATGTTCAATCGGGAGGACGTGATTTTCCGCACCTGACGGACGATTGAGCGAGTTCAGGCGTCGCGAGCGGCGCCTCGATGAATCGGGCGGCGCAGCCCGAAACCCGGGGGGGCGGCTTCGATGGCCTATGCGCTTTGGATGTTGGCATTGGCGCGCGAGTTCGTACTTTGGCCAGTCACATGCGAATAGGTTTGCTGCTGGCGCAAGTCCTCGCCCAGGAAGAGAGCCTTTTTCGGTCCACCGTGTTCACGACCGCCGGTGCGGTGGCGAACGCCGTGACGGCGGCTGCGTTCCTCGCGGTGCCCTTCGCGCTTTTCAGCCTGCACCGCAGTGAACGCCGGCGCCCGGCGTTGCTGGGCGTGGCCGGTGCGGGCGCGGTGGTCGCGGGAATCCTTCACGTGCCCGGCATCTGGAGCGCGGACGCAACGGTGACGCTGCCGGCGGCGCTCCTGAAACTGTCGGTCGCCGTCGGTGCCACGGCGGGAGTCATGCTGCTTTTCGAATACGCGCGCCGCGCGGCGGCGACGGTCCGAGACGCTGCGGACCGCAACCACGAGCTCGCGCGCAAGCTGGACGACCTGAGGCGGACGAACGTGACGTTGCAGGCATCCGAGGCGATGTTCCGCAGCTTCCTGGACCACTGCCCCGCGCTGGCGTGGATCACCGACGAGGACGGGACGTTCCACTATGTGAGCGAACCGTGCCGACGGCATCACCGGGCCGCAGGCGAATTGCTGGGGCGGCGCATCACGGACATTTTTCCCGCGGAACGCGCGCAGCGCCATCTGGAGCACAATCGTCAGGTGCTGGCAGAGCAGAAGCTGCTCGAGTTTGACGAACCCGGGGAGGGCGGGATCGAACATCGCGTGTTCAAGTTTCCGCTGCGGGACGGGAACGATCGGCGGCTGGTCGCGGGCATCGCCTTCGATGTGACGGAGCAGCGGCGCGTGCGCGAGACGCTCCGCGATCAATCGGGTCTGCATGCCGCCCTTGGCGAGGCGATGCGGGTGTATTTGGAATCGGGTGACTGGGCGCGGACGTTTGCCCTGCTCCTGCGCTGCGCGCTGGTGCAAACCCGCAGTGAGTTCGGCTTCGTCGGCGTAGTGCTCGATCGCCAGCGGCTCCGGCTGGTGGCGGGCGAGGGCCCCGAGTGGATGCGGCAGGTCAGCCGGGAGTTGCGCGCCGAGCCGGGCGCAAAGGCGGCGAGCGACGTGGATTTCAGCCGGCTGGAGCCGCCGCTGCCGCGGGCGTTGCGAACCGGCGAGGTGGTGGCGGTGGATCCGCCCGACGGCGAGACGAGCGAACCGGCGCGCGGGAGCTTTTTCGCGCTGCCGATCCTGCGCGAGAAACAAGTCGTGGGCCTGCTGGGCGTCGGGCGTTCGACGGGACGCTACGACGGCAACTCGCCGGGCCAGTTGGTGCAAATCAGCCAGCAAGCGGGCGTGTTTTGCGACTGCTACCGGCGGGAACTCCGCGAGGGCGCCCTGGAGGAACAGCTGCGCGTGGCGCAGAAAATGGAAGCCGTCGGCATGCTGGCGGGCGGCGTGGCGCACGATTTCAACAACCTGCTGCAAGTCATCCAGGGCTACACCGGGATCGCGCTGGAGGCGTCGACGACTATCGCGGAGCGCCGCGCGAGCCTCGAGCAAGTGCGACACGCCAGCGAACGTGCGACGCAATTGACCCGGCAGCTCCTGGCGTTCGGTCGCCGGCAGAACCTGCAGCAGAGCGATCTCGATCTAAACCAAGCGATCCGTGATTTGCTCCGGATGATCCGCCGGCTGATCGGCGAACAGATCACGGTGGACTTCATCCCAGGGCATGAACTCGGGAACCTGCACGCCGACCGGAGTCAGATCGATCAGGTGCTGTTGAATTTGTGTTTGAACGCGCGCGACGCGATACGGCAGGGCGGGCGGATCACGATCGAAACGGAAAACGTGCTGGTGAACGGCGCGTTTCGCGAGAGTCACCCGTGGGCCCAACCGGGCCGCTACGTGCTGATGACCGTTTCGGACAACGGCGTGGGCATGGATCGCGAGACAACCACGCGCATCTTCGAGCCGTTCTTCACCACGAAGAACCACGAGAAGGGGACTGGGCTCGGACTGTCGGTGGTGTACGGCGTGGTGAAGCAGCACGGCGGCATGGTGCACGTCTACAGCGAGCCGCAGAAAGGGACGACGTTCAAAATCTACCTGCCCATCGTGGAACGATCCGCCACGGTGGTCGGGCCGAAGCACACGCCCACGCTGGCACGCGGCACCGAAACGATCCTGCTGGCGGAGGACGAGCCGATGGTACGCGACCTGGCGCGGCGGATACTGGCGCGCGCCGGTTACCGCGTGCTGCTGGCGTGCGATGGCCCCGAAGCCTGTGCGCTGTTCACGCAGCATGCCGATACGATCGCGCTCGCGATCCTCGACGTGGTGATGCCGCAGTTGGGCGGACGCGAAGTCTACGACCGGATTTCCGCGCTGCGACCGGGGCTGCCGGTGATTTTTTGCAGCGGTTACGCGGGATCGGCGCTCGGCGCGGATCTGCCCGGAGGGGATACGCGACGGCTGCTCACAAAGCCCTACGGCGCGGACGAAATGCTTGGCAGCGTGCGGGAAGCGCTCGATCAGCGGTGAGCCGACCCAGATTTTTTGCAGGGGGGATTCCTTAGGTAAAGCCCCGGTAAAAACCGCGTCATCCGGTAGGCAGTACCCGTAGTTGCGTATACACTGCCGGCCCAGCACATCCCGCCATGAATCCGCTTCAATCCAAACCGAGTGGCTCGCCGGCTCTCAAGCTGGCGCGACGCGTGTCCTATGTGACGGATACCGTGGCGCCGGAGCCGCCGGCGTCGGGCGAACTTGCCGGCGAGTTCGAAGCGTTGCGGGAACGCGAAGCCAACCTGCGCGCCTACGAGGCGAAGCTTCGCGCGTGGCAGGAACAGCTCGATGCGGCCGCGCGCGCGCCCGGGTTCGTTCCGCCGCCGACCTCCGCCTCGCTCACGCGCAGTCCTTTCGCCGGCACGCAAAATTCCTTCACCGGCTCGCGCAACCCTTTCGGGGCGGGCAGCGACCAGGAGATCCACGATGCGTGGGAGAAGTTTCACCGCGCGCGTGCGCTGTTGCAGGCGGAGCAAAACCAGCTGCGCGACGAACGAATGACCTTCCGGGATCGTGAAGCCGATCTGCAGCGTCGCGAAGCGGAGTTGCAGGCCCGGGAGGCGATCGTGGTCGAACGCGAACGCCAGCTCGAGGCGGCCCACGCCGCCGAGGCCGAGAAACCGCAATCCGCGGTGCGGCGGCTGACGCAGGCGCCGTTCCTCGCGGCGCGTTCGGTTTTTGGCGCGAGCCGCTGAAGCGGCTCGCGAGGCGCGGCTCCGTTCCGGCCCAGCCACGGGCGAGACGCCCATGCTCGAACAGTGAGACGCGCGCGCGTGTGTCCGCGGCGACGGATACGTTTTCCCAAATCCGGGAAAACCCTAACTTGCGATTTCCCTAAGATTTCACTTGCGGGCAACGAGGCTCTTCCTCATCACCGGCCGCAGTGAATCTTTCCATCGCCGCTCGCCACGCCTTTTCGTCCATCACGTCCGTGATGGGTACGAAACGCGTCTGGCGCCACGGGTCGGCCCGGCGACGATGGTCTTAAGCGCATAGCGCACTCGCAGTCCAGGAACTGCTGAACCACCGCCGAGCCCGACTCCAACCCGAGTCGGGTTTTTCGTTTTCCATCCACTCACTCCTCCCACCCAGCACCGCTCAACTCAGTCCATTCTCCTCCCTTTGTCGCTCCTCCGTTCCGACCCAAGCTCAACTCCACCGCCGCGTGCCCCGCTTCCTTTTGGAAACCGGGAGCCCACGCCGGCCGGGTGAGCGCTGCGGCCCGGAACGGTAAGCAGAAAGTCCCTATGCCCGCACTCGCCGTCGCTCCTCCGGAACTCGAACTGCCGTCGATCTCCTTCGTCGGACGTTCGCTCAATGAGTATGCGCAGTTCTTCGCGCTGGATCCCGCTACGCTGCGCGGCAAGGCCGTGCTCGATGTGGGCGCCGGGGCTTCTTCGTTCGTGGCGGAGGCCTGTCGGCGCGGCGCGGACGCGGTGGCGGTTGATCCGCTCTACGGCGCCGGGGCACACAGGCTCGCCGAGCGGGTGAAGCTCGACTTCGCGCAGGAGTCCGCGCGGATGCGGGCGCGGCCGCGGCGCTACAAACTCAGCCGGCTCAGCGGTCCGGGCGCGAGATGGCCGCGTCCGCAGAACGTCTCGGCGCCGCCGCGCTCGCGGGCGTTCTTCTCGTCGTTCGACGAGGCGGACTTCGATCGGCGAGCCGCGGCGCAGCGGTTTCTCGCGGATTACGAGCAGCACTTCGCGCACGGCCGCTACGTGAGTGCGGCGCTGCCGCAGCTGCCGTTCCTCGACCGCGCGTTCGACCTCGTGCTGTGTGCGCACCTGCTGTTCACGCCCGGGGAGGAGTTCGACTTCTCGTGGCACGTGGCCGCGCTGGGCGAGTTGGCGCGGGTCAGCGCATCCGAAGTCAGGATTCATCCGCTGTGCGGACCCGATGGCCGGCGTTACACGGAGCTCGAGCGGCTGCAACGCGAGTTGCTGACGCGTGGGATCCCCAGCGCCGTCGTGCCGGTGCCGTACGAATTCTACGTCGGCGGCTCAACGATGCTCGTGCTCAACCCGGAGGAATCGGCCGGATGATACAAAACGGGGCGCAGCGAGCCTGCGCCCCTACATCATCTTGCGGCAGGCCTCCGTGCCTGCCGTCGGGAGAGAGAAAAAACCGGCAGGCAGAGACGCCTGCCGCTACGCGAAAACGGCTACGAAACAGCGTAAAACGCGCTAGCCGCCCTCCGGGCCGACTCTGTCGGGGCTAGAACTTCGCCGTGACTTCTTCCTGATGGCCCGGTTCGAGGGTGAGCGTACCGAGGGCGGCGCATTCCACGTCGTCGTTCTTGTAAAGTTTCACGTTCACAGGGCCCGTGGCGTCCGCCGTTTCCCAGCGCCATTTGCCGATGGAGACGAACTGTAACGGTACGCCTTTGTCCCAGGAAAGCCCCGGTCCGTCGCCGCGGACGAAGAGCCGGTTGCCGATGCCGATGTAGGCGGTGACAATCAGCCGTGTGGCGCCGTCGGAAGAAATCACGCGCTCGACCACCTCGGAGGAGGTGACCGGCGTCTCATCACTCTCGTCGGCGTTCTGCGGCGAAAATTCGCCGCCGCCCAGTTCGAGCGTGAGGTCGCCCGAATCTGCGGCGGGCTTGCGGCGCTTGCGCGCGGGGCGTTCGACCGGGGCAGGCTCGCCCGCGGCCGCCGCGGGAGCGGCGGGCTCGGCCGCGGTTGCTGGCGTCTCAGCTGCGGGAGCGGTGGGCGCGGCCGGCTCCTCCGGCACGGCGGGCGCAGCCGGCTCGACCGACGCGGCGGGTTCGTCCGGAACCGGCGCAGCCGCAGGCTCGGCGGGAGCCGCTGCTTCCACGACCGGCTCGACCGGCTGTTCGGCCGCTGCGGCGGCGGGCTCGGCCGGGTCCGCGGAGGTGAGGGGAACCTCCGGCGCAGCTGGGATGGCGGAGGGTTCTTCGCGGCGGGATTTGCGTGGGCGCTTGGGTGGCGAAGCTAATTCGGCGGGGCCTGATTCGATGGCCGGGGGCGTGTCGGGAGACGCCGTGGGCGGCAAAGGCGGCGGTAGCGGCACGACCGCCTGGGTGGCGGCGGCTTTCGCGGCAGCCGCGACGGCGGCCTCGATGCTCGCAATCGCCGCGGCGGTGGCCGCCGCAAATTTCGACTCGATCTCTGCGAGCACCTTCATCGGCGCGGCAGTCAGCTCCCGCGAGACGGCGGCGGCTGCATCGTTCAGCGCGCGGACGGCATCCTGCTGGGCTTTGCCGACCGCGGTGTTGGCGCGCTCCACCAGTTCGGTGCGTTCGGCCACGTGCTTTTGCGCGGCGGCCTCGAGCTTGGTCAACTCGGCGACGGACTTGTGAATGCGATCGGCGATCGCTTGCAGCCGCTCGGTTTCCGAGGCGCGCAGCTCGGCGATTTCCTTTTCCAACTCCTCGCGATCATCCTCGCGAGTATTCTCGAGCTGGGCGTTGAATTCGGCGATCTTCTCCTGGAGCTTCTGCGGCAACTGCTCGGCGTGCTTCAGATTGCGGTGCAGCACCTCGGTGATCTCGTTCAGCCCGTTGGCGGCGATGCTGATCTGCTCGGCGGCGGTCGTCGTCGTGCGCGAGAGCGCATCGAGCCCGCGCTGCCGGTCGTCGAGGGCCTCGTCCTGCTTGCGCGCGTAGTCGGTGAAGAACGGAATGGAGCCGAGAACGGCACCGACGATGGCGCACGCGGCGACGGCGATGATCGCGTTGGTGCTCAGCGGGCCATCCGCTTGCCAGACAATGAACCAAGCGACGGCGAGCAGGACGACGTCACCAAGTACGAAAGGAAGTTTGGGCAGTTTCGGGGTCTGGTCGGGGAGGCTCATGGGAACGTGGCGCAGCAGGACGGGAGACGCACGGTCGGCGGGAAGTTTGTGCGGTGCGCCGGCCCAATTTTCAATCACGGAGTGCTCGGCGCACGAGCCGCCGGGAAGGTGTGGGGAAAATCGTCACGGCGCCACCGGCCGCGTTGCGTTCGGCTGCGGACCGTGCTTGCGTGACGGCGATGAGTTTGGGCCATTTTCTGCGGATCGAGCGGGAGGAGCCCGACGGGTCCCGGCATACCGTGGTGCATCTGCAGGATCCGAAATTTTCGATGGAACTTGCGCCCGATCGGGACGCGGCGGACAAGGTCGGCAAGGGCGTGATCAAGCGAATCTGTGTGCCCAACTCATGGGCCGGCGACTATGGCAGCTACGGCAAGCTCGTGAGCGCGGCGCAGGAGTTCTTCGCCCAATCCTTCGCCGAGCCCGCGCCGAAACCGGTACTGCGCCGCGTGGACCGCTAGCGCGGCTCGCGCGCCGGCCGGTCACAGCCGGCGCCAGGCGATCCAGACTAGTGAGGTGAGGATGCCGATGCGCACGGCGCCTTCGAACGTGAGGATCACCAAGACCCATTTGATCCCCGAGTTGCGGCGGAACCCGTAACCGATCGCGGTCACGAGCAGCAATCCCAGTCCCGACAGTCGGGCGAAGGGCACCAGCAGGAGCGAAAGCGACCAGAGCCCATAAAGGAGCAGCGTGGTGCTCCAGAAAAACGCGGTGAATTCACCGAGCCCGAGGGTGCGCGGGTCGCCGTTACGGGCGATCTGTTTCAGCCCGAGATAGCGCTCGCTGATGAAGAGTTGCCACAACTCGAAGAGGAAGAAGAGCGGCGCGAGCAGCAGCAGCGAGGCCATGGCGTGATCCTGAGCCGGCCGAGTCGACCGGCCAAGACGGAACCCGCGGCCGACGACCGGCGGATGCGTGTCAGCAGGTTGCGCGTGGCACACGGGTAAGTTTCCTGCGCGGGGCGGGTGGACCGCTCGATACGACCGTGCACGAGTGATGAATGCGATATCCCTCCTCATCAGCTATCTGGCTACGTCGATCGCGGCGGGCGTACTCGGGGGCGCGGCGATGCTGGGTGCGATGGGCTTGATGACCCGCGGCGGTTTGTCGCGGGGCAACATGGTCGAAGCGCTGGGCGGGCTGATCACCAAATCGCGGGCGAATGCGTTCCGGGTCGGGCTGATCGCGCACGCGCTTTCTGCGGTCGTGTTCGCGATGATCTATGCGTTCGGGATGCTCTGGCTCGGCGCAACGGGCATGCCGCAGGCACTCGTGCTTGGGCTGGCGGGCGGGTTCTTCCACGGGTTGATCGTGAGCTTGATGCTCGTGTGGGTGGTGGCGGAAGGCCACCCGTTCGAGGAATACAATGAGGCCGGGCTCGCGGTCGGCGTCGCGCACTTGTTTGGCCACGTGGTTTACGGCGCGGTGGTCGGGCTCGTGATCGGGATCTCGCCGCTGTAAGGAGATGCTCGCGGGCAGGCGGAGCCCGGCGTGCCGCCGGGCTGTACCGTTCGTCTGCACCGAGCAACCCGCCGGGACGGCGGCTTCACCTTATTGAGGAATACGGAAAGAAGTTACGGGGGGGAAGGTAGGGCGCGTTCTGCTGGCCAGCAGAACGCTCCGCGCCGCGAGCACCTCTGGTCATCGCGGCGGTCCCGCGGCCGCGGGACCGCCCTACCTCGGCGTTACGTATTCGGGTAAGTCTCGAATAACGCCGAGACCGCGAAGCCACGGGCGAGACGCCCGTGCCACGAAGACCTACTTGCCGCCGTACCAGAACGCGCGGCGCCAGTTGTGGCGATGCAGCTTCGTGAGCAGGTCCGCGCGCATCGGTGCCATTTCGCTGACGCCGCAGTTGGCGTCGGCCTGCGCGACGTTGCGAATGCCGGGAATCACCGTCGACACGGCGGGATGCGCGAGGACGAACTTGATCGCCGCCTGGGCCATCGTGTAGCCGGAGCCTTCGAGATCAGCGCGAATCCGCTCGGCGCGGGTCACCGCGCGTTCCAGCCGGTCGCCTTCGAAATAGTTGGCGCGAAAATCGTCCGGCGGGAACGTCGTGTCGTGGGTGAATTTGCCGGTGAGCACGCCCTCGTCGAACACGACGCGGACGATCACGCCGACGCCGCACTCCTTCGCCACGTCGAGCAGTTCGGCCGCGGGCTCCTGCTCGAAGAGGTTGTAGATGACCTGCACGCTGTCGATCCAGCCGCCGCGCATCAGATCGATCACGGCATTCTGATCGTGTTCGGGCGTGGACACGCCGATGAATCCGATTTTGCCCTCGGCCTGCAGCGCCCGCAGCACCTTGAACGGCGTCGGGTTGCGATTCCACGCGCGGGTCCAGGTGTGGAGTTGGAGGAGATCGATCTTGTCGGTGCCGAGATTGGCGCAGCGCGTCGCGACGTTGTCGCGCAGGTAGTTTTCCCCGTAGCGCTCCTCGGCGCGGCAGTAAGGTGACGGCGGCCAGATGCCGTCGGTCGGCGGCGTTTTGGTGGCGACGTAAATCCGCTCCTTCCGGCCGGCGGCGACGCGCTCGCGGAGCACTTGCGCAATGAGTTTCTCGCTCCGGCCGTCGCCGTAGCCGGCGGCGGTATCGATGAAGTTCACGCCCAGATCGAGGGCGCGGTGCAGCGCGGCCAGCGAATCATCATCCGCCTGCGCGCCCCACGACCCTCCGATGGCCCACGCGCCGAAGCCGATTTCAGAGCAGTCGAAGAGATGTTTGCCGAAGGGACGGTATTTCATCGGGAGGGTGGTGGGAGGAGCATTTTGCGCCGTCCCCCAGGCGGCGCAAGCGCGGGGAATGAGCGGGTAACCTTACGGAGCCGACAATGCCGCTGTAGGGCCGGCGTTCACCGCCGGCCGCGCAGCAGGATATCGCGGCCGCCGGCAAGCGGCGGCCCTACGCGTCGCGACGCAGGCGCTCCGGGTGGTGCATCACGAGGGCCAGGGCGAACCGGGTGGACCGAACCGCGTGCCGGCGGGGAAGTAGAGGCCGAATCGCTCAGCAAGGAGCGCGAGGAGTTCGTCGGCGGAGCCGATCGCGTTTTTCTCGGCGGGCCGGCCGACCTGACGGACGATGAACTCGCGATTCTGGATCGTGAGCCGGCGATCGCCGTCGACGCGCGCGACCATGAGCAGCTGTCGAAACCGTGATTTCGGATGTGCGCTGGTGAACCAGTTGGCCACCTCGAAATCGATCGGCGGCACGGGGTCGAGGGCGAAGCGATAGACATCGAGCCATTCGGAGTCGAAGCGGACTTGCTGACGATAAATGCGGTCGTCACGCAGCAGCCGCCGGCCTTCCGGCGGCGTGCCTTGATCGATGTCGGGAACGATCTGAATCGGGGCCGTGAGTCCCACGCCGCCGAATCCCGCGTCGGCGAGCCACGCGACGCCGTCGAGATCGACGCGCAGGACCATGTGCGTTTGCGGCGTGGCCACCTCAGTCGGCACCTGCCAGCGCACGCGAGCGATCAGGGGCGTGACCTGAAACCCGAGCTCGCGCAGCACACCGCCGAGGAGGATGTTCTGTTCGAAGCAGTAGCCGCCGCGCCGCTCGGTGACGAGCTTCTGAAACACCGCGGCGGGATCGAGCGAAATGGGCCGACCCAGCAGCACGTCGAGATTTTCGAATGGGATGGCCTCGGCATGCGCGGCATGAATCGCGCTCAGCGTTTCGAGCGTGGCGCGGTGCGGACCGGTGTAGCCGATGCGGGCAAAATAGGCGTCGAGGTTCAAAGCGCTGAAGAGAGGAGCATCGAGCGTGCGCAGCGATGGGACGAAGTCCAGTGGCGCGCCGGCGGAACCGTGTCAGTGCGCGTGCGAAGCCGCAGGATCAGTTGAGGCGGGTAAGCAGCTGCGCCTCACCTCCGGCGGAGCCCGCCGTCCCGCCGCGCTTGATCGGCTACGCCCGACGGCAGGCTTCACCAGCTTACGTCGCCCGCCGCTAATTCCGCTCAGAGACGAGCGCGTTTACCACCTCGTCGGGCCAGGTGGCGCTCAGCACGGTTTCCGCGCGGCCGCGGCGGAGCACGACTTCGGCGGCGCGTGCGGGCTTCTGGCCGTGTTTCGCGGGGGTGCGACGGGTGTAGGTGAAGCTGCCGTCGTTGCGCCACACCGGCGCGCCCTGGAGATTCTGCTTCTCCGGTTGCTGCACATAGTCCACGGCGCCGGAAGCCAGCGTCAGGACGCAGACCTGTCCGCTGAGATCGCCGAAGAGAACCTGCTGCTCGTCGGGACTCACCTCGAAAAACGCCAGCCCCTTCGGCAGGTCCTCCTGCTGCTTGCGCGGAATCATCCGGACGAGGGTGGACTGGCGGACCGGGTCGAGGGCGAACAACTGTTCGCGCTGTTCGCCGTAATCTTCTGCGGCGATTGGCAGCGAGATCTCGGCGGCGTTGAACAGAATCCGGCCATCGCGCAGGCAGCGCACGCGGGTTTGCTCCGAAAAAATCCAGCCGGCGAGATAACTCTGATCGGACGAGATGCGGATCGCGCCGGAGGAATCGAGCACGTCGCGCCGAATGAGGGTGCCGAGTCGCAAATCGTCGTTCGAAGCGGCACCGGCCGCTTGGAAATAGACCAGCGAGCGGCCGTCCGTGGTCCAATCCGGCTGGGCCGCGACCCGCTCGGAGACGAGCTGCGCCGGAGCATTGCCGTCGAGCAGCGCGATGCGCAGCCGGCTTTCCTTCGGCTTCGTGAGCGCCGCCTCGCTGACAAACGCGACTGCGCGATCACCCGGCGAGACGCGGATCTCGATGATTTCCTCGATGCCGCGGGACAGGGTCGGGCCGAGAACGATCTGCTCGCGTTCGATCCGCGCCACCGTGAGTTCATGCACCTCGGCTGTCTGACGCGAGAGATCGTCCCACTCGTCGGCGGTCAACTGCGGGCGCAACGTTTGGCCGCGCTGATCGCGCAGGTAGATACCGACGAACTTCCCCATGGGGTCTTGATCGGAAAACAATCCGGCGGCGCCTCCGAGCCGGCTCCAGCCGGCGCCGGACTGCAGTTTCTGCCAGGCGATTTCGGCGCGGGCGACGATCTCGCGAACTTCGTCCGGCGACATCGCTGCCGCCAGCCCGGACCAGGTCGCTTCGGTGTGTCGCCGCGCGAGCACCAGGCGTTGAGAGTCGCCGAGCCAGGCGACGCGACTGACCGCGGCGACGCGCGGCGGGAGCAGTTGGCCATCGGCGGCGCAGAGCATCAGCTCGCGGTTGGCGAGGTTGATGACCACGGCGCGCTGGCCATCGGGTGACCAGACGAACGATTGCTCGAGGCAGCCGGATAAAAACAAAAGCGCAAGAACGCAGCCGGCGGACAGCAACCGGGCGGATTGCCGGTAAAAAAGTGAGGTCTTCATAGCTTCTCGTTGCGGAAGGGGTTCCAGGTGGTTGGTGGACGTGCGGGCCGGGGAGATTCGCGGGAATGGGAGGCCGGGCGATCCCGCGTCTGTTCGGATACGATCCGGCTGCGCGACCACAGTCCGGCCGAGGTCGCAGCGGGTGAGCGTGACGTGGTGGCTTCCACCCGCGCAGCCGGGGTGACGGTCGACGGGACAGGCGTCGGATGCGCGAGCCAACCGCCCACGGCGCCGAGAGCGAGGCATGCCGCGAGCGGGAGCCACTGACTCCGGCGTGCCGTCGCCCGTGCGGCCGGCGCGACCTGCTGCCAGCGCGCGGAGTCGGGCGCAGGCACCGACGACGCTGCGTCGAGGCGCGTGATCGCGCGCGCAGCCACCAGTGTTTCGTCGAACTCGGCGGCGCGCCGGGCGGCGTAGGGGTGGTGTGCCAAATGTTCCTCGAGCAACGCCGCCACGTCGGGCGACAGCTCGCCCAACGCGCGATCGAGTAGCAGCGGTTCGAGCCATTCAGGTTTCATGGTTGGAGCCTCCGGGATTCAAGGTGGAGCGGAGTTGGAGCACGGCGTGATGCAGACGCGAACGAACGGTGCCGATCGGGATCGCGAGCACCTCGGCGATTTCCTCGTAAGAAAGGTCGTGCTGTAGTTTCAGCAGCAGCGTTTCGCGCTGGGCCGCGGGCAGCCGGGCGATGGCGACGCGCAAAAATTCGAGCCGCGCATCTTCGGCCGGACTCGCCGGAGCGTCCGGCTCGCGAAGCAAAGGTTCGGGTGGCCGCGGTGACCGCAAGGCATCGAGGCTGACATGCCGAGCGATGCCGAAGAGATAAGCGCGTGGCGAGACCGACGTGCACAGCCGGCCGAGGCTGCGAATGGCGCGAACAAACGTGTCCTGCAGCAGATCCTCGGCCTGCGGCGCGAGGGCTCGCTGCTGGCGGAAATAGGCGATCAGCGCGCGGGAATGGTCGCGATAGAGCGCTTCGAGCTGGGCTAGAGCGTCGTCCATGGAACCGTCTCCCGCTGGGGAGACGAAGGGTCATTACCAAACTAGTCGGAAGAACGCGCGAAAAAGTTCAAAGCCCGCAGGCGGACCCAGCAAATCAGCGAGTGAGAAACAGCCCGATAATGCCGGCGACGGCCAACACGGCGCCCGCATAATAGAGCGCGCGAGGCCGGCTATGCTCGAACCACATCGCGAGCGGAATCGTCGCGAGCGGCGCGGTAGCGACGATCGATTGAACGATGCCGGCCGGCGTGGTGCTGAGCGCCCATTGGAAGCAGGTGACGCCGAGCACGGGTCCGCAGAGGGCGTTGGCGAAGACCCACGGCCAGGCGCGAGGCTGCGAATGTAGGGCGGGGTCTTCAGGCCCCGCCGAGATTTCGCCAGTGCCGGCCGGCGAGAGGGCGGCGGGATCAGGAGATCCCGCCCTGCGACTGCCGGCGCGATTGCGGCACTGAATGGAATACCCGATCGCAACGGCCACGACCGCTACGCCCAGCCCGGCGAGCGCGCGTTGATACGCGCTCGTCGGCGGATCGATGAATTCATGCGCCCGCGCGATGGTTTGAAACGCACGCCGACTCAGCACCGCGCCCAGGCCTTGGCCGGCTGCAGAGAGGAAGGCCCACGCGGCGCCGGCACGCAGCGCCGCGGGCGGCACTCCCGGCAGCCCGCGCGGCATCAGCCCCAGAGCAACGCCGAGCAGCGTGAGCGCGACGAACGTGAGTTCCACCGGCGCCAACTGCGTGCCGAGCCAGAGACGCTCGCCTGCGGCGGCGACGAGCGCCGAGCCGCATTGCACGATCAGCATCGCGAGTGGCGAGCCGAGCCGCGGCAACGCCTGAAACATCGCGACGCCGCCAATTCCGAATCCGACGAGTCCGCTGACGAAGAACCAGCCGAAGCCGGCGCCACCGATTCCCTGTCCGGCGACGTGCGCCCATGTGCCGAGAATGATCACGGCGACCGCGAGCCGCGCGAGATTAGCCTGGTTGCTCCCTAGCATCTTCGCGGAGCGATTCGCGAAGAGCGCGTTGCAGGCGAAGAGCAGGGTGGTGCCGAGTGCGCCGATCATAGGATGAGTCGGAGCATAGGCCCGCGAATCACGCCAACAAACGCGAATAGCTCGAACCTGTCCGCGTCAATTCGCGTGATTGGCGGGTGGGTCGGAAGGAATGGAACGCGAACGCTCATCGACTCCATTCGAGCCCGACGTTGAAGGCCCGTCCGGGCCCCGGGAGGAAGACCGCGGTCGCGGCGGGATTGCGCGCGATATCGAGCACGCCTGCGGTGCTCGCGACGTGCGACCGATCGAACACGTTTCTCACCTCGACGAAAAGGGTCCATGCGGCCCGCGCGGAACCGCGGACCGGCTTCGAGGCAGTGTCACCTATCAACTGAGATTCACCTGCTCGCGCGGGGCGAGGTGCCGCGCGCCAGCCGAGCCGGATGTGCGTGAGCGCGTGGCCGCCGTAGTGCATCCGGTTCGCGTGGTCGACCGGCGTGGCACCGGCGATCCAATCGATGGTCGAGCCGGCGAAGAACCCGCGCGGATGTTCGTAGAGCAGCCGGGCGGAGCCGAGATGCGGCGGTGCGCCGGCGAGTCGGTTGCGGCCGAACACCGGATCATCGGTGAAGCGAAACCGGCTCCACGTCGCGGTGGTGGTCAAGCGCAGTCGGTGCGATCCATCGAGCAGCTGCCAGTGAAACGCCGTCTCCAGCCCGGCGTGCCGTGTCGGGCTCGCGTTCACCGCGCCGCGCGGCAGCCCCTGCGCGTCGGCGAGCCGGAGGATCTCGTCGTCCCACCGAGCGGAATAGCCGCTGATATCCCAGCCGAACCGTCCGTGGGCGCCCCGGGCGCCCAGTTCTATCGTGGTGGTGCACTGGTCGAGGAGCGGCTGACTCCGCTGCGTGAGATTCGGATACGTGCCGGCGACGATCAGCAAATCATCGAAGGTAGGAGGCTCGACGGCCCGGGAGATGGCGGTGAAGAAAGTGAGCCGGGGTCGTGGCGTCCAGAGGAGTTCGGCGCGTGGCTGCCACACGGAACGGCGGAGAGATCGAGTCGTGGTGGCGGCGGTCGGCCCGGTGAAGCGATCGCTGATCTCGCGACGGTGGGTCAGTCCGTTCAGCCCCACCGTTGCGATGAAAAGCGGGTCAAAGCGCAGCATCGCTTCCAGATCGACCGCGGCGGTGGTGGCAGAAAATTGGTTGGCGCCGAACTGCGGACCGGTCACGCCGGAGTCGTTGCGGAACCGCCGCAGCTCGCGCCAGCCGCGGGTGAGCATCGTGCCGAGCCGGATCTGATGCGTGCCGTTCTTCGTGACAAGTCGCCGGGTCAAGGCGCTGCGGAAAGTCACGTCGTCGCTCTGCGAGTCGGCGATGCCGTTGGCGCGGAGCTGGCGAAACCAGTCATTCGTGCGCAGCCACGAAAGTCCCGCATCGAATTGGATCAGGTCGCGATGAACGGTGGTCTGCGCGACCAGCTGGGTGGCGTCGGATTCGCGGCGGGGCTGGTCGCGCTGAACGTCGGCCGCCACGCTGCGCGGAGCTGCTGTGGCGGCGGCGAGGGTCAATGGGCCGGGAACGTCGTAGCGGGCACGAACGTGATAAACGGAAAATGTCGGGGCGAGACGCGACGAGAGCGTTGCGTTTCCGTTCGGGACGACTTTCGCGAGGAAAGCGGCGCGTTGCTGCGTGCTGTGTTCGCGGTAACCGTCGAGTGCCGCGAACGAGCCGCGGGCCAGGAGCGAAGCTCGCCCCCGGGGGAGATCGCTGGCGAAGGTGGCGCGCACACCGCCAAACGAGCCCGCTTCGACTGTCACCTGAGCTGCAAGCGCGTCGGTCCCGGCAGTCGGGCGCGGCAGGGGCGCGACACGCAGATTGAAAGCGCCGCCGAGCGCGGCTGGGGCAAGCCGCGCGGCGGCTTCGCCGCGGAAAACCTCGACGTGATCGACGAGCTGCGGATCGATCAGCGCGGCGTTGAACGAGCCGTCGGCGAGCGTGAGCGGAAACCCATCGAGCAGAAACTGCACGCCGCGACTGGAGGGCGCGCTCTGCAAACCAGAGCCGCGAATCGAGAGTCGCGGTGGTTCGAAGCCGCCAAAGCTGTCCTGGATCAGAACGCCCGGTGCGAGGCCGAGCGCGTCCTTGAGCGTGACGATCGCACGACCGGAACGCAGGCCACGATCGACCGCGTAGGGCCGAAGCGTGACATCGTCGGCGGCGAGCGGAGCGGCGGAGATTTCGAGCGGAGGGAGTTCGGTAGGAGGATCGGCAGGGGCGGCGCTGGCGAGGATTGCAGTAGTCGCAACGGTGAGCGACGACACGATGGGCGCAGCAAGCTGCGCCCCTACAGCAATACCGCAGCGGACGGCTCGGAGAGCCGCCCCTACCAGCACAGCGACGCGGCCCGCGCGGCGAAGCCGTGCGGCTACGGAGTCATGGGCGAGGCGCCCGGGCCACGAACTGCACGCGGGAGCTTGGGAGTGTGCTCGCGCGTGCATGGGGCCTTTCACCGCTTGTAGAGCGGTCGGGCGGTGTAGCGCGTGTGGAGCAGCTCGTGCGCCTTGCCGCTCAGCGGCTTGCCGAGGAAGTCGCGGTAAACCTGAACAACCTCCGGATTCTCGTGCGAGTAACGCACCGTGCGATCGCGGTCGTCCTGATAGAGTCCCGCGATGCGCTTCATCCGGCGTTCGTTGTCGACACCGTAGGGCTGACCGCCGCCGCCGATACAACCGCCGGGGCAGGCCATGACCTCGATGAAGTGGTAGGGCGTTTCCTTGCCGGCCTTGCGGGCCTCGCGGACGCGTTCGAGCACCTGCTCGACGTTGGCGAGTCCGTGGGCGACAGCCACGCGGACCTTCGCGCCGTTGATGTCGATCTCGCCCTCTTTCACGCCGGCGAGCCCGCGGACGGCAGTGAGCTCGACGTTCTTCAGCTTTTTGCCCGTCGCGTAATGGTAAGCGGTGCGCACGGCGGCTTCCATCACGCCGCCGGTCGCGCCGAAGATCGTGCCGGCGCCGGAATAGCTGCCGAGGATCGAGTCCGGCTCGGCGTCGGGCAACGCGAGGAACTCGATGCCCGACTGCTTCAGCATCCGCGCCAGCTCGCGGGTGGTGAGCACCACGTCGACGTCGGCGAAGCCCGAGGCGTGCATCTCCTCGGTGCGGGACAGCTCATACTTCTTCGCGGTGCACGGCATGATCGAAACCATGAACAGCTTCGACGGATCCACGCCGGCCTTTTGGGCGTAGTAGGTCTTGGCCAGCACGCCGAGCATCTGCTGCGGCGACTTGGCCGTGGAGAAGTTGTCGATGAAATCGTAGTGCCGCTTCTCCATGTGGTCGGTCCACGACGGGCAGCACGACGTGATCAACGGCAGTGGCCCGCGCTTGTGCGCGAACCGCTCGACGAATTCGCTGGCCTCCTCAACGATCGTGACGTCGGCGGCGAAGTTCGTGTCGAACACCGCCTTGAACCCGAGCCGACGCAGCGCGCTGTAGAGTTTCTTCGTGAGGTTCGTGCCCGGCGGCAGCCCGAACGCCTCGCCCACGGTGACGCGGACGGACGGCGCGATCTGGACGACACAGATCTTGTCCTCGTCGCGGAGCGCGGACCAGACGGTGGCGGTCTCGTCCTTTTCGACGATCGCGCCCGTGGGGCAGTGCGCGGAGCACTGGCCGCACTTCACGCAGGGCGACTCAGCGAGCGTGATGTCGCCGGCGGGGGCCATGCGGGTGTTGATGCCGCGGTCGAGGAAGGAGAGCGCCCAGACGTTCTGCATCTCCTGGCAGACCTGGATGCAGCGACCGCATTTGATGCACTTGGTGAAGTCGAGGACGATGCAGTTGGTGGAGCGATCGGGCGGCACGTCCTTCACGTAGCGTTTGATCGTCTCCATCGAGATGTTGAAATCCGCCGCGAGCGTCTGCAGCTCGCATTCACCATTGCGGCCGCAGGTCAGGCAGGCCTGCGGGTGATTCGACAGGATCAGCTCGAGCGTGGCGCGGCGCACGTCGACGATGTCGCTGTCGTGCGTCGTGATTTCCATGCCTTCCTCAAGCGGCGTGCAGCACGCGCGGATCAGTTTGTTGCCGCCCTTGTTCCGCACGATGCAGATGCCGCAGGCGGCGGTGGGCAGCAGATCGCGATGCTTGCAGAGCGTCGGGATCTTGACGTGAACCTGGCGGGCGGCGTCGAGAATGGACGTGCCTTCGGGCACCTCGACGTCGAGCTGGTTGATGCGCGCTTTGATCATGGCAGCGGGGCGGCGGCGGGTTGCGAGGGAACCGCGAGCGCGGGCGTGGCCGCGGCGCTGGCGGGAGCCGGGGCGCGGCTCATTTTGCGGGCGTAACTGGGTCCGCCTTCGATGTAGGCTTTGTATTCCTCCTCGAAGTAGCGGAGCGTGGACAGCACCGGGTTCGGCGCGGTCTGGCCGAGTCCGCAGAGCGAGGCCTTTTGCATCGCGGTGCAGATCCGGCGGAGCGTGACCAGATCCTCGGCGGAGCCGCGACCGCGGGAGATCCGGTCGAGGATCTGCAGCATCTGGTAACCGCCGATTCGGCACGGTGCGCACTTGCCGCACGATTCGTCGACGCAGAAGCGGAGATAGAACCGCGCGACATCGACCATCGAGTCGTTCTTGTCCATCACCAGCATGCCGCCGGAACCCATGATCGAGCCGAGCTGCTGAAGCGTCTCGTAGCTCACCGGCGTATCGAGGTGCTTTTCGGGAATGACGCCGCCGGACGGGCCGCCGGTCTGGACGGCCTTGATTTCCTTGTCGTCGAGCACGCCGCCGCAGATCTCGTAGACGATCTGGCGAAGCGTCGTGCCCATCGGCACCTCGACGAGCTGGGCATTCATCACCTTGCCGGTGACGGCGAAGACCTTTGTGCCTTTCGATTTCTCGGTGCCGTAGCCGGCATACCAGGCGCCGCCGCGCAGCAGGATGGCCGGGATGTTGGCGAGCGTTTCGACGTTGTTGATCGCCGTGGGCCGACCCCAGAGTCCGCGCACCGAGGGATACGGCGGCCGGGGACTGGGACTGCCGCGGCGGCCCTCGATCGAGGCGATGAGCGCGGTTTCCTCGCCGCAGACGAACGCGCCGGCGCCGAGCCGGATCTTCGCGTTGAAGGAGAAACCGCTGCCGAGAATGTTCTCGCCGAGCAATCCGGCTTCGCGGGCCTGGGCGATCGCGCGTTCCACGCGCTCGACGGCCTTGGGATATTCCGCGCGGATGTAGAAGTAGCCGCGGCTCGCGCCCATCGCGAAGCCGGCGAGGATCATGCCCTCGAGCACCGAGTGCGGATCGCTCTCGAGCACGCTGCGATCCATGAACGCGCCCGGGTCACCCTCGTCGCCATTGCAGATGACGTAACGCTGCTCCGCAGGCTGTGCACGCGTGAGCTGCCACTTCATCCACGTGGGGAAGCCGGCGCCGCCGCGACCCCGAAGCCCGCTGGCCTTGAGCTCGCCAATCACTTTTTCAGGCGTGAGCTCGAACAGTGCCTTGCGCAGCGCTTGATAGCCTTGGGCGTGACGCAGGTAGTCCTCAACGCTGTCGGGATCGACTTCGCCGCAGTTGCGCAGAACGATTCGCGCCTGCCGTTCGGGCGTCTTCCAGAGGAGATCGTCGACGACTTTGCCGTCCTTGACGGACTCCTGAACGATCCGCGCGATGTCCGGCGCGAGGACGTTGGTGTAGGTGACGGCGCAGGGCAGGAGCTGGACGGCAACGCCCTCGTTGTAGATACCGAGATCCAAGGCGCGGACGACCTGCACGCGGTCGGCGAGACCGTGGCGCTTCAGTTCACTCACGAGCGAGAACTGGAAGTATTCGGTCTTCGTGGTGGCCGACGGGCCCGTGTCGCGCACGAGGATGTGCGTGACCGGCGCGGTGATCGCGGTGCCGCGACGGCGGGTGGCGATCACGTGGTCCTCGATCAGCCGGTGGGCCATGACGTGGTCGCGAATGACCTGGCCGGCGAGATCCGGCGTGGCGCGGCCGTAGAGGATGCGCGGCAAGGTGGGCGTGTTGACCTCAATGACCGGATCCGCGAACGAAAACCCCACGGAGCCGACGCGTCGCACCGGGATCGTGAGGCTGTTCTCGTCGCGATACCGGACCAGTTCGGTGAGCGTGCGTTCGGCGTCGGCGGCGATGCCGCCGGTGTCCAGCTGCACACGAATCCATTCGGCAGCGGCCGGCGCGGGCGTGGTCGCGAGGTGTTCCAGATCGGCGCGAGTAAGCGGATTCATGATGCGGCGGCGGGAGCGGGTTTGCGGACGGCGTTGATGATGCCGGCGACGTCGGAGGTCTTGACGCGCCCGTGGGTCTTGCCGTCGACCACGATGGCGGGCGACATCCCGCAGCAGCCGATGCAGCGCACGGTATCCAGATGGAACTGCCGGTCGGCGCTGGTCTGGCCCTCGGCGATGCCGAGCTGGTTGCGGCATTCGCCGAGGATGTCACCGGCGCCCTTGAGGTAGCACGCGGTGCCATTGCAGACGACGACGTTGTGTGCGCCGGGCGGCTGCAGCTTGAAGTAATGGTAGAAGGTGGTGACCTCGTAGATCCGCGCGAGCTTCACGCCGAGTTCGCGCGACAGCTCCATGGCGACCTCGCGCGGGATGTAGCCGTGCTGGTTCTGGATCGCATGGAGGATCATGATGAGATTGCCCTCCTCGTCGCGCCACCGGGCGACGTGCTGCTGCACGTCGCGGCGGATGGTGGAGTCGAGCTTGCCTTGCACGCGGCGCAGGCGCTCGAGCCGGATTTCGATCAGCCGGGCGACTTCCTCGGAAATCTCCGGCGGAATAAATCCATGCTTTTTCTCGGTTTCGTCGAGGAGTCCGAGCAACGCGGCCTCGTCAAATTCCGCCACCGGGCGGGACTCGGGGGTTCCGCTAACCTCGCTCGAACGAGGGGGGGACGCATTCATGAGAACTTCCTGGTTGGGGCTCCGAACGGTTCTGCTGAAGAGCCAGATTCATGATGCCGCGGAAGTTGCGCTCCGGCTCCGCATGAGTTGGTGGAGAACGCGCAGTTATTGCGGGAGATGCGGAAGAAGGAGCTGAGAGCTCAGAGTCCAGAGCTGAGAGCAGAGCGGAGGTTGAGGGATGAGAGTTGAGAGCCGGAGGCCCTGAGGGGGTCGAAGGGGTGAGGGTCGAGAGGTGAGAGTGCGACGGACGAACCGCGACTCCGCTGCGTCGCAGTGAAAAGGAGCCGGCCGCGCCGGCAGGTTGAGAACATCAAGACGTGACGGAGCCGGGCGGGGACGCCGGGCTCCACCTCGGGCCCGGGCGGGACGCCGGCCACGCCACAAAAAAGGCGGCCGCGAGAGCGGCCGCCTTGAGAGGTATACGGTGGGGTGAAGTCTTATTCCTTCGTGCTCTCGTCCGGAATCCGCATCGAGTAGAAGCTGCGGTAGACGAACACCAGCGCGATCAGGAAGAAGACGGCGCCGATCGCATGCTTGGCCGTGACGTTGGTCATCGTGACCGCGATCTCGACCGCGAGCAGGCCGAACAGCGTGGTGAACTTGATCACCGGATTCATCGCGACGGAGGAGGTGTCCTTGAACGGATCGCCCACGGTGTCGCCGACCACGGTCGCGGCGTGGAGGTCGGTGCCCTTCTGGCGGAGCTCAACCTCGACGATCTTCTTGGCGTTGTCCCACGCGCCGCCGGCGTTGGCCATGAAGATGGCCTGGAACAGACCGAAGAACGCGATGGCGATCAGGTAACCGATGAAGAAGTACGGGTTGAAGAACGGCAGCGCGAGGGCGAAGCAGAACACGACGATGAAGATGTTCCACATGCCCTTTTGCGCGTAGACCGTGCAGATGCGGACGACTTCCTTGGAGTCCTTCTCCGAGGCCGTCGTGGCGTCGAGCTTCATGTGCTGCTTGATGTAGACGACCGCGCGGTAGGCGCCGGTGACGACCGCCTGGCAGGAGGCGCCGGTGAACCAGTAGATGACCGCGCCGCCCATGATCAGGCCGAGGATGATCTCGGGCTGCACGATGGAGAGCTTGGTGATCACGTTGCCATACATGTTTTCGAGCAGCATGATGATGCCGAACACCATCGTGGTCGCGCCGACGACCGCCGTGCCGATGAGCACGGGCTTGGCGGTCGCCTTGAAGGTGTTGCCGGCGCCATCGCCCTTCTCGAGCTGGTATTTGGCGTTCTCGAAATCGGGCTTGAAACCGAAGGTCTGCTCCAGCTCCGCAGCGATGCCTGGCTTGGCCTCGATCTGCGAGAGCTCGTAAACGGACTGGGCGTTGTCGGTGACCGGGCCGTAGCTGTCGACCGCGATCGTGACCGGGCCCATGCCGAGGAAGCCGAACGCCACCAAGCCGAACGCGAAGATCGGAGCGGCGAAGAGGAACTTGTCGGGCATGATCGAGAGCAGCCCGGGATTCTGCGAGAAGTAGTAGGACACGAACATCAGGAGGATGATGACGAGTCCCATCCAGAACGCGGAGAAGTTGCCCGCGACGAAGCCGGAGAGGATGTTCAGCGAAGCGCCGCCGTGCTTGGAGCAGTTGGTAACCTCTTTCACGTGGCGGGAATTCGTGCTCACGAAAATCTTCGTGAACTCCGGAATCAGCGCGCCGGCGACGGTGCCGCAGCTGATGATCGCCGAGAGGACCCACCAGAGGTTCGGATGCAGGCCGGGCTGGTGCGCGAGCAGGTAGTAGCTGGCAATAAAGGTGATCGCGATCGACACCGCCGAGGTGATCCAGACGAGGTGGGTTAGCGGCGCCTCGAAGTCGAAGTCCTTCTTGCCGCCGAACAGCGCCTTGGTGAGGGCTTCGTTGGTGAAGTAAGAGATCAGCGAGGTGACGATCATCAGCGCGCGCATGGCGAACATCCAGATGATGAGGACGGCGCTCGCGGCAGGGTTGAGGGCGAGCGCGAGCGCGAGGAAGGTCACGAGCGCGACGCCGGTGACGCCGTAGGTCTCGAAACCGTCGGCCGTCGGCCCGACGCTGTCGCCGGCGTTGTCACCCGTGCAGTCGGCGATGACGCCGGGGTTCTTCGGGTCGTCTTCGGGCAGCTTGAAGACGATCTTCATGAGGTCGGAGCCGATGTCAGCGATCTTGGTGAAGATGCCGCCGCAGATGCGGAGCACGGAGGCGCCGAGCGACTCGCCGATGGCGAACCCGATGAAGCACGGGCCGACGAGCTCGGAGGGCAGGAACACCAGGATGCTGATCATGAAGAACAGCTCCACGCAGACCAGCAGCAGGCCGACGCTCATGCCCGAGCGCAGCGGAATGCCGAGCGTCGCGAGCGGGTTGCCGCGGAGCGCGGAGAACGCGGCGCGGGAGTTGGCGACGGTGTTGATGCGGATACCGAACCACGCGACACCATAGGAACCGAGAATACCGAGGATCGAGGCGAGCAGGATGACGATCACGTGTCCGGCGCCCATTTTCCCGAGGAAGCCGAAGTAGTAGATCATGCACGCGCCGATCAGCACCCAGAGGATGGCGAGGAACTTGCCCTGCGTGAACAGGTAGGTTTTGCAGGTCTCCCAGATCATGTGCGAGACGCTGCCCATCGAGGCATGAACCGGCAGCGCCTTGGTCTGGCGGTACTGGATCAGGCCGAAGATCGCGCCGATCACGCACACCGCGATACCCAGATACATCAGGGTAATGCCGCTGGTGCCACCGAGGCCGTTGAAACTGACCTGCGTGAGGTCAGGGATCTTGATGTCAGCTTCACTCGCGTGAAGAGCTGACGGAACGAGTGCCGCGAGGGTAGCGGCGCCCACCTGCCATCTTGTAGGGAGCTTCATAGAGGAGTTCTTGGGGTGGAAGAACTGGACCTGCGTGTGGAGTCGACGTTGTGACCGGCGGCGCAGCGGCTCGCGAGCCAAAATTCGCGCCGCATCGGTGGAACAGTCTCCCTAATCCGGCGGCGGGCGGGGCTAATCTCCCGCCCGGCCGGTGCGCGCCAGCCACTGGCGTTCGGAGCGGAAGGACTTTGCGGTCCCGCCTTGCAGGAAGGAAACTCGTTCGCAGATTGCGCGTCCCGCATGGATTACGCGCTCCTCTCCAAAGAAGAACTCATCGACCGGCTCGAGAAATTCGAGCGCGAGCGCACGACGTTTGAGCAGGACCTGTTTGCCGCGGTCAAGGAGCTGCGCGACGTCAAGGCCGCCATCGACGAGCACTCGATCGTGGCGATCACGGACGCGGCGGGAAAGATCACCTACGTCAACGACAAGTTCTGCGCGATCTCGAAATACCCGCGCGAGGAACTGCTCGGCCAGGACCACCGGATCATCAACTCGCGCACGCACCCCAAGGAATTTTTCCGCGGTTTGTGGAAGACGATCAGCAGCGGTCACGTCTGGCACGGTGAGATCCGCAATCGCGCGCGGGACGGCTCCTACTACTGGGTCGACACGACGATCTATCCCTTCCTCAACCCCGCCGGCACGCCGGTGCAGTATGTCGCGATCCGGACCGACGTCACCCGCCGCCGCGAGAACGAGGAGGAACTCGCGCGCACGGCGGCGGATCTCGCGGAGAAGAACAAGGAACTCGAAGCGATCGTCTACACGGTGTCGCATGATCTGCGCTCGCCGCTGGTCAACGTGCAGGGCTTCGGCAAGCAGCTGAGCCGCGCCTGCGACAAGATCACCGCGGCGATGGTGGCGGCGAAGGACGGGCTCGTGCCGATCGCGCCGCTCGAGCAACCGGTGAAGGAGGCGATCCCGCAGGCCTTGCGGTTCATCAACGCCGGCGTGAACAAAATGGAGATGCTGCTGGCGGGCCTGCTGCGTTACTCCCGGCTCGGGCGGATGGCGCTGACGATCGCTCCGATCGAGGTGAACCCGCTGATCGCGACGATCCTGGCGGCGATGAAATTCCAGCTCGACGAAATCAAGGCCGAGGTGCGAGTCGAGCCGCTGCCCGATTGCCTGGGCGACAGCGTGCAGGTAAGCCAGGTGTTTACCAACCTGATCGACAATGCGCTGAAATACCGGGCGAAAGACCGGCCGCTCCGCATCACCGTCACCGGCTATGCCGAGCACGGCCAGGCGGTGTATCGCGTGGCCGACAACGGCATCGGCATTCCGCTGGCGCACCAGCCGAAGATTTTCGAGATCTTCCACCGGCTGGATCCGGACGCGGGCCCGGGCGAGGGGCTGGGGCTGACGATCGCGCAACGGGTGCTGGAGCGGCAGCGCGGGAGGATTTGGGTCCAGAGCGAAGAAGGAGCTGGATCAACGTTTTTTGTCTCATTACCTCTGAGCCCGAGCCATGCAGTCGATAGCCTAGAGTCCAGAGTCCAGAGCCGGAAGGAAGAGCGAGAAACGTAACGCTTGCGAAACGACGTGGCGTTACGGTTTCCGGCTCTCAGCTCTTGGCTTTCAGCTCTTAGCTCGTTCTCTGTCAGTCCACACACATTCCCCCCACGCATGAAAGTTGAGCCCACTATCCTCATCGTCGAGGATGACGAAGGCCACGCCATCCTGATCCGGCAAAACCTGGAGGCGGCCGGCCTGAGCAATCAGATGAAGCATTTTCGGGACGGGCAGGCCGTTTTGGATTTCTTCTTCAAACCCGAGCCCGGCCAGAAACACGAAGCGCACATGTATCTCGTGCTGCTTGATATTCGCATGCCGAAGGTAGACGGCATCGAGGTGCTGCGCCGGCTCAAGGGCGATCCCGAGTTGCGCAAGCTGCCGGTGATCATGCTGACCACCACCGATGATCTGCGCGAGGTGGAGCGCTGCCACGAACTCGGTTGTAATGTCTACATCCAGAAACCGGTCGACTACGACCGGTTCGCCGAGGCGATCCGGCGGCTGGGGTTGTTCGTGACGCTGTTGCTCGTGCCGCAGGTCAAGAGCGCGTAAGCGGCATGAGCGCGTCGGGCCAGAAAAGGACGGCTCTCTCGGCCGTTCGCGTGGCGGCTGGCCTTCGTACCTGCCGTGGGGGCCAACCACGCCAACCATGGCAGGCAGGGACGCCTGCCGCTACTGCGAGCACGCATGTCTGACACTCCCCGCAAACCATTGATCCTGGTCGTCGACGACGACGAGGGCCTGGCGTTCCTGATTACGGAGACGCTGCGGGCCGAGGGCCACGACGTCGTCACCGCGGATTCGTGGACGGCGGCGCTGCAGCGCGTGGGCGAGCGCGGGCCGGACTTGATGCTGCTCGACCTGAAGTTGAAGGACGTCGCCGGCCATCAGCTGCTTGAGCGCGTGCGCCAACAGAAGCTGTCGGTGCCGTTCATCGTGGTCACGGGCCAGGGCGACGAGCGCATCGCGGTTGAGGTGATGAAACACGGGGCGCTCGATTACGTGATGAAAGACACGGTCATGCTCGACGTGCTGCCCGGGATGGTCGACCGGGCTCTCACGGCGATCGAACGCGACCGGGCGCTGGCCGCGGCCGAGCGCGAACGGCAACGACTCGAGCGCGAGATCCTCGAGGCCGGCGAGCGCGAGCAGCACCGAATCGGGCAGGACCTGCACGATGGACTCGGCCAGCAATTGACCGCGATCGAGATGATGTGCGCGTCGCTGAAGGCCGACGTCGCCGTGGCGCAGCCGGAGCTGACGAAGCAGGTCGAACGGATCTGCGCGGCATTGCGCGAGGCGGTTTCGCACACCCGGTCGATGGCGCGCGGACTCGTGCCGGTGAAGGACGAGCCCGAGGCGTTGTGGGCGAGCTTGATCGAGCTGGCGGAGCGCACCACCGCGCTCGGCCGCGCGACCTGCCGGCTGGATTGTCCCGAGCCGGTGCTGGTCACGAACAACGTCGTGGCCGGCCACCTTTATCGCATCGCGCAGGAAGCGGTGAACAACGCGATCAAGCACAGCGGCGCGACGGAGGTGGTGATTTCGCTGGCCTGCCACGACGGCGAGCTGCGGCTCGGAATCGTCGACAACGGGCGCGGGCTCGCGCGGACGAAGAGCGCCGGCATGGGCCTGCAGGTGATGAAGCACCGTGCGCGGGTCATCGGCGCCGAGTTGGAAGTGGAGTCGAAATCCGGCAAAGGCGTCGCGATCGCCTGCACGTTGCCGCTGGCCTCATGAGTGCCGCCGGAGCCGAAACAACCGCAGGCGAGCGGCGCCGGATCCTGATCGTGGACGACCATCCGTTCATGCGCGCGGGTCTGGCGCAGCTGATCGAGAAGCAGCCCGGGCTGACGGTGTGCGGCGAAGCCGGCAATCCGGCCGCAGCGATGACCGAGATCGAGAAGGGTCGGGTCGATCTGGTGTTGAGCGACATCACCATGCCCGGTCGCAGCGGGCTCGAGTTCATCAAGGATCTGCAGGCGATCCGACCGGAGCTGCCGATACTGGTGGTGTCGATGCACGACGAGCTGATCTACGCCGAGCGCGTGCTGCGGGCCGGCGCGCGCGGCTACATCATGAAGGAGGCGGGCGGCGAGGCGCTGCTCGCGGCGATCCGGCAGGTGCTGACGGGCGAGGTCTACGTGAGCCCGAAGATGTCCGCGCGGATCCTCGACAGTCTTTCGGGCCGGAAGCCGCGCGGTTCACAGTCGCCGATCGAGAAGCTCACGGATCGCGAGTTCGAGGTGTTCCAACTGATCGGCCAGGGCAAGAGCACGCGCGACATCGCGAAGCAGCTTCACCTCAGCTCCAAGACGGTCGACGTGCACCGCGGGCACATCAAGGAGAAGCTGGAATTGAAGGACACGACGTCGCTCGTGCGGCACGCAGTGCGTTGGGTGGAGACGCAGAACCTCGGCACCTAGGGCGCCGGCAGGCTGCGACGCCGCCACATGTAGAATATCGCCGGATATACCAGGAGCTCCATCAGCACCGACGTGATCACGCCGCCAACCATCGGCGCCGCGATACGCTTCATGACGTCGGCCCCGGTGCCGGTGCTCCAGAGGATGGGCACCAAGCCGATGAACGTCGTGGCGGCCGTCATCATCTTCGGCCGAATGCGCTGCACCGCGCCATGGTGGATCGCGGCGACCAGATCGTCCGAATGCCGCATTCGGCCGGTGCGGACGCCGTCCGCGTAGGCGATGTCCAGGTAAAGTAGCATCACCACGCCGGTTTCCGCATCGAGGCCGGCTAGCGCGATCAGTCCGATCCACACCGCCACGCTGAGGTTGTAATCGAGCAGATGGAGCAACCAGAACGCGCCCACGAGCGAGAACGGCACCGCCAGGAAGACGATCGCCGTCTTCACCAGCGAGTGTGTGCTCAGGTAGATCAGAATGCCGACGATGAAGAGCGTGATCGGGACGATGAGCAGCAGCCGCTCCTTGGCGCTGGTCATGTATTCATACTGCCCGCTCCAAAACAGATTGTAGCCTTCCGGCAGCCGGATCGTGCCGGCTTTGACGGCTTCGTCTACGACGCGCCGTGCGTTCTGGACGTAGGTGCCGATGTCGACACCGTGCACGTCGACGTAGACCCAGGCGTTCGGGACGGACGCCTCGCTCTTGATGCCCATCGGGGCGGCGACGACGCGGAGCTTCGCGACTTGGCTGAGCGGAATCTGGGCGGGCGCCGCGGTGCTGTTCGCCGGTGCGAGCGCCGCTCCCATCGCCGCGGCCGAATCGCCCATCCCGCCGGAACTCGCGCCCATCGCCCCGCCGGAGCGGACCGGGATCGCGATTTCGCCGAGCGCCTCGAGGTTGTCGCGATAATCGCGGTCGTAGCGGAGAATGACGCCGTAGCGCTCCAAGCCCTCGACCGTCGTGGTGAGCGGCATGCCGCCCAGCGCGACCTCGAGCACGTCCTGCACGTCGCGCACGTTCAATCCGTAGCGCGCGATGGCCGCGCGATCGATGTCGAACTCGATGTAATTTCCGCCGAGGACGCGTTCGGCGATGGCCGTGCTCGTGCCGGGCACGAAGCGAACCACGGCCTCGACCTCGGAGCCGATCCGCTCGAGCTCGGCCAGATCGGTTCCGGCGATCTTGATGCCGACCGGGGTCTTGATGCCGGTCGCCAGCATGTCGATGCGCGTCCGGATCGGCATCGTCCACGCATTGGTGAGCCCCGGGATCTGCACGGCGCGATTGAGCGCGTCGGTGAGTTCGTCGAGCGTGCGCCGCCGGTGCGCGACGACGCGCCCTTCCATGTCGAGAATGTCGACCTCCGGCCATTCGGCCTCCGGCTTCAACATGATCGTGGTCTCGATCATGTCCATCGGTGCCGGGTCGGTGGCGGTTTCCGCGCGGCCGATTTTGCCGAAGACGTGGTGCACCTCGGGGAACGATTTGATGATCTGGTCCGTTTGCTGGAGCAGCTCGCGCGCCTTCGTCGGTGAGAGGCCGGGGAACGTCGTCGGCATGTAGAGCAGGTCGCCTTCGTAGAGCGGCGGCATGAACTCGGAGCCGAGATTCTGATACGGGAAGATCGGGTTGAGCTTGCGGGCGAACTCCTTGACGCGACCGTAGGGCAGCGGTTCGACGACCCAGCGGTTCCACGGCACGAACACCCACAGGACGAGCACGGCCGCGGTGATGACCACCGGCCAGCGCCAGCGGATCACCCGGTTGATCACCGGGTGGTAGAGCCAGATGAGGAAGCGGCTGACCGGGTTTTTCTCCTCCGGCCGCAGCCGGCCGCGGATGAAGTAGCCGGCGAGTACGGGTGCCAGCGTGATCGCGAGCAGCGCGGCCGCGGCCATCGAATAGGTCTTGGTGAACGCGAGCGGCTTGAAGAGCCGGCCTTCCTGTTCCTGCAGGGTGAAAACCGGCAGGAATGAAACCGTCACCACGAGCAGCGCGTAGAAAATGGTGGGACCGACCTCCACGGCGGCGTCGCGCACGATTTCCCAATGTGGCTTCGTGCCGGCGTCGCGCTCGAGGTGCTTGTGGGTGTTCTCGACGAGGATGATCACGCCGTCCACGAGCACGCCAATCGCGATCGCGATGCCGCCGAGCGACATGATGTTGGACGAGATGCCCTGCCCATACATGATCATGAACGACGCCAGCACGGAGATCGGCAGGATGAGGATCGGGATCAACGCCGTGCGCAGGTGCATCAGGAACACGATGATGACGAGGGCGACGACGATGCTTTCCTCGAGCAGGGTGTGCTCGAGCGTCTTGACCGAACGCTCGATCAGGGCGGTGCGATCGTAGGTGACGGTGTAGCTGACGTCGTCGGGCAGGCCCTTCATCGCCTGGTCGAGCCGCGCCTTGACGGCCTCGATGACCGCGCGGGTGTCGACGCCATAGCGGACGACGACGACGCCGCCGACCGTTTCGCCCTCGCCGTTCAGTTCGGCGATGCCGCGTCGCATGTCGGGGCCGAGCTGCACATTGGCCACCTCGCCAAGGAGGATCGGGGTGCCGCCCGGGCCGACGCCCACCGCCACCTGGCGGAGATCATCGAGTCCGGTAACATAGCCCTTCACCCGCAGGATGAACTCCTTTTCCGCCAACTCGAGCGAGCGACCGCCCACCTCGCCATTGCTGCGCTGCACGGCGCTGGCCACCTCGCCCAGCGACAGCCCGTAGGCGCGCAGCCGGTTCGGATCGACGGTGATCTGGTATTGTTTGACGTAGCCGCCGACCGACGCGACCTCCGCGACGCCATCGACGCTGGAGAGCTGGTATTTCAAATACCAGTCCTGCATCGAGCGCAGCTCGGCCAGGTCGCGCTTCGGCGAGTTGATCGAATACATGAACGCCCAACCGACGCCGGTCGCGTCGGGCCCGAGGGTGGGCGACACCCCCTTCGGGAGCGAATTCGAGAGCCCGCTGAGATATTCCAGGACGCGGCTGCGCGCCCAATACGGGTCGGTGCCGTCGTCGAAGATGATATAGACGAAGGAGAATCCGTAGAACGAGTAGCCGCGCACGACCTTGGCCGACGGCACGGAAAGCATCTTCGTCGTGATGGGATACGTGAGCTGATCCTGGACGATTTGCGGCGCCTGGCCCGGCCACTCCGTGTAGATGATGACCTGGGTGTCCGACAGATCTGGGATCGCATCGAGCGGGATGTTCCGCACCGCGTAGACGCCGCCGATGATCAACGCAGCGGTGGCGACGAGCACCAGGAATCGGTTGGCGAGCGAAAACTCGATGATGCGCTTCAGCATGGATGGTGGCGGAGCAAAACCTGGAGAGGTGGCGGAGAAGGCTGGCCGGAGGCGGCGTCAGATCTTTGGGCGTCGCGACGCATCCGCGTTTTTCGCGGGGAAAACCTCGTGTTCGCAGGGTTCGCCGGCCGCCGTCGCCGCGGCCGACATGCCGCAACCGCGGCAGCCGCCGCTCGCGTGCGCCGTTTCATCCGCAGGCGTGGCGAGTGCGACGGGCACGCCGATTTGCGAACGGAGAAAATCGCTCCCGCTCATGGCGGCGCGCGGCGGCTTCGTTCCGGCGAGTCGACGGATGGGCGGGTGACCTGCCGGCAGTTTCATGCCGGCGTCGGCGGACGGCGCCGTTGCCGCGGAAGGGCCGTCGATCTGTTCGCCGCAGCGTGGCATGTCCGAACCGAAGAATGGATTCTTCGTGCCGCTCTCGCGCTGGAGCCAGCGAGCCTTGCCGAGCACGGGCGACATCGGGCACTCGAAGATCCGCAGTCCGGCGGTGTGCTGGAGATGACTGGCGCGAGCGAGATCCGCGACGGCGGTGCTGAGCGGCTCGAATGCCTGGCGGGCCGATTCCAGATCGGTCGGCTCCGGCAGGGCGCCCTTGTATTTGGCCAGGCCGCTTTGCGGTGCGGCCTGGACCAGCCCGGCGACGGCGGTTCGCAGCGCCGGGAGCTGTTGGCGGTAGGCGCTCAAGTCGTCGGCGGCGAGCGCGGCCGCCGCATCCGCGCTCGCGAACGCGAGCTGCTTGAGCGCGGGCTGCGCCTCGGCCGGCATCGCCGGCGCCGCGGCAGTCGCTGGTGCAGGTTGCGGTGACGAAGGCCCGGAGCCGGCACCTTGGGCGGCGGGCGTGGAGGCCGCCGCCGTGCCGCCGCCGGCCTGCGTGGCGCGAATCATCTTCTGAATGGCCGCGCGCAGCTGGCTCTCCGAATCGAGCAGGAACTGGCCGGACGTGACCACGCGTTCACCGGCGGCGAGGCCCGAGCGCACCGCGAAGAAATTGTCCTGCGTGCGCGCGCCGAGTTTCACCTCGCGGGCCTCGAACGTGCCGCCGTCACGCGCGACGAACACCGTGTTGCGTTCGCCGCTGCGCAGCACCGCGAGATCGGGCACGAGTACCGCCGACGGCGCGAGCTCGGCCTCGAAGCGGACGTCGACGAACATGCCCGGCTTGAGCGCGCGGTCGGGATTGTCGAGCACGAGCCGGGCCTGGGCCGTGCGGGTCTCGTTCACGATTTCAGGAATCAGCACTTCGACTTCGCCGTGAAACTCGCGCTCCTGGCCGAAGCTCGTGCGCACCACCGCGTGCTGGCCCTCGTGGACGAACGCCAGGTCTTTTTCGTAGATCTGCGCATTGACCCAGACGGTGGACAGGTCGGCGAGGCGGAAGATGCGTTCGCCGGGCCGGACCATCATGCCCTGCACTGCCGGTTTCTCGATCACCACTCCGTCGACGGGCGCGCGATAGACGACCTTGCGCCGGGCTTCTCCGGCCTGCGCCAATTCGGTGATGAACGCGGCCGGCACGTCGAAGAGCTGCAGCCGCGCGCGAGCGGCGTTGGTCAGCGGCCCGCCCTCGGATCCTTCGCTGCGCAGCGCCACGAGAAAGTTGAGCTGCGCGTTGTAGAGATCGGGCGAGTAGATTTCGAACAGCGGCGTGCCGGCTTTCACCCGAGTCCAGGTGGCGTTGACGAAGAGTTTTTCGATCCAGCCCTCGTATTTCGTCGTGATGTCGATCAATCCGGGCTCGCTGAAGCCCACTGTGCCGACGGCGCGGATGGTGCGGCGGACGGGGCCGGTCTGCACCAGCGCCGTCTTCAGGTTCATTTTCTGAATCGTGATCGGGTCGATCGTGATGGCGCTGGCGGCGTCGAATTCGTCCTCGTAGACCGGCACCCTGTCCATGCCCATGGAATCCTTGCCCGGGTTCGGGCTGACCTCGCCCGGGATCATGGTGGACTTGTAGAACTTCACCTTGCGGTCGCCTGCGGTGGCGGCGGCGCCCGGGTTGTTGCCGCGAATCGGCGTGAGCTTCATCCCGCAGATCGGACAGTTGCCCGGCTCGGATTTGATCACCTGCGGGTGCATGCCGCAGGTGTAGAGTTGCTGTTCCGCGGCGTGCGCATGCGGCACGAGAAATTCGGCCACTTCAGGGGCGATCAACCCGCTGGCGGCGAGTGACACGATCAGGAGAAGGACTCGAGGAGACTTCATTAAGTTAAAATCAGCGGTGAGCTGTGGGAGCTTGGACGAGGAGCGGCGCGGCGGAGGGTACCTCGCCGGCCATGACGACGAGCAGGTCGGTCGCGGCGAGCTCGCGTTCGCGGAGCGCCTTGGCGCGTTCGAGCTGCATCAGGAGCGCCATGTGGCGTGCGTCGACGATCATGGCCGCTCCACCCATGCCTGATTGGTAACCGGCCGCAGCCGACGCGGCGGCGCGTTCCAGGTTGGGCAACGCGGACTCGTCCAGGTAGGCGATCATCCGGTCGGCCTCGCGGACCATGAACAGCATCTGGGCGATTTCCGCGGCGAGGTTGAGCTGCTCGGCGGTGAGCCGGGCGACGGCGGCATCGTGACGGGCTTTCGCACCGGCGATGGTCGCGGCGATCTTGTCGCGCCAGATCGGCAGCGACAGCGAGGCCTGCGGACGATACATCAACGGATCGGCCTTCACGTCGGCCATGAGCCCGATCGCGAAATCGGGCCGGTCGGTGGTGTTGGCGACGCCGACTTCGGCAACCGCTATGTCGACCATCGCGCGCATCGAACCGAGCTCGGGATTCGCCGCGAGCGCGCGCTGCCACAGCGTGTCCTCATCCGGCAATGCGGTGGGTTGCAGCGCGGACTCGGGCCAGGCGGGATCGGCCTCGTCGCGCGTCAGCCCGAGTGCCGATTTGAAGCGGGCGCGGGCGGCGCCCCGCCGGTCGCTGAACGCGGCGTGATGACTGTGGTGTTCGGCGACGAGGTTTTGCAGCCGGACCATTTCATTGAACGAGACCATCCCGCGGCCGGTGGAGAATTCGGAGGCCGCGAGCTGCAGCGACTGGTCGACGTTGTGCAGCGTCGCGGTGTAGAGCCGCAGGGTTTCGGTGGTATACGCGAGTTCGACCCAGGCCTTCCGCACCTCGGCGGCCGTCTGGAGCACGGCGGCGACATACGCGCGATACGCGACGCCGCTTCGCGCGGCGGCCTCGTTGGCCATGGCGGCGCGTTTGCCTGCGCCCATGAAATCAAACATCAGTCCCGGCATCAGCGTCATCAGCATGTCGGCGATGTCGGCCTCGAACGTGAGCTTCGGATCCGGTTGCGCGCGGGCCGGCGTGATCGCTTCGACGCTCGCCCGCCAGTCGTAGTAAGCGGCCTCGACCTGCGGATGATTGAGCACGCCGAACGCGACGTAGTCCTCCAGCTTCGAGTCGGCACCGAGCACGGGCAGCACGGGCTTGTGACCCGAAGGCCGATAGGCGGCGGCCACCCGGCCGAGCTGTTCGCGTGCAGCCCGCTCTCCTGCCATGGGAGCGGTGCTGCAGCCGGCGAGGGCGAGCAGCAACGCGGCGAGGAGCAGCTGAGGCGAGTGTCGGCGGGCAGTGTTCACGAGAGTGTGGAACGGTAGGGACGGCTCTCCGAGCCGTCCGAAGCGCGAGCGAGATTGCCCCATCGCAGACGCCTCGGTGAGGCGTCCCTACCTGTGGCGAGTTCGGCTCAGTGCTTGGACGCTGTGTGACCGGCGGCCTTATTCGCCGCGGCTTCGTCGATCTTCTTCAGATACTTCGCCGGGTCCTTCTTGAACTTCTTCACGCAGCCATCGCAGCACATCCTCACGAGGCGGTCGGGCTTGCCGTCCTCCTTGTGAATGTAGTCGAACGGCTCGCCCATGCTGCCGAGCTCCTCGCCGGACACCGCGCAGACTTGGAGCGGGTAGTCGGCCTTTTGGGCGGCGATGCTCTCGGAGGCGGCGGGCTGGGTGGCGCCGGAATCAGCGGCGTGATCGTGTTGGGCGAAAGCTGCCGGAGCAGCGAGAACGAGCAGGGCGGAGCAGGCGAGGGTAAGGAGGGATTTCATGAGTGCAGGGATGATTTCACCCCTCACTACACCTGCATGGACGCAAACCCTCGGGAAAAATTGCCAAGCAGGCTCGGGAGTGTGGTTCGGTTCTTCGCTTTGGGCGGGTCGAAACTGGGTGCGTCAGGTGTCGCCCCTCGACAGGCGCTCGGGACCCTGAGCCCGTCGAACGGGCGAACGGCACACCACCGGGTGGGGCGGCAAACCGGAAAAGAGCGGGAGGGGCGGCGCCGCGAGATTTTCTGCGGGTTTTTCGAGAACCCGGGTTATAGTCTGCATACGCAAATCATGAAATCACCGGAGCAGAACGACCTTTTTGCGGATGTGCTGGCCGACTGGCGAGTGCAGCCGCCTCGCGATCCCAACTTCCGCGCCGCGGTGTGGGCGCGGATTGCGGCGACGAGCCGCGGGCTGAGTTGGGCAGGTTACGCGCGCACGCATCTGGCGGCGCTGGCGGGTGCCCTGGCGTTGGCGCTGTTGCTCGGCGGTTGGGCGGGACGCGAGCAGGCTCGCTCGGTCGTCGCCGCGGATCGCGCCGAAATTGCCGCCACGTATGTCCAAACGCTGGATGCGCGCGCGATGTGGGAGCATTGAAAGCGGTGAGTCTAGAGCTAAGAGTCCAGAGCTGAGAGCGGAGAGCATGAAGAATTTCTGGTTGAGCGTGTTGATGGTCGTCGCGGTGGGCGCGGTGTCGTTTGCCGCGTTCTACGCGCTTAACGATGCGCCGGAGATCCGGCGGGCCGCGCGGGAGCACGACGCGATGGCGTGGCTGCGCGTGGAGTTTAAGCTCGATGAGACGCAGTTCGCGGCGATCAAGCGACTGCACGACGACTACGGCAAAGTCTGCGAGCAGCACTGCAACGCGATCCTGCGGGCGCGCCGGCAGAAGGCTCCGCCGGCGGAGATTGCGGCGCTGGAGCAGGTCTGCGTCGGCTCGATGACCGAGCACTTCCGGCAGGTCGCGGCGCTGATGCCGGCGGGGCAGGGCGAACGTTATCTCGCGATCGTGTTGCCGCGCGTGTCGGACTACTCGCACCAAGGCGCGCCCAACCTGCAGGTGCAGCCTTGAGCGACGAACCGCCTTTGCCCGCAGGCAGGAACGCTGCGCCGGCCGGCCCGGCGGGGCCGAGCACGGAATGGATGCGGCGGGTGCAGGCGGGCGACGAGGCGGCGCTGGCGGCATTGATGGCCGAGTGGGAGTTGCCGGTGAAGGCGCTGATCGCGCGGATCGTGTTGAACGCGCGGGAAGCGGACGAACTGGCGCAGGAGACGTTCGTACGCGTGTGGCAGCAGCGGGAAAAATTTCGTGCGGGTGCGGAGTTTCGGCCGTGGTTGTTCGCGATCGCCGTGAATCTCGCGCGCAACCGGCTGCGCTGGTGGCGGCGGCGGCCGGAGGTCGCGCTCGAGGAGTGGACGGGAAACGCAGCCTCGGAGAGCGGAGACCGGAGTGCGGAAATCGGGAGACGGGGAGGCATGATGGGGGCGGAAGCGTTGGAGCGCGCGGAGCGGGCGGGGGCCGTGCGCGATGCGATCGCGGCGTTGCCGGTGGAGTTGCGCGAGGCGGTGGTGCTGTTCGAATACGAGCAGATGTCTCACGCCGAGATCGCGCTTGCGCTCGGGACGACGCCGAAGGCGGTGGAGACGCGGCTCTATCGTGCGCGCGAAAAACTGCGGAAAACGCTGGCGAAATGGGCGTGAGCGGCGACGAGCAACCGGGGGACGGCATTTCCACGTGGCACAACGAGTGGTCGTTTATCGAGACTTGTCAGAAGAAGTGGCGAGGTAGGCTGCGATGGTAGGGCGCGACCGCTGGCGCACCGCGAATAGTAGGCGGCGGGCCTAGCGGTCCTGCCCTACCCGAAGCCGCGTCACTTCTGTCAGGAGGGCTCAATAGGTTACCCTTTCGGTTGAGCTGGGCGGTCGCGAGAGAGCTGACTAAAAACTCCAGCTCACGCTGGCGCGGAGCCGGTAGTCGGGTGTGAGCTGCAGTACGGTGTTGTCGACGCTCACCGGAATGTCTGCGCCGAGCGCAGCGCTGAGGTTGAGCCCGAACGTCGCGGAAACCCGGGGGCCGAGAAACACCGAGCGGATGCCGGTATCGTCCGCGCGTTCGCCGGCGAAATCGTCGCGGCCCTTGGTTTCGCCGGAGGCGACGAGCTGGAGCGCAAGTGTGCGCGTGTGACCGAGGATCAGATACGCGCCGGGAGCCAATTCCCACGTGAGATCGTTGGCGAAACGATAGTCGTAATCGCCGCGCGTACGCAGGGTGTATTGCAGCAGCGCCGTGGCCAGGAACCGGGCGCGCCGAAAGAAGAGGTTTGCGCCCAGGTGGGCATCGGTCGATCCGGTGCCGAGCGTGAGATCGTGCCCGTGCACGCCACTGGCCGGTCCGTGAGCGTGGCCGTCGTGAAACGGTCGGATCTCCGAGTCGGCGGCGAGCAGGGCGAGGATGGGCGGTGCGGCGTCCGGCTCATCCTCTTCGGTTGTTTCCTCGGCGAGCCGGCGGGTGCTGCCGGTGGGCAACTTCATGCCGGCGTGCGCGTCGAGAATGAACGTGGTTTGCTCGGTTTCGCGGCGGAACACCTCGCCGCGCGCCAGCACGGAGATGTCGCCCAGCCCGCGTTCGCGTCCGTCCTCGATGCCCTCCGCGCTGGGTCGCCGGAACGAGCGGGTGATCAGCGGAACGTTGAGTTGCGCGCTCCAGCGCGGGGAGAAGGCGCGGCGCGCGACGAGCTGAGTGATCACGCTGTCCATTCGCTGATCGGCCGGATCGGCGACGCGTTCTCCGTCGAGCCGCAGGGTGCCGAAATGCGTGAATTGCGTTGCGGCGCTGAGCGTCCAAGCCGACGACGAGAGCCCTTGCGCGTGAACCGCCGAATACACGGCGCAAAGATCGCAGGCGGGCGCCGCGGCCGGCAGCGCGAGCGCCACGACGAGCATGAAACGGGCTGGAGATCTCATGAATGACGATTGGATCGCGACGGAAGGGCGGAGGTTACAACGGAGGGCGGTGCCGAGTGGCAAGCTCCGGCGGGGCGCATGACACGGGCCAGGCCCGCGCGATGTGCGGCCGGCGGCGTGAGCACGCTGGATGCTATCCGAAGCAATGATTCGCGCGCCTGGGAGTCGGTTGGCTGCTTCAGCGCCTCTGCGATTCGAGGAAGCTCCTTCGAGCTCGCAGGCCTCGGGAAAGCATCCTGACCGCTGCGGGATTTGCGGATGGCTGCTACTGCTGGCGCGTGCGCTCGACCTCGAGTTGCACGGCGTGGAGCGAGGCGAAGATGTCGCGGAGAAACGCGACCAGCGCCGCGGCGAGGAAGAGGATGCTCAGCAGAAACACGGCGGCGATGCCCAGGCCGGGATTGAGCTCCAAAAGTGCGCCGATGAACAGGCCAAGAATCAGAACGCACGAGGTCAGCATGCTGCAGCCGGCGAACGTGACCGCGAGTCGCACGAGTCCGGCGCGGCGCCAGAGAATCTCGAGCTGACTGCGCGCGTGTTCGCGCTCCTCACCCGTGGTCGAGCGGGTCTCGCCCGCCAGAATGCGCGTGCGATCGACGATTCGCGCCATCCGGTTGGTGAGGGTGATGGTGAGCGCGCCGACGCCGGAGATCAGGATCACCGGGGAGATCGACAGTTCGATGATCGAGGTGAGCGAGCCGGCGGAGAAGAGTTGCACGAACCGCAGGCTGCAGGAGCAGCATGGCTAGGGCAAGCTGCGGGGAGGGGAGGGAACGCGAACGGGAATGGCGGGCGGCGCGAGGCCGGCGGCCCCGAATGCGCGCGGGACGCCGCGCTCCCAGATGCTACCGCACGGTGCGGAGTTGGACGGCGTCCACGAGCCGGTCGGCGGCGAGAATGTCGGTGGCGACGATCAGCTTGTCGCCCGGCTTGATCCGGCCGGCCTGGCGCAACATCTCGATCGCGTTCTCGATCGTGGCATCCGGCTTGGCGGCGAACGGCATCAGGAACGGCTCGACCGAGCGCAGCAGCCGCATCTGGCGCAGCACCTCGATGGTCGGCGTGAAGGCGTAGACGGCCGCGCACGTGGGGCGCAGCGCCGCGAGGCCTTGGGCCATGTAGCCGTAACGCGTGAAGGTAAGAATTTTCGAGCCGGGAATCTCGTTCGCGAGTACGACGGCGGAGTGGAGGATCTTCATCTTCTCCGTCGAGAAATTCAGCGGCTCCTGATGATCGGGGTCCATCTCGGCTTCGATCCGCCGGGCGATCTTGTCGAGCATCTGCAGGCACTCGAGGGGGTATTTGCCGACGGTGGTTTCGCCCGAGAGCATCACGCAGTCGGCGCGCTCGTAGGCGGCGTTGGCGACGTCGGTGATCTCGGCGCGGGTGGGCACGGGCTGGCTGATCATCGACTCCAGCATGTGGGTGGCGACGATCACGGGACGACCCTTGGCGATGCAGGCGCGAACGGCGCGGCGCTGGATGACCGGCAGATCCTCGAATGGACACTCGATGCCGAGATCGCCGCGCGCGATCATCAGCCCGTCGCAGGCCTCGATGATCTCGTCGAGATTGCTGATCGCGGACTGGTCCTCGATCTTGGCGATAATGCGCGCCTTCGAGCCATGCTCGTGCAGGAAGGTGCGGAGATCGTTCACGTCCTTGGCCTCGCGCACGAACGACAGCGCGATGAAGTCGACGCCTTCGGCGATGCCGAGGCTCGTGTCGACGCGGTCTTTCTCGGTGAAGGCCGGCAGGTTGATCCGCACGCCCGGGAGATTGATGTGCCGGCGGGAGCTGAGCTGGCCGGGGATGAGCACGCGACAGCGGATGTGCGCCTGGTCCTTTGCGAGGACCTCGAGGCGGATCAGCCCGTTGTCGACGAGCACGGTGTCGCCAATCTGGATGTCGTTGACGAGATCGCGGTAGTTGACGTCGACGGAGCGCACCTCCTGATCGGACTCGCGCGACGTGCTCGGATGCACGGTGAAGTCGAAGATCTCGCCGGGTTTCAGCTGGATCGGGCTGGGCAGGTCGCCGGTCCGGATCTCGGGGCCCTTGATGTCCATCAGGAGCGCGACCTCGCGGTTCACGCGGGTGCTGATCGCGCGGATCCGGCGGACGATGGTGCGCGTCCACTCGTGGGAGGCGTGGGCCATGTTGAGCCGGACGATATCGGCGCCGCCGACGATCATCTTTTCGAGCATGGCTTCGCTCTCGGTGGCCGGGCCGAGGGTGAAGATGATCTTGGTGCGGCGAAACGCGTCGGGAGTGACGTTCATGTGGGAGGGTTCGTGGTGGAGGGGAAACGTCGGGGCAAGGCGGCGTCGCGTCAATGGCGGCGGGCGGAAGCCGAATGGTGGCATCAGCGCGGCGTGCGCCGGCGGCGCGCGCGAATTTCCGTGCAGCGCTGGCGGTTTCCGTTTGGAGTCTGCGCCCATGAGTTCCGACGCCGGCCACCCGAGCCGCCCCGTGCTGCAACCGCCTCATCCGCCCCATCCGCCCGGGCTGCGCGCCCGGCGCGGCCTGAACTGGGCCACGGTGGGCCTGATGTACACGAGCTACTATTTCTGTCGCTACAACTTCTCGTATGCAAACAAGGCGATCAAGGACGAGTTCGGGTTCACGAACTCGGACATGGCGACGATGCTGTCGGCGCAGTTTATCGCCTACGGTTGCGGGCAGATCATCAACGGGCTGCTGACCGATCGCATCGGCGGCAAGAAGGCGATGCTGATCGGCGCGGCCGGCACGATCACGGTCAACCTGCTGTTTGGCGCGGCTTCGTTCTGGGGCATGCTGAGCCTGTTTTCGCTACTGTGGGGCCTCAACGGCTACATCCAGTCGTTTGGCTCGCCCGGGTTCATCAAGATCAACAGCGCGTGGTTCAGCGAAAAGCAGCGCGGCACGTTTGCGGGGATCTTCGGGTTCATGATCAACCTCGGCCGGCTGGCGGCGAACAAGCTGCTGCCGCTGCTGCTGGCGGGCTTCGCGATCGGCACGATGATGAACGTGCCGCCGCTGCACTGGCGCTGGGTGTTCTGGGTGCCGGCGATCATCGCCTCGATCGTGGCGGTGGTGTTCGCGTTCGTGGTGAAGGACACGCCGGAGGAGGCCGGCTTCCACGATGTCTTCAAAGGCGAAGCAGATCACGCGGAAACCAACGTTCGCGCGGAGATCTGGCCGGTGCTGACGCATATCGTGACGAACCCGATGGTGTGGATCATCGCGCTGGCGTATGCGTGCACCGGCGCGGTGCGGCAGGCGATCGACCAGTGGTTCCCGGTGTATTTCCAGGAAGTGCATCACCTCAAGATGACGGGCGCGCAGTTCCAGTGGTTGGGCTACATGATCCCGCTGGTGGCGTCGTGCGGGTCGTTTCTTTCCGGTTGGGTGTCGGACCGTTTTTTCCAGTCGCGGCGCGCGCCCGTGGCCGGCGCGGTCTACATCATCGAGATGGTCGTCATTCTGGCGGCGACGCAGGTGCACACGGTGGGCTGGGCGATCGGGTTCTTCATCATGGTGTCGTTCACCGTGAACTCCACGCACTCGCTACTCGGGCCGGCGGCGGCGATGGATATCGGCGGCCGCAAGATGGCGGCGTTCGCCTCGGGCTGCATCGACGCCTTCCAGTATTTCGGCGCGGCGCTGGGGATGACGATCCTCGGCTACGTCCTCGATAATTACGGCTGGGGTTACTACTTTTACTACATGCTACCGTTCGGCGTGGTCGGATCGATTTTGATGTTCTCGATTGCGCACCGGAAGAGCCTGAAGAAGGGCGCGAAGTAAGACGGAAGTCTAGAGCCCAGAGCGGAGGGCAGGGAGCAGTTGAGAGTTGAGGGTTGAGAGATGAGAGAGGTAGGGACGGCTGTCCGCGCCGGCCGCGAGGATTCCTAGCGCTTTCGGACGCCACGGAGTGGTGCAGTGCGTTGAGGGCAACGCGTTCCACCTTCCGCTTTTCGGATCTCTGCTCACCCGCAGTCGCAGAGCGGCGTGCTCTCGCCTTGGCAGACGATCGAGAACTCGCAGGCGGTGAGCGTGGGGCGCAGCGTGGCCAACATCCGCTCGACCGCGGCGCGGGAGTTACACTCGCGCGAAAGGTGCGTCAGGTAAACGTGCCGCCACTGCGGGCAGGCGATCTCGGTGAGGAGTTCGCGCACGGCTTCGTTGGAGAGATGCCCATGCCGGCCGCTAATCCGCTGCTTCGTGGGCCACGGCCGGCGCGTGTCGGCTTTGAGCAACTCGGGGCAGTGATTCGCCTCGATCACGACAACGCAGCAGTCGCGCAGCTGTTCGCGGACGTTCAGCGGCGCATGCCCGAGGTCGGTCAAAAACGTGAGCGAGCGTCGCGGCGAAAACAAATCGCCGTCGTGCCCGGAGGTGAACCGGAACCCGACCGGCTCCTGGGCATCGTGTGGCACCGAGAAGGTGGTGACCTCCAGATCGCGAAACAGGAAACGCGCGCCGGTCTCGAACAGGTGCCAGGTCGGCCGGTAGGAAAGCCCGGCCTGCACCGCGCGGGCCGTGCCGGCGTTGGCGAAGATCTGGATGTGCGGAAATTTTTTCAGGCCCTCGATGCCGCCCGAGTGGTCGCCGTGCTCGTGCGTGAGGAACACGGCGTCGATCCGGTCGAGCGACTCACCGACGGCGGCCAGCAGCGTGCCGAGCCGGCGGGCGGAGAACCCGGCGTCGACCAGCACGCGCGCGCCCTCGGTGACGAGGAGCGCGGCGTTGCCGGAACTGCCGCTGCCAAGAATGCTGAACCGCATGGCCATGCTGGATGGTTCTTGAACCCCCAGCAGGGCGTTGCGCCAAACAAAAAAGTGTCAGGCGGGAGTAAAGGTGGAGCGCGCGGTAGGGCGCGTTATCCCTAACGCGCCGTCAGGTTGATCGGCCAACAGCGGAGCGGCGGGTTGGGGACAACCCGCCCTACCACGAGCAGATGCTCTCCACGTAGGCGGCGGAGCCGTCGCGCTGCCAGGCGTCGAGCTGGGCTTGGTCCTTCAGCTGCTGGCCACGTTGGCGTGGCACCACGGCGAACACACTGGTGCACTCGGGCAGCGCGGTCATGTCGCCCCAGAGCTTTTCGAACTGCGCGACCGGAAACACGTCCTCCTGCCCGTGCCCCCAACGCTTCTTCACATCCTTGAGCGTCACGTAGGTTGGCAGCCGCGCGGCGAGCGTGCGCACCGCGGCGGCGGTTTTTTCCGCGTTCGCAAGATCGGCACGGGTTAGGCCGAAGGCCGTAAGCAGCCGGTCGATGTCGATCCAGCACGTGTTGCTGTTGTAGTAGCGGAGATTGAACTCGATTTCCTCGCGCGGCAGCGCGAGTCCCTCGACGATCCGCAGCCGGCCGTCCACGCGCGCCAGTCCGCCGCCGTGATCCTCGATCCGTTTGGGAATCATTTCCCAGCCGAGCGTGGCGCCGGTGCTCTGGAACCAGCCGAGCAGCAAGGGATCGGGTGAGGCGCCCAGCGTGTCGATGTTGTGGGCGACGAGCGTGCGCAGCTGCGGGTAGCGCGCGAGCAGCCGGGCGAGCGTGCCGTTCTTGAGCAGGTTCGGAATCTCGAACCAGTGGCCGACCGGATGCAGGCACTGCTCGGGAAGGTTGTCGGTGTAATCGGAACCCTCGCCGACGGTGTGCGCCCAATTCGTCAGCGCGGCGCGGACGCTCTCGCGCATCTTTTCCTTTTGCTCGTCGAGCTTCTGCTGCGCGGTTTCCTCCCACGCGAATCGCAGATCGCGCACGGTGGGCACGAGCCGAAGTCCGATCGAGCGGCCGGGGGAAAGGAACACGTCGCGGTCGAACGCCTCGCCCGTCGCCTGCCGCAGCCAGCGCTCGATCGGCGCGTGCGTCAGGTGGCTCGTGGTGAACACGTGCGGGATCGTCGTGCCGTGCTCCTGCGCCGACCGCCGCGTGCGGGCGAGATGCGCTTCGATGAAACTGCGGTGCTGGCCACCGAGCTTGGCGAAGGGATGCAGCCCTTTCACCACGCCGGCGCCCTGCGTCCAGCGGCTGCCCACGCCGGCGGCGTAGGTGATCATCGCGACTTCGCCGCGTTTCAATGCGGCTTCGCCCGCGGCGCGGAACGCGGCGAGATCAGCCGTGGCACGGGCGTCTCGCCCATGGGGTTGATCTGCCATCACGGGCGGGACGCCCGTGCCACCGGCATCGAACAACGCTGCCGCTGGCACGTCCTCGATCAGCGTGTTCGCGGGCAGCCGGTTCATCGCAAGTCCGATCCGGCCGCTGCGCAGATCGGCGCGAATCTGCTCGTGCTGCGCGCGGTCGAAGCCGTTCGTCTCGAGCAGTTCGGTCAGCCGGGCGCCGCTCCGATCGTTCGCATCGCCCGAGGGCAAGAGCTGATCGAGCAGCGTGGGCAGCGCCTGGCCGAACTCCGGGAGGCGGCGCGCGGCGCGCGTGAACTGCTGCAGATCGGCGCGTTCGAGCGGCGTGAGCTCGCGCGCGGAGCGCCGCAACCAGCCGGGCACGGCTTGACGGTAGTAGTCCACCGGCAGCAAGGCCTCATCGCCGTGCAACACGGCGGCGACCGAGCCGTGTTCGTTGATGGCAAAATCGTAGACCACCGGATCCATCGCGAACGGCAGCGCGGCCTGCATCTCGCGCTTGGTGGCGAGCATGATCTCGCGGAGCTTCTCCTGGCCCTCGCGTTTGCGCTCCGGCGCGAAGATGAAGCCCATGCCGCCGCCCGACATGCCGCCGAGCATCCAGAAGCCCCAGAAGTCCTCCCCGAAGGCGGCGCGCGTGCGCGCGATCAGCTGCTCCGTGTAAAGCGTGGTGACCCACGGAATGATCGTCTGCAGCGGGCCGGAAAAATTCTGCGTCAGCGCGGCGCCGAGCTGCTTGATGTTTCCGGCGGCGAGCAGTGCGAGGATTTCGTCGAGCGTCGAGACCGCGCGAAGCCGCGCGGACCATTCGGCTTCGCTGCGCAGGAGGTATTTCTCCGTCGCCATCTCGAGGATGGGCCCGACGTTCTGCGCCATGCCGCCATGCACGAGCACGAGCGAGTCCTGAAGCTTGCGCCGCGCGTCCGCGGAAATCCGCTCGGCACCGAGCAGCGTGTGTTGCGGCAACAGCCGGCCGCGGCTGGTGCCGTATTCCGGATCACCCGGTTCGGCGAGCGCGCCCTCGATCAACTTGATGCCCGGCCAGAGTCCGCCGGAATCCTGCCAGCCGCCGCCGGAGCCGCCGAGCCATTCGCCCAGGATGGCGCGCGCGGCGACGATCCGCCGTTCGGGTTCCTCGAGCGGACCGGTGAGCGATTTGATCTGGTGCGTGGCGCGCATGCAGACGCCAATCAACGCACCGAGGAGATTCGTGGACACCGCTAGCCGCGAACCCTTCGGGATCCGGTTGACGTTGCTGACCAGCTCGAAACCGCGGCCGCTGCCGAAGATCGCGGCGAGCAAGTCGGCGAGGCTGGCGCCGGAGCGTTCGATGCCGGGCGGCACGATGCCCGCGGCGATGATCGCGGCCTTGAGCAGGCCAAGATAATCGCGGCCGAAATCGAAAACCTCGTCGAGCGTCGTGATACGCGCGGTGGTTTCGAGGTCGACGCTGGCGAGCCGGATCACCGGCTCGTCGATCACGCGAAAATAGGCTTCGACCGGCGGCCGCGGCGCGGTGTCGCGGCCGTGCACGCCGAGATCGATGGAGATGTTGAGCACGCGTGCGCCCTCGGGGAAATCCATTCCGAGGAAAAAAATGTCGCTCCAGCCACAATGCGTGAGGTCCATCCGGACGGGCGTGCGTTCGCGGAGGAGCGGGTAAGCGGCGTCGCCTTCGCGGCGGGCGAGGAGCTCGGGCCGGACGCGCAGCGGCTGGTCGAGCGGGTGGCCGAGCCGGAACATCCACGCGTTGCCGCGCGTGGAGCGGACGGTGCGGCGGACCTGGTCGGCGAGGGTTTGGAACGCGAGCGCGTGGTGCGCCGCGGCGAGCGCGCTGGAGAGCGTTTCGCTTGGACCTTGTTCGTTTTGTGCGCGGGTGAAGTCGGCGATGGCCTCCTCGAACCGGCGCTCGAGCAGGTGGGTAAACCCGGCGAACGGCACGCGGCCGGAGCGTGGCAGCTCGGGCCGGCGCGGCAGGTGGTAACGGTGGATCGCCGTGATGAAGAACAGTGCGCGGACGCGTTTGTAGAGATTGGTCTCGCGGCGGCGATACGCGTCGAGCTCGGCGCAGGCGGCGAGCAGGTCGGCGGCGGAGCGATCGGCAGCCCAGCGATCGATCGCGAGATCGCGCGTGGACTTGTCGGGTGCGTCGATGATGTCGGAGACGCGAAGAGTCATGAAAAGGAAGCTGGGACCATGAAACACACGAGCGTCCCGAAAGCGTGACCTAACAAGCGGCCGCGATCGGGATGCGCGAAGAGTTCGATCACAAATCGGCAGCACTGGAGCCGCGACGCCCTCGTCGCGGTTCTGCTCGAGCGACGCGACGAGGGCGTCGCGTCCCCAGCATCTCTTTCGAAAGATGGCACCGTTCCGTTCATCACTCTTTCGGCCGCGCGGCGAGGAGTTCGACGAGCTGGGTGAGGACGTGGTCGCGGTCGCGGCCGGAGAGCGACAGCGCGAGCTGAGCGAAGAGCAATCCGTAGGACGCACCGATGTCGTAACGGCGGCCTGCAACCGAAAACGCGAGGTAGCGCTGCCGGCTGGCGAGCGCGTGCAGCGCGGGCGAAAGACTGAGCGGCGTGTCGGGGGCGGCGGCCTGCTGCTGTTCCAACAGCGAGAAGATTTCCGCGCCGAGGACGTGTAGTCCGAAGAAGCAGAGATAAAAACCCGCACGGAGGCCTGGGACGATCAGCTGCTGCTCGGCGACCGACGGCGTCGGTTTTTCGAGCACAGATTCGATCTGATAAAGTGGTTGTTCGCCACCGACGAGCCGGCCTCCGACGGCGCCGTAGGACGTGAGCTGGCTCTCGCGCGTCGGCTGGACGGCGGAGACGGAGGCGTTTTCGGCGACGGCGATGTCGATCAGCTGGCGCGCACAGCTCTTGTCGTTGTGCGAAACGTGCAGGTGATCGCCGACGAGATGAAGGAACGGTTCGTCGCCGATGAACTCGCGGCCGCAGAGCACGGCATGACCGTAGCCGCGCGGGGTGCTTTGCGGAATGAACCGCACGCGTTCGCGCAGCGTGCCACAGGCTTCGGCGTAGGCGGATTCATCGCCGGGGCAGACGATCACACAGAATTCGTCGACGCCGGCACCGGCGGCCTCCTCCAGGATGATCTGGAGGGCGGCTTTGGTTTCGCCGTGCGGGTCAACGAGTGTCTGGAGCGGGAGGGTGCGTTGGCGCGGATTTGCGGCCGTGACGAGGGCTTTGCGGATTTTCATGACAGGAGCTGCAGCGGACCCACCACAGGTCAGCGCGGGCGGACAAGTGGTTCAATCTGAAAGCGGTAGATCGGGGGGAGCGCCATGAGTTCCTCAGGGAAGCCCTGAGCGCGGCGACGCGATTGTTGAATCCGTCGTGTTATCCGCGATTTCGTGAGTAGGCGGCGCGGGGCGCCGTCCACGGGCGGGACGCCCGTGCCACGCTCCTGTTATCCGACAGAGCAGAAGCTATTTCGGCCGAACTGTTACGGTCGGGGCGATTGACCCGGTGGGATATTTCGCTACCTCTGCCCCCTTCATGCCTGCGAAGTCCCGCCGCCGCCGATCCGCCGCGCGCTCACCGCGCGTGCTGCGCGGCACCGTGTTCATCACGCGGCAGGTGCACTTCAACGCGGCGCACCGGCTCTACAACCCGACCAAGAGCCAGGCATGGAACACGAACCAGTATGGGCTTTGCACCAGTCCCAACTGGCACGGGCACAACTACGTGCTCGAGGTCACTGTGCGCGGCGAGCCCGACCCGGAGACCGGCTACATCGTCGACTTGTCCGAGCTGAAGCGCGTGCTGCACGAGACGGTCGTTGACCGCTGCGATCACCGGAACCTCAACGACGACGTGGATTTTCTGCGCAACGTCATTCCGACGACCGAGAATCTGGTGATCGCGTTTTGGGATCAGATCGAACCGGCGTTGCCCGCGGGGAAGCTGCATTGCGTGCGGCTGTATGAGACGCCGCGGAATTTCGCCGAGTATTTCGGACCCGATGCGCCGGCGCGGGCGTAACGCCTCGGGACGGCGCCGCATCAAAACGACATGAGCAAGAAGAAGAAGTCGATGTATCTCCATGAGTCCGCCAGTGGGGCGGCGCCCAAGATCCAGCGGCGCTACGATCCCGCGTTCGAGGTGGACGCGGCCTATCGGGCTTCGCTGCCGGACATGATGGAGGCGGCGTATGCGGCCATCCAGGGCGCGCACGTGCCGATCCAGCAGGTGGGCGTGTCGAACTTCAAACTGCCGCTGAAGTTCCGGACGAAAAAGGGTGAGATCCTGACGCTCGAGGCGAGCATTACCGGTACGGTCTCGCTCGAGGCGGACTTGAAGGGGATCAACATGAGCCGGATCGTGCGCTCGTTCTACGACCACAAGGACGAGGTGTTCACCGGCGAGTGGATGGGCAAGATCCTCTGCGCCTACCTGCGCAACGTGAAGAGCAAGGACGCGCGGCTGAAGGTGAGTTTCTCCTATCCGATGCTGCACCGCAGCCTGCGCAGCGGGCTGGAAGGCTACCAGTTCTACAACGTCGCGTTCGAGGGCGTGCTGACGCGGAAGGGCGACTACCGGCGGTTCATCCATTTCGATTTCGTTTACTCGTCGGCGTGCCCGTGCTCGGCAGAGTTGGCGGAGCACGCGCGGGACCAGCGCGGGGTTTACAGCGTGCCGCACTCGCAGCGCAGCAAAGCGCGCATCGTCGTGGAAGAGACGCAGGGTAAAAAGATCTGGATCGAGGACGTGCACGCGCACTGCCTCCGCGCGCTGCAGACCGAGACGCAGGTGATGGTGAAACGCGAGGACGAGCAGGCGTTCGCCGAGCTCAATGGGGCGCACCTGAAATTCGTCGAGGATGCGGCGCGGCTGCTGTATCGGGAATTCGACGCGGACGAGAAGATCGCCGATTTCCGGATCGCGTGCTCGCACCTCGAATCGCTGCACTCGCACGATGCCGTGAGCGTGATCTGCAAAGGCGTGAAGGGCGGGTTCACCGCGGACTTCATGGATTTCCAATCGCTGGTGTGCTAAGAGGCCAATATTCGATCGTTCCCGCGGATGGCGCGGATGGACGCGGATTGTGGCAATGATTCACGAAGAGTTGAGCGGAGAGATCATCGGTGCCGCGATGGCGGTGCTCAACGAGCTCGGCCCAGGGCTCGACGAAAAGCTCTACGAACGCGCGTTGGTCATAGAACTCCGGAAGCGCGGGCATACGGTGGAGCAGCAGCGCGCGTTTCCGGTGCACTATTCTGGCGAGCTGATCGGCACTCTTGTTCCAGACACCATCGTCAATGGACTGGTGGTGGCGGATCCTAAGGTCGTCGAGGCGTTCACGGACACGCACGTTCGGCAGATGATTGGGTATCTCGCGGTCACAGGACTCAAGCTCGCACTCCTGCTCAATTTCAAGTTTGCCAAACTACAGTGGAAACGCGTCGTCCGTGATCCCCATGAATAATCCGCGCCCATCCGCGAAATCCGCGGGAGAAAACAAGCCGCTCGTTCTCATCACCGGCGCGTCGCAGGGAATTGGGGAGGCGATTGCACAGGTGTTTGCCCGCGAACTGCCGGGCGTCCGGCTCGCTCTGGTCGCGCGCAGCGAGGCGAAGCTGGCAGGCGTGGCGCAGGCGTGCGGGGGAGCCGGAGCCGAGGCGGACGTGTTCGGCTGTGACGTGACGGACGCAGGCTCGGTCGCGCGGATGGCGGAGGTGGTGACGCAGCGGTTCGGCCTGCCCGACGTGTTGATCAACAACGCGGGCGGATTCGTGCCGAAGAAGTTCGCGCAGACGACGGTGGAGGATTTCGACGCGATGGTGGCGGTGAACCTGCGCAGCGCATTTCTCGTTACGCACGCGTTCCTGCCGGCGCTGCTGAAACGCGGGAGCGGCGACGTATTCTTCATGAGCTCGATTGCCGGGCTGGCCGCCTATCCGGCGAGCGCGGCTTATACGGCGGCCAAATTTGGGGTGACGGGACTGGCGAAAGCGTTGCGCGCCGAGACCAGGGACGCCGGGCTGCGCGTGTGCTGCGTGCATCCGGGCGCGACCTGGTCGCCATCGTGGTCGGGCAGCGGAGTGGCGCCGGAGCGGATCATGCCGACGGAGGATGTGGCGCAGGCGTTTTATGACGTTTACCGAATGTCGCGGCGCACGGTCGTGGAGGAGATCGTGCTGCGGCCGCGACTGGGCGATATCTGAGTTGCAGCACCGATAACGCGGTTGCTGGGAGCCGTGAACAAAACCCTGAGCGGACACTGACACGGTTGCGGTGGCCGGTATCGGGAAAGCTCCGGGGAACGCGGCGCGCGCGCATCGTGTCGCCGCGGGGATGCCAACGCCCCTGCTGGTTCCCGCGGTTTGCACGAGCGAGAAAAGCGGGTTCGTGCGGAATGCGGGAATTTTCGCGGGCGCGGGGCGGCTGAGAAAACGGAGTTGCCGGAACGGGCGGAGGTTACGGATTCCGCCGGAGCGTTGGCACGATCACGGCTGAAAGACGGACCATGAATTTCAAACATGCGATCGGCTTCATGATCATCGGGGCGGTGTTCGGGTTGCTGCCGAGCTTGGTGCCGGAGTGGTGTCCCGCAACAGGACCGGACGGATCGAGCACGCGGGCGCTCTGGCTCGGACTGATGAGCACCGTAATGATCTCGATCGCGCTGAGTTACTTCGGGCGGCGGATCCTCGGCAGTCTGGCGTTGCTGCTCGAGCACGGACCGGCGGGCGCGGAGGAAGAGGCAGTTCCGGCGTTTGAGGTGCCGGCGGCTGAGGAACTCGCGGCACTCGTGCGCGTCGCCCGGCAGCCTGGCAATGGGCTGGCGGTGGCGGGGGCAGGCATCGCGTCGCCGTTGCCGTTCAGCCCTACGCTGGTCGAGCCGCGCCGCGCGGCGTGACGCACGAAACCTTGAAGTGGAAGTGAAGGTGCAGCCCGCCGGCGACGGCGGGCTTTTTTTTGGCAACAGCGGGTAAAGGGCTGCGACCGCGCCACACGTCAGTCGACCAGCGGGTAGCGCTTCACTCCGGTTTTTTGCAGCGCCACACGGAGCAGGAAAATGGGATTCGTCTTGAGATAGCGACCGACCAGCCGACGCGGCTCGAGGCAGAGACGAAACAGCCACTCGAATCCGCTGCGCTGGATCCAGCGCGGCGCCTGACGCACGCGGCCGGCGTGAAAGTCGAACGCGGCGCCGACGCCGATGAGCAGGCCGGCCTCGAGCTGCTGCCAATGCGCCGCCATGAACCGCTCCTGCTTCGGGGTACTCAGCCCCACCCAGATCACATCGGGCCGGGTGCGGGCGATCTCGGCGCGCAGCGCGTTCGCCTCGTCAGGCTGCAATGGCCGAAACGGCGGTGTGAACGTGCCGGCAATCTCCAGACCGGGATAACGCGCCGCGAGCCGTTGCGCGAGCTCGGTGGCGATGCCCGGCCGGCCGCCGTAGAAGAAATGCCGTAGTCGGACACTGCGGCCGGCGTTGCAGACGGCGCCGAGCAGGTCGGGACCGTAGACGCGCTCTACGCCGTGCGGCGCGAGCCAGACCAACGGCATTCCGTCCGGCGTGGTGAGATAGGAGCGGTTGAGGATCCGACGAAAATCCGGATCGGCGCGGGCTTCGCCGACGCTGTGCACGTTGCACAAGCAAACGTACCCGAGTCGCTGCGCGCCACGCGCGCGGAGCACAAGGTCGCGAGCTTGCGCCAGCGTAAGCGCGGAGACACCGACGCCCAAGACGTTGTAGCGCGGGGGAAGAGTCGACGCGACGGCCGGGTTCGAAACCGCGGGCATGAGTGCGAGCAAGCCAGAAGGTGTCGCCGCCGCAACCGGATAGTCTGCTCCGCGGCAGGAGCCGATCTAACCGCAAAGGCTGCCTTGTCTCGTAACGCGCGGGCCCTCTCGATCGTTCAGCATGGTTAACGCGCGAGAAAGCCTGCGCCCCCCCGCCGCACCGTCGCGCTCCACGCCGACCTGTTGAGTAAACAATTTCACGTAATACGTGAAATTGGCCCGAGGGTACAGCGGAGGGCAGCGGAGTCGCGCGAAGGGCAGCGGTAGCGCGGAAGGTAGCGGGGCAGCGCGGACGGCAGCGGAGGTGGGCGGGACGGGAAAGGAGGCGCGTGGAGCGTCGGCGGGCTTGCGCGGGACGGGGCGGGGCGTGCAACGTGACCGGCTTCATGGCCCTGGTGAGTCTCCTCGATGTCAGCCTGAGCTTCGGCGGCGCGCCGTTGCTGGACCGCGTCAATCTGCAGATCGACCGCGGCGAACGCGTGTGTCTCGTCGGCCGCAACGGCGCGGGCAAGTCGACGCTGATGAAGCTGATCGCGGGTGAACTCCAGCCGGACAGCGGTCAGGTGATGCGCAGCGCGGGCGCGGCGTTTGCGCGGTTGCAGCAGGAGGTGCCCGCCGGGCTCGTGGGAACCGTGCGCGCGGTCGTGGAAGGCGAGGGCGGGGCGTTCGAAGAGCACAATGACTGGGAGCGGCACGATCGCGTGGAGCGGCTGCTGGCGAGCATGGGGCTGCCGGCAGAGGCGGCGTTCGGCTCGCTCTCGGCGGGACAAAAGCGTCGCGTGCTTCTGGCGCGGGGACTCGTGGAGCAGCCGCAGTTGCTGCTCCTCGACGAGCCGACGAATCACCTGGATCTTGCCTCGATCGAATGGCTCGAGAACTACCTGCTGCAATGGGGCGGCGCGCTGCTGTTCGTGACGCACGATCGCGCGTTCCTGCGGAAACTCGCGACGCGGATCATCGAGATCGACCGCGGCCAGCTCATCGGTTGGGCGTGCGACTACGACACGTTCCTTGTCCGCAAGCAGGCGGTACTCGAGGCGGAGGAGGTGCAGCGGGCGCAGTTCGACAAGAAACTCGCGCAGGAGGAGGAGTGGATCCGTCGCGGCGTGAAGGCGCAGCGTTCGCGCGCGCAGAACCGAATCCATGCGCTGGAGAAAATGCGGGCCGAGCGGGCGGCGCGACGTGAACGCGCAGGTACCGCAAGACTGACCGCGCAGGAAGCCGACCGCAGCGGGTTCAAGGTCATTGAATGCAAGGATGCGGGCTTCCGGCACGCCGCGGACGCGCGTTGGATCGTACGGCACCTCGACGTGCGGATCGAACGCGGCGACAAGATCGGCATCGTCGGACCCAACGGCGCGGGCAAGACGACACTGCTGCGGCTGCTGCTCGGCGAACTCGCGCCGCAGGAAGGCACGATCGAGCAAGGCACGCGGTTGGAGATCGTCTACTACGACCAGCTCCGCGCGCAGCTGAACGAGGACCTGCGCGTGCAGGACGCCGTCGCCGACGGGAACACTACGGTCACGATCAACGGCCGCACGCGGCACGTGATTTCGTATCTGGAGGATTTTCTTTTCGAGCCGGCACGGTCGCGCACCCCGGTGCGGGCGCTTTCCGGCGGCGAGCGGAACCGGCTGTTGCTGGCGCGGCTGTTCACGAAACCCTGCAACGTGCTCGTGCTCGATGAGCCGACCAACGATCTCGATGCCGAGACGCTGGAGTTGTTGGAGGATCTGCTGGTGGAGTTTGGCGGGACGCTGCTGCTGGTGAGCCACGATCGCGCGTTTCTCAACGAGGTGTGCACGAGCTTGCTGGTGTTCGAGGGCGAGGGCGACGGTCGCGTGACGGAATACCTCGGCGGCTACGACGACTGGCAGCGCGAGCGCGCGGCGAAAGCGGCGGTCGAGGAAAAGCGGCGCGAAGCCGAAAAGGCGCGGACAAACAGCGCGCCAGCTGAGCCGCAGCCGGTCGCCAAACCCCGGAAGCTGCTGAACCGCGAGCGCGCCGAGTTGGAAGCACTGCCGGGAAGGATCGAGGCGCTCGAGGCCGAGCAGCTGCAGCTGACTAACCAGCTGGCGGATCCGACGTTCTTCAAGCGGGCAGGGGCGGACGTGGCGAAAGCGACCGCGCGGTTGCAGGAACTCGAACAGGAGATCGCCGCGAATTACGCGCGTTGGGAAGAACTGGGCGGATAGTCTCCCGCGGAGCCGAAGTGGATGACGGACGGCTTCGCCTGGGTGATCCCAGCGCTGACGTAGCCGCCGCAGGCGGCAACCGAGTCTGCGCAACTACCCGCGTGGCGAAGCCGCTTGCCCGGCAAAACGCGTGAGCAGGTGGTCGAGGCTGAACTCGGCGAGCGACGTGGCGCGCAGGTCCGCGGGCGAGAAATCGTGATGGGCGGTCGATGGCCCCGGCACCGCGACGGCCCAGAGATTGGCCCGCTTCGCGGCGAGCACGCCGGTGGCGGAATCTTCGAATGCGATGGCTTCGTCGCCGCGAAGTCCGAACCGATTCAACACGAGTCGGTAGAGGTCCGGTTCGGGTTTTGGCGACGCTGCGTCCTCGCGGCAGGCGAGAAAATCGAAATGCGGAAGTAGCCCGATGCGCCGCAGGTGCGGCTCGACCCACGCGTGTTCGGAGTTCGAGGCGAGGCCGATGCGCAGGTTGCGGGATCGGGCGGCAGTGATCAGCTCAGCCGCTCCGGGCAGCACCGGCTGGCGCGCGAGCAGATCGGATTTCACCGTGCGACGCTCGAGTTCGAGCGCGGCGCGATCGGCATGCGGGCTGAAGCCGTGCCACGGGTCGAAGGCGTACTCCGCATGGCCGACGCTGCGGATGAACACCGCGCGATCGAACGGAACCCCATGCCGGGTGTGCACGGCCGCGTAAGCGTCGATCAACGGAGTTTCCGTGTCGATGATGAGGCCGTCGAAATCGAAAACGAGCGCTTGAATCATCCGGCGGACAACGAGCGGCGGAGCGGCCGGCGGAGTCAAGGAGTGCGTGCCTGCAACAGGCGGCGAACTTCGGCCTGCGCGGCTTCGGCATCAACGCCGGCTTCGCGCAGCAGCCCCACCAGGAGGTTGAACTGCTGGCGCCGGCGCTGGGCGTCCTCGCTGCGACTGCGGCGGTCCTGGCAGCGAAGCGCGAGGGAGGTGCCGCAAAGGCAGTTGCGCACGAGCAGCACGAAGGTGCCGCTGCCGGGCTGCTCCTGTTGCATCAAGCCGGAGGAATAGAAGATGGGCGTGGTGCGGGAGAGATAGTCCTTCACGTCGCCGAACCGGCGCTGGCAATGCGGGCAGGTGAGGGGGAACAGTTCCCCCGCCGTGACCTGCAATCCCTCGTACGGCGACGGAATGGAACCAGGAGGGGTATCCATAGCGGCACCGAAAGGGGACGCGGGAACGGGGTGGTTGGCAACATCGAAACCGGTTTCGCGTCAGCGGCGTTTTTCGCATTGCGGTCGCATCACGGCGGATTCACACGGCTGCGGATGCTGCGCGTTTTGCCCGTGATTTTGACCGGAGCCCGGGTGCGGTTGGAACCGTTGGTTCCGGCGCATCTCGACGAGCTCACGCGGGCGGGCAGCGAGCCGGAAATCTGGCGCTACTTCCCCTGTGCGCCGGCGGTCTCGCGCGAGCAGATGCGCGCGTGGATCGAGGCGCGCCGCGGGCAGGAGCAGTTGGGCACGGCGCTGCCATTTGCGATCATCGATCTGGTGCATGGCCGCGCGGTGGGCAGCACGAGCTACATGGATATCTCGGCGCGGGACGACCGGCTGGAGATTGGCAGCACCTGGCTGGGCCGCGAGGCGCGGCGGACGGCGATCAACACGGAGTGCAAGTTTCTCCTGTTGCGGCATGCGTTCGAGGTGCTCGGGGCGAATCGCGTACAGCTCAAGACCGATGCCCGCAATCTGCGGTCGCAAGCGGCGATCGAGCGGCTCGGCGCGATCAAGGAAGGCGTGCTCCGCGCGCACATGGTGATGGCCGACGGTTTCGTGCGCGACACCGTGATGTATTCGGTGATTGCGGCCGAATGGCCGGCGGTGAAGCAGCGGCTGGAGCAGCTGCTGCGGCGCACCCGTGGTCGCGAGCAGCGGGCGGGGGCGGGCGCCCCGTAGCGCGAGGCTCAGAACCAGTTTTTCTTCTTCAGGTAGATCGACATCAGCACGGTCGAGACGATCGTCAGGCCGAGCGCCCAGTAATAACCGTGCGGCGATTGCAGCTCGGGCATGTGCACGAAGTTCATCCCGTACCAGCCGCCCACCAGGACCGCGGGCAGGGTGACGGCGGTGAGCGCGGTCAGGAATTTGATGCCGCGGCTCGATTCGAACGCCGCCTTGTTGAGGTAGATGTCGAACGCCATCAGCAAACGCTCGTGATAACTGGCCGCGGAGTCTTCGATGCGAGCGAGATTGTCGCGCAGGTCGCGGAAGTAAGGCAGCAGGAGCGGACGGATCAGCTTGCTGTCACCGCGCGCGAGCCGGTCGATCAGATCGCGCTGCGGTCGCACGATGCTGCGCAGCCGGGAGAAATCGCCCCGCACCTGGATGATCTCACCGATGAACTCCTCGCCGGAATCCTTCGCGAGCACGGCCTCTTCGATTTCCTCCAATTCCTCGCCGAGCTCGGAGAGCACCGGCTGGTAGTTGTCGATGAGGAAATCGATCAGTCCGTGCGCCAGCCGGTCCGGGCCGCGCGCGATCACGCCGACGCTCTTCGTGACGCGGTCGATCATGCTTTGGACGGACTTCAGCGGCTTGCGATGAAACGTGACGAGAAACTCCTTGCCGAGGAAGAGATCGAGCTCGGTGCTGGCGAATTTCTCCGACCGGGTGAAGTCGATGGCGTGGGTGACGATGAACAGGTAGTTCTCGTAGTCCTCGACCTTCGGCAGCGAGCTGGGCGTGACGCAGTCCTCGATGGCGAGCGGGTGGAACTGGAACACGCCTTCGAGGATCGCCTTGATTTCCTCGTCGGTGGGATTGTCGAGATCGACCCAGACGATGAGCCCCTTGTCGGCGCCGACGAGCCGCAGAGCCTGCAGCTCGAGATCGCGGCCGATCAGCTTTCCATCGCTGAAGACGAACGACTGGATCATGGGAGAGACCTCGCAGTCCGGGCGGCGCTGGGCGAGGCTCAGGCGGGGCCGAGCAACTTGGTTTCGGCGTCCGCGACGATCCGCATGAAGTCCTCCGGCGTGGGCGCGGTGAGGAAGGCTTCGCGGGTGGAGCCGTCCTTGAGCACCCGGCACAGCGTGCTGAGCACCTGCAGATAATCGCCGGGGCGGGCCTTGGGCGTACCGAGCATGAACATCAGCCGCACGTTTTCGCCGGTGTCGAACGGAATACCGGCCTCGCTGCGGCCCACCGCGAGCACGATCTTTTGCACGTGATCGGTCCGGGCGTGCGGCACGGCGAAACCATGGCCGAGACTGGTGCTGTCGAGTCGGTCGCGCGCCAGCAACTCGCCGTAGAAACCTTCAAAATTCAATACGTCGGGATGATTCGCCAGCAATTGGGCGACCTCGTGCAGCGCCGAGGTGCGCTTCACGTTTTTTACCTGCAGCGAAATGCGGGCGGGATCGAGGAGTTGGGAGAGACGGCCGGCCATGCTACACAGCGGACAGATACGGGACCTCAGTGACACGCGGGGCAAATTCATTGGCAAGCGCGGAGTCAGCGGGCGGAAAATAATTTGCGGCGCGGCGAACGCGGACTATTTGCCGGGGCATGCAATCGCTGTGGCGCGGGATGCGGGTCGTAGTTTGCTGGGCGGGGCTGGTGGTTGCGATGAGCGCGGCGGAATTCTCGCGCAGTCTGACGCCGGCAGAGTTCGCGGCGGCCGGGCTGGACAAGCTCAGCGCCGCGGAACTCGCGCGGCTCGACGCGTTGGTGCAGGCGCGCCGCGAACGCGACGCCGCGGAGCACGACGCGGCCGCGTCGCGTGATTCGGCGATAACGAACGCGAGCACCGCCACGAAGCCGTCCTCACCCGGGCTGTTCGCGCGGATGCGGGTGGTGCTCAAGCCCGGCACCGAGATCGCGTATGAAACCGTGGAGACGGAGATCACGAGCGGATTTCGCGGTTATGAACCGGGGAAGGTGCTGACGCTGGCCAATGGTCAGCGCTGGCGCGTGGTCGACGGAAACTTTTGGGCGCCGGCGCGCGACGCCAACAGGCCGCGCAAGGTCACGATCGAGCCGGGCGTGCTGGGCAGTTTCTTCTTGCGGATCGAGGATGGGGGCCGGCCGAAGGTGAAATACGTCGGGATGGCGAACTAACCCGGAAATTTTATGAACCGGATTGAAGCTCAGTCCGAAATTCCGTCCGCCTGCGGCGGAGCGACCTTGTCGCGGTTAGCCCCGACGGAGTCGCCCCGGAGGACGGATATTTCATGAAATATCCGGGCTAAGCGGCCGGCGCGGCAAGACGAGGACGCGACCGATGCTCGATCCCGCCGCTCACGCGGCGGGCCCCCGATGAAGCGCGCCGTCAGCTCGCGCTGCGCTTGGGCTGCTCGATTTCGATCACGCGGTTGTCGCGGAACTTGATCCGGATGTTCTCCTCCTCGTGCTCGCTGTAGACGTCGGTGTAGACCGGCTCGTGATAGACGATGTAGCGGCGGCTGCGGGGGTCGAAGACCACGTAGCGCCGGTAACCGGCGTGGAACTCGCCCTCGTATTGCTGGAAGTAGGTATTGTAGACCCAGGTCATTTCCTGGCCGCTGGGCGTGGCTTTTTCGCGCCTCTCGTTGGGCGCGCCCAAGGCGATGTAAACCATATCGGGCGTGTTACCGAGCTCGATCTCCCCGCGGCGGAGTTTCTCGCGCTGTTCGGGCGCGAGCGCCTCGAACACCGCGGCCTTCTGCCGGGCGCGCCGGTCGAACGTATCGCACCCGGTCAGCGCCACGCCGAGCAGCACGGCGAGGAGGGGAAAAATGATTTTCATGGGCTCTTTGACGACGAAAGATGCGCGCGGTTGCAGGCGGCGCAAGCATGGTGGTCGCGGCCCCGCCGGCGCAGTGGCTCAGGCGAGGAGCCGGATGAGTCCATGCTTACTCCTTGGCGACGACGGCCACGAACGCGCGGGCCAGCGGCGGAGTGCGGCCGGCAAGAGCGGCACGCTCGGGCTGGAAGAGAGTCCCCACGAAGAACGGATGCACGTCAGCGGGCAACTCGGCCGCGCGGATTGCGCCGTCCTCGTCGAAGGCCGTGAAACGCAAACCGGCGCGCTCAAACGCGGCGCGATATGCCGGAGCGGGGCCGTAGTTGCAGCGATAGCCCTCCTCGGCTGAATCCGCGCCATACGCGGCCTGCACTCGGCTGCCGGGGAGGAAGTGCAACTGCTGCGTGCGTTCGACGAGTGAGCAGGTCAGTCGCGTGACGACGAGTTCGCCGCCATGTGGATTGGTCTCCGCGTGATCGGCAGCGGTGAGCCCGAGGACGTTGCGCGCGAACTCGATCAGCGCGTGTTGAAAGCCGCCGCAGGTGCCCAGCAGCGGACGATGCGTTTCGCGAGCCCAACGAATCGCCGCGAGCACGCCGGGAGTGTTTTCGTAGGGACTGCCTGGTGTGACCCAGAGCCCGGCGCAACCAGCGAGGTCGCGCGGCGGATCGTGCAGGTCGCGGGTCAACACCCAGTGCCAGGACACGGATCGGCCGAGTTCGGCTGCGGCGCGTTCGAGGGCCAGCGGGATGGCGCGATGCGCGGTGATCTCCGGAGAATAGTCGCCGATCAGTGCGATTTGGAACATGGGCGGAATCAGCAACGAATCGGCACGCGGGCGTCAGGCGCGGCGATACTCCATGGTGCGCGCGGTGGTTTCCGCGGCGGCGGCGCCGAGCAGACGTTCGACGACGTGCAGCGAGCAGTCGATGCCCGCGGAAATCCCCGCGGCGGTGAGCACCTGGCCGTTGTCCACGAAACGCGCCTCCGGATCGATCTCGGTGCGCGGCGCGAGGGCGCGGAGTTCGTCGAGGTACGCATGGTGGGTCGTCGCGCGCAGTCCGTCGAGCAGTCCGGCGCGCGCGAGGACGAGTGCGCCCGTGCACACGCTCATGAGGAGCTCGATCTTGCGCGACTTCACGCGCAGCCACTCGAGGAGCGAGGGCATCTGCAGCAGCGGGCGCGTGCCGGCCCCGCCGGGAATCACGAATACGTGCGGCAACGGACAGCTTTCGAGCGTGAAGTCGGGCACGATCTTCAGGCCGTTGCGCGTGCGCACGGTGCCCGGTTTCAGCGCGAGCGTGAAGGTATGAAACACGGCGTGATCGTGGAGTTCGTCGGCGAGCGCGAACACCTCGAACGGTCCGGCGAAGTCGAGGACCTCGACGTCGTCGAAGACGAGGATGGCGACGTGGCGCTTCATGGGCAGCTACAGACTCACGGGCGGGACGCCCGTGCCACGCGATCTGCGCCGGCTCAGGCGGCGAGCTGGTTCTTCGCCAGTTCGCCGAGCGTGCGCAGCGACTGCTCGATCACGTCGTTCCACGGCAGGCCGCAGTTCATCCGCAGGCAATTGCGGTAGCGGTCCTTGACGGAGAACAGCGGCCCGGGCGCGGCGCAGATCCGCTGCTTCGCGGCGTCGCGCTGCAGCTTGACCGCGTCGACGCGCGGCGGCATTTCGATCCAGAGGATGAACCCGCCCTGCGGCCGGCTGAGCCGCGTGCCCTCGGGGAAATAGCGGAGCACCGCCTGCGAGACGACGTGGAGCTGGTTGTGGTAGGCGCGGCGGATCGAGCGCAGGTGGTGGTCGTAGCCGCCGTTGCGCAGGAAGTCGGAGACGGTCTTCTGGAGAATCACCGGCGTGCCGAGGGTATTCGTAAACTTGAGCCGCCGGAGCCGTTCGAGATAACGGCCCGGCGCGCACCAGCCGACGCGGAGCGACGGCGCGAGCGTCTTGCCGAACGAACTGCACAACAGCACCCGGCCGTCGGTGTCCCACGCCTTGAGTGGCTTGGGCCGGCGTTCGCCGAAGTGCAGGTCGCCGTAGATGTCGTCCTCGATCGCGGGCACGTCGTGCTGCTGCAGGAGCTCGTAGAGCTTCGCCTTCTTCTCGTCCGGCATGCAGGAGCCGAGCGGATTCTGGAAACTCGGCATCACGATGAGCGCCTTCACGTCGTTGTGCGCGAGCGCGTCCTGGAACGCGTCGAGGCAGAGACCGGTGCGCGATTCGGTGGGAATCTCGAGTACGCGCAGGTTGAGGCTTTGGATCGTTTCGAGGAAGCCGAAGTAGGCGGGGGTTTCGACCGCGACGGTGTCGCCGGGCTTGGTGACGGCGCGCAGCGACAGATTGATCGCCTCGGCGCAGCCGATGGTAATGACAAGCTCGTCGTGCGACAGCGGCGCGCCGCACTGCAGGTAGCGGCGGGCGATCTCGCGGGTGAGCGGATCGTAGGCCCAGTTCATCGCGTAGCGGCCGAGCATCGCGGGATCGTTGCGGCAGACCGAGCCGACGAGCCGCGCCAGCTTGCGCGTCGGGAAGAGCGTGTGGTGCGGGCACGCCGCGCCGAACTGCACGAAGTCAGGATCGGCGCACAGCGCCAGCATCTCGGCGGTGAGGTCGTTTTCGCCGACGTAGCTCGGCTTCGCCATGGGCTTGGCCATCCGCGGCTCGAGGGCCTGGCCGACGAGCTGCGGCCGGATATAGAAACCCGACTGCGGCCGCGCCTCGAGCACGCTGCGGTTTTCCAACACCGTGTAAGCCTGAATGACCGTGGAAATGCTCACGTCGCGCTGGAGGGCCATCCGGCGGACGGACGGCAACCGGTGGCCGGGACGGAGCGTGCCCTGTTCGACGAGCTCCTGGATTTCGCGGGCGAGCTCGAGGTAGAGCGGCGCACGTTCGGGCTTGGCGGCGATGGTCTGGATCATGGCGGGAGGAAGTTCACGCCGCCGACGATACGGGAGGATCGAAATCGGCGGCAGGGTTAATGCCCGGCATTTGGCACCAGCACAGTTGCGCATCCCGAGTTTTGTGACCATCACAAATCGTGTCACGAGTCGCGGCGCCGCGCGCTGGCACCGACCCGGAAATTTCATGAACCGGAGTGGAGTAAGGCTCAGTCTGAAATTTCCGTCCGCTTGCGGCGGAGCGACCTTGTCGCGGCTAGGTTCGCAGTCGGAACATGGCGGAGGGCGGGCGAGGCGTTGCGGCGCGGAGGGCCGTCCACGGGCGGGACGCCCGTGCCACCGTAGGATTGTCGGACGCGTTCCGCCACGGCGCCGGCCGTGCGGCTGCAAGGAGCGCGGTGAAGGCAACGCGCTCCACCTTCCTCCGGTTCAGGGCAGGTTGAGCTCGCCGCGGAGGTAGAGCACGGCTTGGCCGGCGATTCGCACGCGCGATTCGGCGGTGCCGCGACCGGGCACGTGTTCGCACCAGAGCTCGCCGCCTCGCGCGGAAACCTGACGCGCATGTAGGATCGTCTCGCCGAGTCGGCCGGCCCAGTAGGGCACCAGCGTCGCATGCGCCGAGCCGGTGACCGGGTCCTCGTTGATGCCGGCGCCCGGCGCGAAATAGCGGGAAACGAAATCGCAGTCGGTGCCGGGCGCGGTGGCGAGCAGTCGCGCATCGCCGAGACTGGCTATTCTCGGGAAATCCGGACGCAGCGCGCGCACCTCGGCTTCGGTGGCGAAGAGCGCGACGTAGTGCGCGTGCGTGGTCACCTTCAGCCACTCGGCCGGCCGTGTGCCGGCGAGGCTTTCGCGCATCGGGGCGGGCACTTCGGCCGGATCCAGGCGCATGGCCGTGCGTGCGGGAAAATCCATCTCCAGCTTGCCGTCCGGGCGACGCGCGACGGTCAGGGGGCCGCTTTTGGTGTCGAATACGATTTGATTGCCTGACTGACCCAGCTGCGTGAACAAGGTGAACGCGGTGGCGAGCGTGGCGTGGCCGCACAGATCGACTTCGAGCGCGGGCGTGAACCAGCGCAGGTGAAGCCGTGCCGCGCCGGTGCGGACGACGAATGCCGTTTCCGAAAGCCTGTTCTCGAATGCGATTCGCTGGAGGACCGCGGCGTCGGGCCAAGTGTCGAGCGGGACCACGGCTGCGGGGTTGCCCGAAAAAACGCGGTCGGTGAACGCGTCGATCCAGTAGAGCGGAAGCTTCATCGACGCAGCGTAGCACGCTCCCTTAGCACGTGGTAGACGCAGTCGCGCGCGTATTCGTGCGGTCCAGGGAGTTCGCGGGATGATCCGCGACAAGGTTAGTTCTGGTAGGTCGCGGTCTCCTGACCCCGCCGCCTCGATCGATTTCCCCGGCGGGGTCGGGAGAGCCCGCCCTACATTGAAGCGCTCGGTTGGCTGAGGAGGAGTTTAGCGGTAGTGCGCGAGCGCAGCGCCGGAGAGCCGGCAGATCCGCTGATCGGGAATGCGTTGTGCGCCGAGGCGGTGATAGAACTCGATGGCGGACTCGTTCCAGTCGAGCACCGTCCACTCCATCCGGCCGCAGCCGCGCGCATTGGCGAGCTGGGCCAGATGGACCAACAGTGCCTTGCCAATGCCACGACCGCGAAATTCCTCCTGCACGAAGAGATCTTCGAGGTAGAGCCCGGGTTGGGCGAGGAACGTGGAATAGTTGGTGAAGAAAACGGCGAAACCCGCCGGCCCGCCGTCGGCGAAGGCGAGCACGCACTCTGCCGCCGGTTTGGGGCCGAATAGCGTGGCGCGTAGTTGCGCCTCCGTCGCGCGGACCTCGTCGAGCATCTTCGCGTAGCGGGCAAGGGCGCGAATGAAGTCGAGGATCAGGGGAACGTCCTTGTCGGTGGCGGAGCGGAGCTCGAGGCGCATCGCACCAGACCGGTCAGTCGCGGAGCCGTGTCAATGGCAGTGGCTGGGCGGGCCCGCACACCGACCGCCAAGTGCTGGCGGAACAGATCAGTTGCGGGAGACGAAGATTGTGAACAACCTACTGCCGATCGGGTCAGTGGCCACTCCAGTCAAACCATGAAAACCAAATCTCCGGTGCGTGTTGTCGCGCTTCTTTCGTTGGCTGTTTCGCTCGCCGTCGTGGCGGGCATGACCGGCTGTGTCGCCGTCGCGGCAGGGGCCGGGGCTGGTGCGGCCGTGGCCTGGGTTCGCGGTGAACTCCAGACGAACCTTTCGGCCGATTTCGAAAACGCGGTGCGTGCTACGAACCGTGCGCTGACTCAGCTGCAGTTGGCCAAGATCAGCGAAAAGAAGGACGCGTTGAACGCCGTCATCACCGCGCGCAACGCGGCGGACAAGAAGATCGAGATCCAGCTGGCGAATGCGGCGCGCAACCTCACCAAGGTGGAAATCCGCGTGGGAGTATTCGGCGACGAGCCGCTGTCGATCGCGATCCTGGAGAAGATCAAAGACAACCTCTGATCGTTCGGAGCGCGCAGGGCGCCGCGGGCCGGCGGTTCAGCTCGCATGCGCGCGTCGCAGCGCGGCGGAGGTTATGCCGGCGCCGATTTCGGCGTGCATATCGGCGAGGGTGACTCGGCGGAGCGCCGCTTCCATCCCGGCCTGCGCTTCACCGAGCACGCGATGGAGGATGCGTTCCATCCGCGCCCCGACGGGGCAACCCGGGTTGGGCGAAAAATGGCGCAGGCCCTGATCAGGCGCGGGTTCGACGGCGCGGTAAACGTCGAGCAAGGTGATGGCTTCGGGCGCTGCGGCGATGGCGAAGCCGCCCGTGGCTCCCTTGTGGGCGGTGACGAGGCCGGCCTTGGCGAGTGCGGACAACAGCCGGCGAATCACCACCGGGTTGGTGTCGACGCTCCGGGCGATCTCCGCCGATGGCACCGCCGCACCGGCCCGATAAACCAGGTAGGCGAGGATGTGCAGACTGACGGCGAAGCGCGAATTGCCTGGCATCGGGTTGCGTGCACGGAAGTGTGGCTTGCGCGGGAGTCAAACGGCGGCGGGCCGTGGGATGAGGATATCGGGGATTGCAAACCGGAGCGATTCGACGAGTTTGGCGGCTCTACAAGCACTCATGTTAAAGAAAATTTTCGCGAAGCTACGGCAGACTATCGCCCCTTCGCCGTCGTCGAAGCCCGCTGCAGCGGGTGACAAACGTCCTTCATCGGCCAAATCCCACGGCACGCCTCGCCACGAACCACGCTCCGCGCACGGAGGTGGCAAGTCGCCGGAGTCCGGCCGAACGCACGGCGGTGCGCAACCGGCCCGCGAGGCCCATGGCCGCCGGGACGAAGAGGGACAGGGCGGACGCCGCCGTCGCCGCGGCGGCAGGGGCCAACGCGACCGTTTCGGCAGCGAGCCGGCGCGGGGGCATGGAGCGCGCGCGGAACGGCCCTCGCACGCGGAGCCCTACGAGCATCCGGGGCACGAGGCGGTGAAACCGACGGTGCCGATCGCGGTGCCGAAGATGGATACGGCGTTCAGCAAACTCGGTTTGCAGGACGCGTTGGCGTATGCCGTGCAGAAGATGGACTACGTAGAGCCGACGCCGATCCAGGCGCAGGCGATCCCCATCGTGCTGAAGGGCGGCGACGTCATTGGTTCGGCCCAAACGGGCACGGGCAAGACCGCAGCGTTCGCGCTGCCGATCATCCAGCGGCTGAGCACGCACGGGCGGCTGCGCTGCCTGATCCTCGAGCCGACGCGCGAACTGGCGCTGCAGGTGGAGGAGGCTTTTCACAAATTTGCGAAGTTTACCGATCTGCGCGTGACCATCGTTTACGGCGGCGTCGGTTACGGGAAGCAAACCAGCGATCTGAAGCGCGGCATGGACATCCTCGCGGCGACGCCAGGCCGGCTGCTGGATCACCTGGGGCAGGGCAACTGCTCGCTCGAGGATGTGGAGATTCTCGTGCTCGACGAAGTCGACCGGATGCTCGACATGGGCTTTCTGCCGGACGTGCGGAAGATCGTGCAGCGCTGCCCCAAGGCGCGGCAGACGCTGTTCTTCTCGGCCACGCTGCCGCCGGAGCTCGAGCAACTCGCCGGCTGGGCGCTGCACAATCCCACCAAGGTGGAGATCGGCCGCGTGCGTTCGCCGGCGGAGACGGTGTCGCACGGCTTTTATCCCGTGGTGGCTTCGCAGAAATTCGATCTGCTGCAGCTGCTGCTGGAGCGGACGGAGTTCAAGAGCGTGCTGATCTTCTGTCGCACGCGGATGGGCGCGGACCGGATTGCGCACCGGCTGAAGACCAAGGGGCACACGGTGGGCGTGATGCACTCGGACCGCAGCCAGCGCGAACGCATCGAGGCGCTGGACGGTTTCAAGAGCGGCAAGTTCGAGGTGCTCGTGGCGACGGACATCGCCGCGCGCGGGCTCGACATCGCGGGGGTCTCGCACGTGATCAACTACGACGTGCCGGAGAATCCGGAAGACTACGTGCATCGGATCGGCCGGACCGGCCGCGCGCACCACACGGGCGATGCGTTCACGCTGGTCACGGAGGAAGACGTGCGCGACGCGCGGTCGATCGAGCGTTACATGGGCATGGCAGTGGAGCGCAAGAAGGTCGAAGGCTTCCCCTACATTTACTCGGCGCTGTTTGACGAAAAAGCGCTGGCGGAGATCTCGGCCGCGGCGCCGAAACCGGCCGGCCGGCTGCATCGCGGCATGCGCTGATCCGGGATTGCCCGGACAACGGCACGTGGCTTGTTTCCCGGGCTGACCAAAACGGTGTTACACCTGTAACACCGTTTTGGTCAGACCCCAGATGGTAGAGGATGGCAGGCGTCGCGAGCCGGCCCTCGATCAGGTCCGGCGGCGGCGCGCGCCTTTCGCGGGCGCCTGGCCCCATCACTACTGCTCTGCTCAGTCGAGCCCGTTGATCAACCGATAGGCCAGGGCCGCGACGGCGGCGCCGGCGAACTCGGAGACCAAATACACGCCGAACTGGGCAAACGATTCGAGCCCCATGGTGAACACCCCGAGGCCGACGGCGGGATTGAAGGCGCCGCCGGAGATGCCGCCGACGGTGATCGCGCCCACCAGCACGGTGAAGCCGATGGCGAGCCCGTAGAAGGAGTTGCCCATGGTGTTTTTCGAGGTGGCGACGTTGAGCACCACCCAGCAGAGCGCGAAGGTGAAGAGGAACTCGACGATGAACGAGGCGAGCCGGGGGTGCTGGGCGATCACGCTCGGGTCGACTCGGCCCTGGAGCACGACGTTTACCAGCAGCGCTGCGACGAGGCCGGCCAGAAACTGCGCGATCCAGTAGGGCACCACGTCGCGTCGCTCGCAACGGCCGCGCAGGAACGCGGCGAGCGTGACGGCCGGGTTGAAGTGACCGCCGGAGATATGTCCGCCGGCGAAGATCATCACCATCAGCACCGAGCCGATGGCAAGCGGGGCAAGCGCGGCGCCTTGGCGCACGGCCAGGCCGACGGTGAAAACGAGAAAGAACGTGCCGATGAACTCGACGAGGTATTTTTTCATGGGGTAAGAGCGGCGGATAATGCCACGGACGAGAAGGTAACGCGAGTCCTGCGAAGGGGAAATCGGGGCGAAACCGATCGCCCCCTGCGGGTTTCCGCTGGTCGGCGGCGGGGCCGGGAAAAAAACTTTGCGTCCGATCGCGGCGACTCGCGTCAGCAGGATTGAACCCAATACAACATGGCTGAAACCATCCTTCCCGACATCGAACAAATTCGGAACTTCGTGCGTGAGCGCTATGGCGCGATCGCGGAGCAGGCCGACGAAACCTGCGGCTGCAGCGCCACCGGCTGCTGCGGCGGAACGAAAGAGAACTACGGCGAGAAACTCGGCTACTCCGCCGAGCAGCTCGCGGCAGCCCCCGCCGGATCCGATCTCGGGCTGGGTTGCGGCAATCCGCTCGCGATCGCCTCGATCCGGCCGGGCGAGACCGTGCTCGATCTGGGCAGCGGCGCGGGCTTCGACTGTTTTCTCGCGGCGCGGCAGCTGAACGGCACCGGTCGCGTGATCGGCGTCGACATGACGCCCGCGATGATCACCAAGGCGCGGGCGAATGCCGCGAAAAGCGGTTTCGCCAATGTCGAGTTCCGACTGGGCGAGATCGAGGCGCTGCCGGTGGCGGATACCTCGGTGGATCTGATCCTTTCAAACTGCGTGATCAACCTTTCGCCCGAAAAGGCGCGGGTGTTCCGCGAAGCGTTTCGCGTGCTGCAACCAGGCGGTCGGCTGGCGATTGCGGACGTCGTGGCACTGAAGCCGCTGCCGGCGGAGATGAAGGCGAAACTGAGTTCGATCGGTGCGTGTGTGGGCGGAGCGACGCTGGTGGACGAGCTGCGTCAGCTGCTGACGGCCGCCGGATTCGAGCGGATCGAGATCGTGCCGAAGGAAAGTTCGCGGGCCTACATCGCCCAGTGGACGGACGATGCCAGCGCCGCGGATTTTGTGGTGAGCGCGTTCATCACCGCGTATAAAGCCCAAAAATGAGCGGGTCTGCGCAGAATTGTAGGGCGGGGTCTCCGCACCCCGCCGTCGCGCCAAATACGGCGGAGTCGGGAGCCCTCGCCCTACAGGACGCGGCTTCATCACGAGAAGGCATCTTTTCGATCGAGCCTGCGCAGCCGCAGGATGGCGCGTCGATCGGTGAACTGTTGGGTGCGGCCGGGCTGCCGCACGAGGATTTCGCGCCGCACCTGAATCGTTTCCTGGTGGCGCGGCGCGGCCAGCAGGTGATCGGCGCAGTGGGGGCCGAGGTGATTGGCGAGGACGCGTTGCTGCGCTCGCTCGTCGTCGACCTGGGGGCGCGCCGCGCCGGATTAGGCGAGGCGTTGGTGCGGCGGATCGAAAACGAGGCGGCCGGCTGGGGTGTGCAGCGCTGGTGGCTGCTCACGACGACAGCCGAGGAGTTTTTTAGAAAGCGCGGTTTCCGCGTGACGCCGCGCAACGAGGCGCCAGCGGGCATTGCGGCGACCGCCGAGTTTCGCGGGCTCTGTCCGTCGATGGCCGCCTGCCTCTCGCGCGAAAGGCGGAGCGCATGAGCGTGACCGAGTTCGATGCGGCGGTGACGGAGTTTTCGACCAAGCTGCGGGCGTTCGTGCGCCGGCGGGTGCGCGACGAAGCGACCGCGGATGACCTCACGCAGGAAACGCTCCTGAAAGTCTTCCGGTCCCGGGAAACGCTCCGCGACGGCCAGCGACTCGAGGCGTGGCTGTATCGGATCGCGCGCACCACCCTGGTGGATCATTACCGCCGGCAGCGGCCTAGCGAAGAATTGCCGGAGACGATGGCGGCGGAATCGGTCGACGAGATCGAGGCGTTGCGGCAGGCGCTCGCGCTTTCGACGCAGCGGTTTTTGGAGGAGCTGCCGGAGTGTTATCGCGTGCCGGTGCGGCTGGCGGAGCTGGAGGGCCTGCCGCTTGCGAAGATCGCGCTGCGGCTCGACCTGTCGCTCACCGCGGTGAAGTCGCGCGTGCGTCGCGGCCGGGCGATGTTGAAGACGAAGCTGCAGGAGTGCTGCCGGCTGGAATTCGACCGGAGCGGCAAGCTCATTGGCTGCGAGCGGCGTGAGCGTTGTGGAGAGTCGCAGAAACGAACGGCGACGGAGCGTGCTTAATGAAAATTATCCGGCGAAGTGACGCCGAGGTGGGGCGGCGAATCCCCTCGCCGCCGCGACGACCAGAGGTGCTCGCGGCGGGGAGCGGAATCCGCGCCCTACTGGACTGCCATACCTTCTTTCCGTGATCCTCAACAAGAGGCAAAAGATGAAGACGAACGACACTGAACGAGCAGATCCGCGCCCGTCGCGCTGGCAGGCGTGGCTGGAGTATGTGAACGCCGTGTTTGCGATCAGCTCCTGGGGGCTTTACGGCCCACGGGCGTGGCCGATCGACGATCAAGCGCGCCAGCTGCTGTTGCAGGTCATGTCCCGGTCGCGGAACAAGCCAGAGCGACCGGGCCAAGTGGCGAAGGCTCCGGTGCCGCCGGCAGCCGCCTTGGCGGGCTGTTGCTGCGGCTGCGCGGCGAGCTGACACACGCGAATACCCGTATCCGGCAAACCACGGGCGGGACGCCTGTGCCACGTGGCATGGGCGTCTCGCCCATGACGGAACAGTGAGATGCGCCGGGCGACGGAAGGTCGCGGGAGCGGTCGTGGGTTTGCCATTGCGTCGGCGAGTGTTTCGGAGTGCGTTCGCCGGTTTCATGAAACTGGAAATCCCGCCCGGCGATTTCGCCGGCTACATTTTCGATTTGGATGGCACGCTCATCGACACCATGCCGCTGCACTATCGGGCTTGGGACGAGGCGATGCGACGCGCTGGATTAACGGTGGCGCTGGACGAGGACTTGTTTTACTCGCTCGGCGGGGTGCCGACGCGGCGGGTGGCCGAGCTGATTGCGGCGCATTACGGGCTGAAGATCGACGCGCAGCGCGTGTTTCACGAAAAAGAATCGCTGTTCACCGAGCTGCAAAAGGACGCGCAGCTGATTGCGCCCACGGTGGAGTTTGCACGCAAGGCCGCCGCCACGCACCCGATGGCGATCGCGTCCGGTGGGCCGCGCGACATCGTGCGGCGCTCATTGGAGCTCGCGGGCTTGGCGCCCTTGTTCAAGGCCGTCGTCACGGCAGACGACGTGGTCCACGGCAAACCGGCGCCGGACATGTTCCTGCTCGCGGCCAAACTGATCGGCGTGGCACCGGAAAGATGCCTGGTATTCGAGGATGCCGAGCCGGGCTTCAAGGCGGCGGCGGCCGCGGGCATGCGCGTGGTGCGCGTGCCCAGCCGGATTCGGTGTACGAAACGCAGCTGACCCGCGAGGTGCGGTCCGGCGCGGCCGCGGGAAGGGCAGAGGGCGAGGGGAATTTGGCGCAACTGACGTGGCTCGCGGAAATCGCGAGGCAAAACCCGCTTTCATTTGCAGCGGTTCCCGTTCATTCGTGGGAGCATGAATTTTCAGGCGCTCGTCAAACCCGCGGTGCTCACGCAGCCGGTCTATGAACCGGGCAAGCCGATCGAAACGGTGGCCCGCGAGCTGGGGTTGGACCCGGCGGGCATCATCAAGCTCGCGTCGAACGAAAACGCGTTCGGCCCGTCGCCGCGAGCCGTCGCGGCCGCCAATTTGGCGCTCGGGGAGGGCGAACTTTATCCCGACGGCGGCTGTTTCGCCCTGCGCGAGAAACTCGCCCAGGTGCGCGGACTCGCGCCGGATCAGTTCATCATTGGCAACGGCTCGAATGAGATCATCGAGCTGCTCGGGCACGCGCTGATCGGCGCGGGCGACGAGGTGGTGATGGGTTCGCCGGCGTTCGTCGTTTACAAGCTCGTGACGTTGGTGTTCGGCGGAAAAGCCGTCGAGGTGCCGCTCGTGAATCACCGCCATGACCTGCCGGCGATCCGCGCCGCGATCACGCCGCGGACGAAGCTGGTATATGTGTGCAGCCCCAACAACCCGACAGGCACCGCGAACACCGAGGAAGAGCTGCTGACCTTCGCCCGCTCGCTGCCGGAGCACGTCGTGGCCGTGTTCGACGAGGCGTATGCGGAATATATTCCCCAGGCACCCGATCTGCGGCCGCTGCTCCGGGAGGGCCGCAATGTCATCTGCCTGCGGACTTTTTCAAAGATCTACGGGCTCGCGTCGTTGCGGATTGGTTACGGCTACGCGGCGGCGGAGACGATCGCCCTGCTCAATCGTGTGCGGCAGCCGTTCAACGTGAACGCCATCGCCCAGGCCGCGGCGGTGGCGGCGCTCGACGACATCGAGTTCACCACGCGCTGTCGCGACGCGAACTTGGCCGGGCTGCGCCAACTCGAAGCGGGCTTCCGCAAGCTCGGACTCGAATATGTGCCGAGCGTGGCGAACTTCCTCGTGGTGCGGGTGGGCGACGGCGCGCGCGTGTTCGACGCCCTGCAACGCCGTGGGGTCATCGTGCGCCCGCTGAAACCCTATGCGATGCCCGAGTGGTTGAGGGTGACGGTGGGGACGCCGCAGCAGAATGATCGGCTCCTCGCCGAACTCGCCCGATACAGGGATAACCCCTAGGCAGATTTCAGGGACGGCCGGGCGATGCGTCCGGACCGACGCGGCGGAGGCGCGCACACTCGGGACAAGCTTACGCGAGCAGCGACGAACTGTGTCATCAAATCGGAATGGCCGTCTAAAGTGGCGAAGCCACTTGCTATACAGAGTTTTGTGGCCCGGCATTCGCATAAAATATGCCTTGCTTGTGGCCCCCCGATGGTGGTTTAAGTAACGGGTCGACTTCACACCAACCGCCTTAAAGGGGGTAACGTAGCTCCTCGTCTGCACACACAGCATGAGTGCGCGAGCTATCCCCTGATGGGTAGGGTCGGCTTCCAGCCCTCCAACTTCAACTCACTGCGATCATGAAGATCACACGCCTTATTGCCGTGTCGGCTCTGCTGACGACGGGCGCCTACGCCGCTCCCTTTCTTGCCATCAGCGACAACGCTGAAATTTTTCTGACCGGCACCCTCGGTGTGCGGGCCGACGACAACATTTTCATGACCCCGGATGCCCAGAGCGACACGATCTGGGACATCAATCCGGGCGTGCAGCTGGTGTTTGGTCGCTCCAGCATGCTGCAGGGGACTTGGTCGGTGGTGGAGAGTTTCGCGAACTACTCCGACCACAGCGACCTGAACTCGAACCTCTTCTCCACCGCGTTCAACGCCGCCTACGACGACGGCAAGGCGAAGAGCACCTTCAACGCGAGCTTCAACGAGATCAACCAGAACACGGTGGACGTGCGGTCGAACGGCGATGCGCTGATCCGGCGCGACGTGTTCGCGATCGGCGGCCAGAGCGAGGTGAACGTTTCCGAAAAATCCAGCGTGGCGGTGGGCGTGCAATACACGGGCACGAACTACAAGCGGATCGGCTTTAGCGACAGCAAGGTCGGGACGATCCCGGTGAGCTACTACTACGAGATGACGCCCAAGGTCGATATGGCGCTGACGTATCGCTATCGCCAATCCTGGTTGCAGCACGGCTACGACTCGAAGGATCACGCGGTCACGGTCGGTGCGCGCGGTGAGTTCACCCCGAAGCTTACCGGCCAGGTGCACGTCGGCGTGACCCAGCGCAATTTCCGCCACCACAAGGGGCTCCCGGATCTCGACGACAAGACCCTGCTCGGGATCGATTCGAGTCTGAGCTACGCGGTCTCCCCCAAGTCGACCCTGCAGTTCGGCGTCAGCAACGACTTTGATGCCAACTCGCAAGGCAACCAGCAGAAGAACCTCACGATCCGCGGCTCGGCCATCAGCAATATCTCGGATGAGTGGAGCGTGCTGATCGGCGCATCCTATCGGGCCATCAATTACTACGCGCAAGGCGGCATGACGGCGAAGGCCCGCACGGACGACTACATGGAGGGTCAGATCGGCGCCACCTACAAGGTGAACGAGTACCTGCAGATCACCGGCGCGCTCGCGCTGCGCTCGAACAAGTCGGATTTGGACACCTCCGACTTCGACAACAGCGTGGTGAGCCTCGCGGCGAATCTTCGCTTCTAGTTCGCTGAGCTTGCGTCACTCTTGGAAAGCGGAAGAAGATCGTTCCGGTCTTCTTCCGCTTTTGTTTCTATGGCTTCCCGCTTCACTCGAGGTCTCTGGCTGGCGGTTTTCACCTGTTGGGTACAGTCCGCTGGCGCCGCGTCGTCGGAAAGTTCGTCAGCGTCGTCCACGGCGCCGAGTGTAAGCCGGTCGGACTATGTGCTGCTCCCTTCCGACCTGCTCCGGGTGCAGATTTTCCAGGAAGAGGACCTCACGCGCGAGGTGCGCATTTCCCAGGAGAATACGATCAATCTGCCGCTGATCGGCGCCATCACCACCAAGGGCAAGAACGTCCGCCAACTGCAGGAGGAGATCCGCGATCTCTACGACCATGACTACGTCGTCAACCCGCAGGTGAACGTGTTCGTCCTCGAATACGCCAAGCGCAGCGTCAACGTCATCGGCTCGGTCACCACCCCCGGCGTGGTGCTCTTCCCGCAGGAGCAGGGTTTGACGCTGTTGGACGCGATTTCGCGCGTGGGCGGTTTCAATCGGCTGGCCGATCGCCGGAAGGTGAAGCTGACCCGTACGATCGAGGGCAAGGTCAACACCTACATCATCAACGCGGACGACATCATCGAGGGCAACACGAGCGCCAACTGGCCGCTCGTGCAGGATGATGTGATTTTCGTGCCGGAACGTATCCTTTAATCGAACATGGAGCAGGAGACCAAACCACCCGCGCCGAGCACGGACGGCAATCACCCGAATGCCGGCTATCCCGGCTATTCGGCTCCCGGCTACGGCTATGGCTACGGGGAGGAGTCGCCGGTCCACCGGACCCTACAGGACTACCTGCTGATCCTGCGCGAACGCATCTGGTATATCATCGTCGTCTTCCTCGTCGTTTTCTCGTCGGCGCTGGTTTACACGCTCAGTCGGCCGAAGATCTATCAGTCGAGCGCCAGCGTGCAGGTCTTCCGGCGGGATCCGACGATCATGCAGGTCCAGGCGGTGATGGATAACGAAATCCGCTCCGCGGAGGATCTGAACACGCAGGTCAAGATCCTGGAGAGCGCGACCATCGTCCAGAAGGTGGCGGCGCGCCTGTCCGGCAAGGAACTGGCAGACTTCCTCGCGCCATATAAATCCGAGGCGGACGAGACCGAGCCGCTCACCGCGGACGTCGTGCTGATGCGGAACCGCAAGATCATCCCGCAACGGCTGACGTTGATCATCGTGGTGCAGTATCAGCACACGGACCCGCAGCTCGCGGCGAAGATCGCCAACATGTTCGTCGACGAGTATATCAACTACAACGCCCGCGTGCGCATCGACGAATCGATGAAGGCCGTCGAGGACCTCAAGGTGCGGGTGGAGCAACAGCGCAAGAAGGTCGACGAGCTCGCGATGAACCTGCAGGCTTACCGCGCCAAAAGTAATCTCGTCTCGCTCGATGAGCGGAAGGACATCGTCACCGAGAAGCTGAAGGCGCTGAACATGCTGGTCACGCAGACCACCTCGCGCCTCGCCGATGCGGACGTGCGGCTCAAGCAGGTGCGCGAACGCCGCGCGACGAAGGGCGACCTCACCGAGCTGCCCTTCATCGCCGCGAGCCAGCCGTTGATCGCGCAACTGCAGCAGCAATTGTCGGCGCAGAAAATCGCCATGGCGCAGTTGCGCGATCGCTACCGCGAAAAACACCCGCGCATGATCGAGGCGACGAATCTGGTGAACCAGACCCAGCGCGAGCTCGACAAGGCGATCCGCACCGCCGAGGCCGCGATCGAATCCGAATACCAGACGGCCCTGCGCAACGACCAGGAGGCGCGCGCGCAGCTTTCCGCGCAGGAGGCCGAGTCGCTCATGATCGATCGCTACGGCGTCGAGTACGACAACATGGCCCGCGAATTGCGGATCAACGAGCAGATCCTGCAGACCATCCTGGCGCGCACCCGCGAAACCTCGATGACGAGCACGATCGAGACCCAGAATGCTCGCATCGTCGATCACGCGCTGCCGGCGTTGCGGCCGTCGTCCCCGAAGGTCGCGCTGAACCTCGCGCTCGGGCTGGTCGGCGGGCTTGGCCTCGGCCTCGCGTTCGCGTTCTTCGTCGCCTACATCGATGACCGGGTAAAGAGCTCGTTCGATATTGAGGGCGTGGTCGGGCTGCCGCTGGTCGGAATCATTCCCCAGATCAAGCGCATGGAGCAGCCGGAGAAGGCCCAGATCGTGGTCAACAACGCCGACCGGCAGGTGTCCGAGGCCTTCCTCACGTTGCATTCCAGCCTGCGGTTGAAGGACGACACCAAGAACGCGAAGTGCCTGCTGACCACCAGCACGATCCCGGGCGAGGGAAAATCCTTCATCACCACCAATCTCGCGCTGACCTTTGCCGCGCACGGCGAGCGCGTGGCGATCGTCGACTGCGATCTGCGCAAGCCGAACATCCACAAATCATTTCGGGTGGAGAATCTGCGCGGCGTGATCGACGTCTGCAACGGCACCGCGACGATCGACGAGGTCGTCCAGCGCAACCTCCAGCCGAATCTCGATGTCATCGCCGCCGGCGGCCGGGCCAAGAATCCGACGCAGGTGCTCAACAGCAAGAATTTCGAGCTGATGGTCTCCGATCTTCGCAAGCGCTACGACCGGGTGTTTTTCGACACCCCGCCGCTCGCGGCCGTGAGCGACGCGCTGATCGTGCTGCCGCTCGTCGACGGCTCGATCTTCACCATCTTCTTCAACAAGGTCCGGCGAAAAGCGGCGCAGTTCTGCGCCAAGAAGCTCCTCGATGCGAACGTACCCTGCGTCGGTGCCGTACTCAACGGGCTCAACCTGACCGTTTCCGGCTACTACTACGCGCAGTATTACGACAAATCCTACAAGGACTACTACGTCGTGATGGCGAAGGACGAGGAAGCCGAGGTGCGCTGAGCGGCGCGGCGATCAGCCGCGTCCGGCAGCGCGCGCGAGCCGGTCGTTGATGGCGTCGGCCAGGCCGCCGCCGCGGGCGCGTTCGAAATGCAGCCGCTTGAACCGCTGCGCGTCGACCAGCCGCAGCGTGTGGAAAAGTCGGCGCGCCGCTTCCCGGAGCGAGCCACGTTCGCTCAGCCAGAAAATATTCTCCCCGCTCACTCCCGCCGGACGGGCGACGAAGATCCAGGCTTCGTCCACGCGGGAATCTCCGACCTCGCGCGCCGAGAACCGTTCGTGCAGCTGCGACGGCGTGCGGGGGCTGTAGTGGCGGGAAAGCAAGCCGGGCGAAATGGGCGCATGCGGCGCAGTGCGGCGCGTGGGCATCCGCACCCGCACCCCTAGCACGCTTTCCAGCTCGCGGCGGCTGACCGCCCCTGGTCGGAGCAGCTGCGGATGTCGCGGATCGCGGAGATCAACGATGGTGGACTCAACGCCGATCGGACACTCGCCACCGTCCAGAATGGCCGGAATCCGCCGGCCAAGCCCGGCTCGTACGTGGGCGGCCGAGGTCGGGCTGATGTAGCCGAACGGATTCGCGCTCGGGGCGGCGACCGGCATGCCGGCGCGGCGCAGCAGCTGCCGGAAGAGAGGATGCGCCGGCATCCGGACCGCGACGCTGGGCAATCCGGAAGAAACCACAGCCGGCACGATCGAACGCCGGGGCAATACCATCGTCAACGGCCCGGGCCAGAACGCCCGCGCCAGCCGCTCGGCTGCGGAGTTGGTTTCGGCGAGCAGATCGAGCTGGGCCCGGTCGTGGATGTGGACGATCAACGGATCGTTCGCGGGGCGACCCTTCGCCCGGAAAATCTTCCGGCAGGCGCGGGCATCCAGCGCGTTGGCGGCGAGCCCGTAAACCGTTTCAGTCGGCACCGCCACCAGCTCGCCGTCGCGCAGCATCCGCGCGAGCCGCGCCAGGTTGCGCGGGGTACCGCGGTAGAGGCGGGCAGTGGCGGGACGGGTCATGGCACGAAAAAGGCCGGAGCCATCGACTCCGGCCTGAAGTGGTTTGGCAATCGCAACCCTTACTGCGCTAGGAGCATGTTCCGGGCGTGCTTGATCGTCTTGGTTACCGCGCGCTGGTGCTTGGCCGAAAGGTGGGTGTATTTGCGCGGCAGGATCTTGCCGGTGTCGGTGATGTAGCCGCGGACAGTTTCTTTCGGCGCCGTGAACGGGATCTCGGCGGGGGTGAGGCTGTGCTGCGGTTGTTCGTTGGTGCTCATGTCGGAAAAAGGGGGTCAAACACAGGCGGCGGCCCGGGTGATGTCAACCTGCATTTTTGGGATGCAAAATCGCACCGGTTCGCTCCATCTTCGAGGGCACCGTGGGTCCCCATAGCTCAACTGGATAGAGCAGCGGTTTCCTAAACCGCGCATCCCGGTTCAAGTCCGGGTGGGGGCGCCAGCCTGAGAAATGCACTGGGTCTACATGCTGCAGGACGAAGCGGGGCGCTGTTACATCGGCGAAACGGCAGATTTGGCCAAACGCCTGGCGCAGCATCGTTGCGGTGGGACGCAGACGACGCGCCGGATGAAGGGCGAACTGCGGCTGATCGCGACCCGCGTGTTGGCGGACGCCCATGAGGTACGTGTCCTTGAGCGAACGCTCAAATCCTGGAAGAACCCGGCCAAGGCTCGGCAATATCTCGCGGGCTCGACTTCAGGATAGAGCAGCCCCGACGAAGTCGGGGCGCATCCCGGTTCAAGTCCGGGTGGGGGCGCCAGCCTGAGAAATGCACTGGGTCTACATGCTGCAGGACGAAGCGGGGCGCTGTTACATCGGCGAAACGGCAGATTTGGCCAAACGCCTGGCGCAGCATCGTTGCGGTGGGACGCAGACGACGCGCCGGATGAAGGGCGAACTGCGGCTGATCGCGACCCGCGTGTTGGCGGACGCCCATGAGGTACGTGTCCTTGAGCGAACGCTCAAATCCTGGAAGAACCCGGCCAAGGCTCGGCAATATCTCGCGGGCTCGACTTCAGGATAGAGCAGCCCCGACGAAGTCGGGGCGCATCCCGGTTCAAGTCCTGTGGGCGCCAGCCTGTGAGAAATGCACTGGGTCTACATGCTGCAGGACGAAGCGGGGCGCTGTTACATCGGCGAAACGGCAGATTTGGCCAAACGCCTGGCGCAGCATCGTTGCGGTGGGACGCAGACGACGCGCCGGATGAAGGGCGAACTTCGGCTGATCGCGACCCGCACGTTGGCGGACGCCCATGAGGCACGTGTCCTTGAACGAACGCTCAAATCCTGGAAGAACCCGGCCAAGGCTCGGCAATATCTCGCGGGCTCGACTTCAGGATAGAGCAGCCCCGACGAAGTCGGGGCGCATCCCGGTTCAAGTCCGGGTGGGGGCGCCAACGGCACGCCGACAGGGTGTGAAACGAGGAAACATTTCGCCAGTGGCGGGCGTCTCGACAACCTGCCCGTCTGGGTCATTCTATCCTGCTCATGTTGCGTTCCCGCCTTCTTCTCCGCCGTCGGCCTTCGCTGCGCCGGGGCTTTACGCTCCTCGAAATCATGATCGCGCTGGCGATCCTTGGACTCCTCGTCGGACTGGCCGTCACCAATCTGGACACGATTTTTGGCGGCGCGCAGGTGAAGACCGCCGAGCTCTTCGTGCGCCAATCGATCAAGCTGCCGCTGACCAGTTACCGGATTCACATGGGCGATTATCCTTCGACGGCGGAAGGGTTGCAGGCGTTGATCACCCCGCCGACCAATCGCGCCGACCAGTGGCGTGGCCCGTACCTGGAGCCGGCGACGCTGCCGCTCGATCCGTGGGGAGACGCTTACATCTATCGCTATCCGGGCACCCACAACAAAACGAGCTATGACATCGTCTCGAAGGGGCCGGACCGCACCGAGGGCACGCAGGACGACATCGGCAACTGGACCGGGGAGAAGTAACGCATGGTGCTTGGTGCAGGTGAACGCAGCCGGCCTTCGTCGGTGCCGGGTTTTCCTCCTCGCTGCTTGTACCCGGCACGCACGCGCCGTGCGTTCACGCTGCTCGAGATCCTTTTGGCGCTCGCGTTGATCGGCTTGCTGTCGGGTGCTTTGGTTACCGGGGCGGTGAGCCTGCTGAACACCGAGCCGCAATCGCCCGAGGAGGTCTTTTGGGCCGCGAGCCAGCAGGCGCGCCGCGCGGCCCTGCGCACGCAGCAGGAGGTCGCGCTGAGTTTCGACGCGAAGGAAAAGGAGTTCGTGGTCACGGAACCGAGCGGCCGGCGGAGTTTTCCGATTCCCGCCGCCTCGCGTGAGCTCACGATCGATCTGCTGCAGGCACAGGCCAGCGGGGGCTCGGTGCTGATCGGCGGCCAGCTCGTCGACACGCGCACGCTGCCGAGCGTGAGCTTTTATCCCGACGGCACGTGCACGCCGTTTCGGGTGCAGTTCCGCACCACGGGCCCGGCCCGCGTGATCGCGATCGATCCGTGGACGTGCGCGCCGGTGCTGAAAACCGAGCGGACTTAACCCTCGTGATGCCGCCTGCGCCCGACTCATTCCTGGTGGAGCGCGTTGCCCCCAACCCGGTGCAGCGAACGCGCCAATGCGTTGAGGGCAACGCGTTCCACCTTGCTTCGAAAGCTGCGGCGCAGCGGCCGCTACACCGGCGCGCCGCCGGCTTCACCTTGCTCGAGGTGCTGGTGGCGCTCGCGGTGTTTGCGCTGGCCGCGGTGATGCTGGCGTCGGCGTACCTCAACGTGCTCAACGCCTACGCCTCGGCGAACCGCACGGCGCTGCGCGACGACAACGTCCGGTTTGCGCGGGCATTTCTGCTCGCCGAACCCGATCGCCGGAAGGCGGAGGAGGGCGACTCGTTCGAAGGTACCGGCGGCGCACGCGTCGTCTGGCGCGCGACGATCGAGCCGACGAGCACCGCTGATCTCTTCCACGTGGAATTCGTGTGCGAGGTCAACGAGCCGAAATCCACCGACCGCCGACCGGCGGTGACCGAGCAATTCATGCTGCTGCGGCCCACCTGGTCCGAAGGCGTCGACACGGCCAAGCTCCGGGCCGACGCCAAGGAGCGTATCCTGGAACTGCGGGCGAAGCTGAAATGAGATCGTCGCGCCGCATCCCTGTCTTTCGCCCGGCGTGCCCGAGCCCGCGCGCGGCGTTCACGCTGCTCGAGATCCTGCTCGCGCTGTCATTGGTTGGGCTCGTGCTGGTCGCGCTCAACTCGCTTGTGTTCTCGATGGGCGAGCTGTGGGGTCGCAACACCGACGTGCGCTTGTTCGACCAGCATGTGCGCGCCGTCACGCGCTTTCTCGAGCAGGAACTGCGTTCCGCCGCACTGCCGCCCTCGGCCGAGCAGGGAGCGACGGCGATCACGGCCCAGGAGATCCGCCCCGCCAACGGGCCGACCGACAACCTGCTGACCTTCGAGCTGCGCGAGGGGTGCCGGCTCTTCACCTGGCCCGACCGACCGCTCCCGGAGGTCGTGTGCTCGCTGCAGTTCCGCGATCGTGACGGGCTCTGGCTGCTCTGGCATTCGCGCCTGGAGAAACGCTTCGCCGAGGATCCACCGCGGGAGACGCAGATCACGCCACTCGTCACGGCGATGAGCTATCTCTACTACGATCCGGCCTTCAAAAACTGGAAGGACGAGCCGCAGCTGCGGCGCGACAACCAGAGCCGGCTGGAGACGCCGCAGCGGCTCCGACTGACGTTCACCTACGGCAAGCTGACGCGCGAAACCTTCGTGATTCTCCCCGCCGTGACCGGCCAAGGGCTGCCGAACTTCTGATGAAGTTACGATTTCCGATTTTCGATTTTGGATTCGCGCAGCCACGTAGGCGTAGCTCGCGCGCGCCCGGTCAGGGGCTGAAATCAAAAATCAAAAATCAAAAATCGAAATTATCCTCCCGCGGTTCGGTGCTCGTGATCGTGCTGGTCACCGTGCTGTTTGCGGCGACGGCGCTGATCGCGTTCACCGAGAAAGCGGAGGACGACCTCTTGGTCGAGGCGCGCGAGATCGCCTCGAACCGGCTGCGGCGCGAGGCTTACTCCGCGCTCGAGGTGACGCTCGCCGTGCTTGAGGATTTTCGGCTGGTCAACGGTGGCTGGCGCAGCCCGGCCGAGGGGTGGGGCGATCCGCTGGAGTTCGCCGGCTGGGCGCCGCGCGATGGATTGCAGGTCGAGATCGCTTTCGAGGACGAGAGCGGGAAGCTGTCCCTCCCCCACGTGGAGGCGGCGACGCTCGTGAATCTGTTCGAGGAGTGGGGGCTCACGAAGGGCGACGCGGAAAACCTGACCGACGCGCTGCTCGAATGGATGCGCAAGGACCACGTCGCGACGCGCGCGCGCACGTCAGACTACGAACGTGCGGAGCTGCCCTACGGCCCGCCGCAGCGTTCGCTGCGCAGCTTCTCGGAGCTGGCCGCGATCGAAGTCGTGCGGGAGACGTTCTTCGACGAGACCGGCCGGCCGAACGAACTCTGGCATCGGTTCGTCGCGACGATGTCGCTGCTGGATTTCAAGCAGACCAACCTGAACGGCGCCGCGGGCGACGCGGTGCTCGCGCTCGGTTCGCTCGATCGTTTCCAGCAGCAGCAACTGAACGATTATCTGCACGGCACCGGCGATCGCGCGCAGCAGGGCCCGGGTTTTTTTCAAACGACCGCGGACGCTGCCGGAATTCTCGGCGTCCCGTCCTTGCCCAACGGCTACGGGACGGAGATCGCCGCGCTGCGCATCCGCCTCACCGTGCGCGAAGGCGGCACGGCGTTTCAGCTCTCGGCGGTCGTCGCTCCGCCGGGCGGCGCGAAGTTCGTGCCGCCGATGGCCGACCCTGCCACCTCAAGTGAAACCGGTTCGAGCACCGGGGACAAAACCGCATCAGCCGCCGGGACCACGGAAACGGCCGCGGACTCGAAAAAACTGAACTATCCATTTACGCTCTTGGAAATTACCGAGAATGCTGAATTTTCTCGGGTTCCTGCACCGGAACCGAAGGCATGACCCTCCCCCTGCTCAGATTGCTGAAAGCCGGCCCGCCGCCGCCGCGGGTGGTGCTGCTGCCGGACGCGATGTTCTTCACGCGTTCGCTGCCGGTGGACGCGGGGGCGACGCCGGCTGACGTCGCGGCCCAGGTGGAGCTCGCGCTCGAGACGCTGTCGCCGTTTCCGCCCGCGCAGCTGTATCACGGTTTCTTCTGGCCGCCGGGCGCGGAGCGCGTGCTGGTCTTTGCGGCTTATCGCCGTCGGTTCTCCACGGAGCAAACCGCCGCGTGGGAAAATGCCGAGCTGGTGATCCCCGCCTTCGCCGCGCTGCTCGGCGGCACCGTGCAGCCGGGCACGGCCGTGGTGATTCCTTCGGCCGAAGGCCTGACGGCGCTGTACTGGGAGCAGGGTCCGGTGCCGGTCCGAGTCGCGTTCCGGCCGGTTGATCCGCAGGCGCCCGAAGCCGAACTCGTGCTGGCGCGCGGCGAGCTGTTGCGCGAGGCGTTCGACAGCCGCGCGGTCGTGCTGGCGGCGGCGCCCGAGCCTGAGTCGTCGCTGAACGAGCGCGAGTTCGTGTTTCGCGCGGAGGCTTTTCGCTCGCGGATTCCGCTCGCGGTGGCGCACGCGCTCGACGTCCGCGACAAGTCAGCGCTGGCGGGGCTGCGCCGTGCCCGTGCGCGCGACCTGCTGTTGTGGCGCACGTTTCTCGCGTTGGTGGGCGTGCTCGTGCTGCTCGGGATCGGCGAACTGGCGCTGTTCGCGAACGGGCTCTGGCAGCAGACCCGCCGCGCGCAGGCGGACGCCCAGCGCCCGGTCGTCGAGCGGATCATGTCGGCGCAGAGCCTGACCACCCGCATCAACGAGCTGTCCTCGAAGCGGCTGCTGCCGCTGGAAATGATCACCTTCGTGGTCGGCAAGAAGCCGGCCGACGTCACGCTGGTGCGCACGTCCTCCGTCGGACTCTACGGGCTCACGGTCGAGGCGACGACGCCGAATCCAGCGTCGGTCTCAGCCTTCCGCACCGCGTTGAGCAGCGATCCCGGCCTGGAGAAAGTCGACGTGCTCGATCAGCGCGCGCGCGACAACGTGACGAACTTCAGCTTCGCGCTGACGTTCCGTCCCGGAACCATCAAGCCCGCCACGCAATGAGAACCCTGAAAGCCTTCTTCATTGGCCGGCTGTTGCGCGAGAAGCTCATGCTCGTGGCGTTCGTGGCGCTGGGCGTGGCCATGTGGCTCTCGAATTTCGCGCAACGCGCCAACCGCTCCTGGCAGGCGCATCGCGCGCTCACCAACGATCTCGCCGAGCAGGCGCAGTGGCTCGCCAGCCAGTCGGCGATCGAAACGGGCGCGACGCAGGCGGTGCAGAATCTCGATCCGGCCAAGACGCTCGACGAGACCAGGCTCGTCGCGGATCTCAGCGCGCTCGCGCGGGAGCACAATCTTCGTTTTACCAACGATACGCCGCAGACGGAGCGCAGCCGGCAGTTCGCGGTGCATACGGTTCAAGTCAACCTCTCGCGGGTGGAGTGGGAGCCGCTTAAACGGTTCTACCTTGAGCTCACGAGTCGCTCGCCTTACCTAGGGATCGAGCAGTTCGCGCTTTCGGCCGATCGGGCCAACCCGGCGCAGCTCAACGCGCAACTGCGCGTGTCGTCGGTCGAGATCATCCGGTAGTCGCGCCATTGGTGTGACCGGTGGTGCCGATGTATCGGGCACGCCGCCTATTGCCGCCGTTGCGGTTCAATCCACGGGCGAGACGCCCGTGCCACGGCGACCTTCCTGAGTCTGACCAAAGCGTTACGGTTGGCCGCTTGAGGGTCGGATGTGGTGTGGCGAGTTTCGGATCCATCCGCTGCGCGCTGGTCCGCAGGTCCGGCTGCGGCGGAAGCGATTCCCAGCCATGCGCCTTCGTCCGTCTTCCTTCCCCCCGCTCCGCGCCGTGTGGCTGCTGCTGTTGTGGCTCGTCGTGCCGCAACGGTCCGCGAAGGCGGAGACGGGTGTGAGCTACAAGTTCGCGGACTACCGCGAATCTGGCGACCGCATCGCGGTGCGGTCGCACTACGGCCTCGTCGAGCAGACGATCGGCACCGACATGCGGCTGCGGGTCAACGGCGTGATCGACGCGATCGCGGGCGCCACCCCGACCGGCCAGCCGCCGGAAACGCCGGGCGGCCCCGTGCCGCTGACGACGATTCACGACCGACGCAAGGCGTGGGGCGCCGAGTTTTTCCGGCAGTTTCCGCGCATCGGCGTCACCCTCGGTGCCGCGAACAGCCGCGAGAGCGATTACGTTTCCACGGGCTGGTCGTTGAACACGCTGACCGATTTCAACCAGAAGAACACCACGCTGCTGCTCGGCGTCGCCGGCACGGACGACGACATCAAGGTGTTTTACCAGACGGAACGCGCGAAGAAACGCACCACGGATCTGATCGCCGGCGTCACCCAGCTGCTCGATGCGCGCACCTCCGTGGTGTTCAATCTCGGTTACGGCCACAGCGAAGGCTTTCACGCCGATCCGTACCGGCTCATCCAGAAACGCGTGGAAATTTTTCCCGGTGTCGTGCTGCCGCGGACGTTCGGGGAAAACCGACCCGACGAGCGCGACAAATGGACCGCTTATGCCGCGGTGAATCGCGCCTATCCCGCGCTGCACGGCGCGGTCGAGGCGAACTACCGGTGGTTCCATGACAGCTTCGGGACCAACGCTCACACCGTCGAACTCGCGTGGTTCCAGCAGCTCGGCGCGCGGCTGACGCTGCGCCCGGGAATCCGCTACTACCAGCAGAGCGCGGCGGATTTTTATCGGATCGATCTCGAGGGCACGAACATCCTGCCGGGCGAGCGACCGAATCCCGCCGGGCCGTTCTTTTCCGCCGACTACCGGCTCTCCGCGCTGCGCAGCACCACCTATGGATTGAAGGCGATCGCGACGCTGACGGAGCACTGGCAGCTCGATGCCTCGATTGAACGCTACGAGATGCGCGGCCGGGACGGCCTCACCTCCCCGAGCGCATATCCCCGCGCCGTGTTGGTGAACGTCGGGGTGCGTCTCACATGGTGAGCCTGGGCTTCATGACTCTCGTGGCACACGTCTATGGCGCGCCGACGGCGGCGACACCGCACTGCCCGCTGCGCCGGATGACTTTCGGCGCACTCGGGACGCACTGCGAAATCCAATACGACTGTGATGATGCGGCGCGCGGCGCGGCGTTTGAGCAGGCGGCGCTGGGCTGGGTGCAGGCTTTTGAGGCGAAATATTCCCGCTTCCGGCCCGACAGTCTCGTGAGTCGCATCAACGCTGCGGCCGGAATGAGCTGGGTCGAAATCGACGCCGACGCGGAACGACTCCTCGCGCTCTGCGACACGCTGCATTTTCTCACCCAGGGGATTCTCGATCCGACGATGCTGCCGCTGATTCGGCTCTGGAATTACAAAGCCGAACAGCCCGAACTCCCGAGCGACGCTGCGGTCGAGGCGGCGCACCGGCTCGTGGGCTGGATGCAGGTGCAGCGCGAGCCAGGCCGGATTTTTCTACCGCAGCCCGGGATGGCGCTGGATTTTGGCGGCTTCGGCAAGGAATACGCTGTGGACGTGGTGGCGCAGATTGCGATCGACCACGGCATCACCGGGGTGCTGGTGGATTTCGGGCATGATCTTCGCGGAATCGGCCGGCCGCCCGATCGACCCGCCTGGCACATCGGGCTAGAGGATCCGCAGCGGCCCGGCACGCACTCCGCGAGCATGGCGCTGACGCAGAACCGCGGCGTCGCGTCCTCCGGCGATTATCTGCGAAGATTTGTGATCGGTGGGCGCCGCTATGGACACATTCTCGACCCGCGCACCGGCCGCCCCGTGGCGAACGGTTGCCGGCAAGCGACGGTGATCGCCGGCACGTGCCTGCACGCGGGGATCCTGTCGACCACCGCGTTCATTCTGGGCGCGACCAAAGGCCTCGAGTTCATCCAGTCGTTCCCGGGCGCGGAGGGACTGATCATCACCGAAAGCGCCCGGGCGCAAACCCGCGGATTCTTCAACCATGTCGTTTCCTAGCTCCACTTTCCCGGCCGCGTTCGCGCGCGGCCTCCGCGGCGGATTCGTCGCACTGGTTTTTGCGCTCTTGGGCCTGCCCGGTTTGGCCCGGGCGCAGATCGCGGTGGGCGACGCATTTCCCAACCTCGCGACGATGGGACTCACCGAAGGCAAACTGCCGGATTCGGCGGGTCGCGTGATGCTCGTGGATTTCTGGGCCTCGTGGTGTGCGCCGTGCAAGGCCTCGTTCCCGGCGTTCAGCCGGCTCCACACGGCGTTTGCGGAGAAAGGATTCGTGATCGTGGCCGTGAGCGTGGATGAAAAACCGGCGGCCTACGCCGCGTTCGTGAAGAAATGGCAGCCGCCGTTCACGACCGTGCTTGATCAGGCGCAGAACCTCGTGCGCGCAGTCAAGGTTCCGGCGATGCCGACGTCTTATCTGATCGGGCGCGACGGGCGCGTCCGATCGATTCATCAAGGTTTCCACGGGGCCGCGACGGAGCGGGAATTGCAGCAGTCGATTGAAAAACTTTTGGCTGAGCAGGCCTGAGGAACTCGTCATGAAAACAAACTCCAACCGCAAAGCCGTTGGTTGCGCGCTGACGCTCCTCGGATTCGCGCTCGCCGGCGCCGGCTGCAGCACGGTGCGGGTGCAGCCGTGGGAGCGCGCGACGTTCACCGAGTATGCCATGCGCCCGGACCGCGACCCGCTCGCGACCGCCGCGGCCGAGCACACATTTTTCTCGCGCGAAGCGGCGCACGGCGGTCGTGGCGTCGGTGGCAGTGGCTGCGGCTGCAACTGAGCCCGATCGCGCCGCCGGACCGATGCCGATGACACGGCACGGGGCGAACGGCCGCCTTGCGAACGCGGCCCCGGCGCATATCTGTCTTTCGTTCCCCCGGCGCTGCTCCGCTGCGATGGCGCTGTCCCGTTTCCACCATGCGTATTCTCGTCATTGAGGATGAAGCCCAACTGGCGCGGCACATCGTGCGCGCGCTCACGCGGCACGGCCACGTTGCGAGCGCGGAGCTCGACGGCGAAAAGGGCCTGCAGTCCGTGCTGCGCGACCCACCCGATTTGGTCGTGCTCGATCTGAACCTGCCGGGCGTCGATGGCTTGGCGGTACTCGCGCGGCTGCGCGAAGCCAATTCGCCGGCCCGCGTGCTGATCCTGACGGCGCGCAGCGAAGTGGAACACCGCGTCAAGGGCCTCAAGGCGGGCGCCGACGACTATCTGCCGAAACCCTTTTCCCTCGATGAGCTCGTCGCGCGCATCGAGGCGCTGGGCCGGCGCGGGGCTACTCCCACGGCGGCGGATTTTCTTAAGGTGGCCGATCTGCAGATGGACGTGCAGCACCGCCGCGTGAGCCGTGCCGCGCGGCCGGTGGCACTCTCGCCCCGCGAATTCGACGTCCTGCAGGTGCTGATGCAGGAGCCGGGTCGCGTGTTTTCCCGCACGGAACTGTGCGAACGGGTCTGGCAACGCGATCATCAGTACGACACGCGCACGGTCGAAATCTTCATCGCGCGACTGCGCAAGAAGGTGGACTCCGGTTTCAACGCTCCGCTGATTCACACCCTCCGTTCGATCGGCTACACCATCCGGGGGCCCGTGGCATGAGCACGGCAACCTGGCGTGCGGTGGGCGTGGCGCTGTGCCTTCTGGCGGGCGCGCTCCGCGCCGACGTGGTGATCGAGGGGCGGGTAGCGTTGCCGGACTCGCCGCGGCGGCCGGTCATCAACCAGCGCTACGAGATCGTGAGCCGCGGCGGCGTGGTGTCGACGAATCCGCCGCTCGCGGTGGTTTACCTCGAGGGCGCGTTCCCGCCGGCCACCGAGCCGCGCGTGGTGCAGCTGCCGCAGAAAGACCTCGCGTTCGTGCCCTCGCTGCTCCCGATCCAGGTCGGCACGCGGGTGGAGTTCCCCAATCTCGACGACATCTACCACAACATCTTCTCCTACTCGGCGCCGAAGCGCTTCGATCTCGGCCGCTACCGGCCGGACGAGCGCCCGGTGCCGTCGCAGGTTTTCGACGTGCCCGGCCTGGTCACGCTGCGCTGCGACATCCATGAACACATGCGGGGCATCATCCTCGTGCTGGATACGCCGCACTTCGTGGTGACGGAGGCCACGGGCGACTTCCGGCTGGGCGGGCTGCCGGCGGGCCGCTACGTGCTGAAGGCGTGGGTGAACAGCAAAACGACGCTGGAGAAACCGGTGGAGCTGACCGACGGCGCGGTCCTGCGGATCGACTTCCCGTGATCGCGACGCGAGAGCCGCAGCCGGCCGGGGTGGCCCGCTTTCGCGCCAAGTTGTTTGCGGCGCTGATGGTGGTGATCGTGACGGTGACCGGCGTGACGCTCTACTTCACCCAGCGCAGCGTCGCGGGCGCGTTCGAACTGGAGTTGCAGCGCGATTTCCAGGCGCAGCTCGCGGCGCTGCACAACGTGCAGCAGTTGCGCGACGCCGCCCTGGCTGAGCGATGTCGATTGCTGGTGCGCCGGCCGCGCATCCACGCCGCGTTCGAGGACAACGCGCTGGATCTGCTCTATCCGAGCGCCCGGGACGAACTGCGCGACATCATGGCGAGCGCGGACGATTCGGGCCGGTACGGGCTGCACGCGGAGTTTTATCGGTTTCTCGACCGGCATGGCGCGCCGATTCCCCCGCCGAACGCCCGTGACGTGGGCATGCTGACGCCCAGGGAGGAAGCGCAACTGTCGCTCCCCGCCGCGCCCGAGCGGCAGCAGCTGGGCTATTTGCTGCGGGAGACCGCCGTCGGGCATGATGATCTCGCGGAAGTGATCGGGCTGCCGATCGTCTCGAACGAAACCGGCGAGGTGCTCGCCGCGCTGGTGCTGGGATTCAAGCGGATCGCGTTTGCTGACGAGGCACTTGGCAGCGGCATCAAGCGCGGGTTGTGGCTCAACGGTCGGCTGCACCTCGATCGGCCGGCCGCGGCCGGACCGGCGGAACTGGCGGCCGAGGTGGCGCGCGCCGTCGCGGCCGGCGGCCCGCCGCGCAGTCTGGCCACCGTGACCGCGGGCGCGCCGCATCTGCTCTTTTACAAGCAGCTGAATCCAGGTTCCGCTTACGCGCCGGCCTATGAAGTCTGCGTTTATCCGCTCGAAGAACTTCAGCGGCGCCAGCGCGAATCGCTCTGGCGAATCGTCGCCGTGGCGGCTGCGCTGCTGCTGGCCGGTTTTGGCGCGAGTCACCTGCTCGCGCGCCGGTTCGCGCGGCCGGTCGAGGCGTTGGTAGTGGACTCCGCTCAAAATCGCGCGCAGCGGGAGAAAGCCGAGGCGGCGCTCGAGCTAACCCACGAGGAGCTGCAGCGGGCGGCGCGTTTCTCCGCGGACGCATCGCACCAGTTGAAAACGCCCGTCACGGTGTTGCGCGCCGGACTCGAGGAGTTGCTGGCCCGGGAGAATCTCACGGCGGAGGAGTGCCATGAGATTTCCACGCTGATTCATCAAACCTACCGGCTCTCGGGCGTGATCGAGGACTTGCTGTTGCTTTCGCGCATGGACGCCGGCCGGTTGAAGATCGACTTTGGGCCGGTGAACCTGAGCCAGATGATCGAGGCCGCGCTCGATGATCTTAGCGCCCAGAGCGACGACCTCGATCTGACGGTGGAGAGCGACTACCCGCCGGATCTCATGGTCGAGGGCGAAAAGCGCTATCTTTCACTGATCCTTCAGAACCTGCTCGAAAATGCGCGGAAGTATAACGAGCCGGGCGGCCGCGTGCGCATCACCACCCGCGCCGAAACGGGCGCGGTCTTCCTGGTCGTGGGCAACACCGGCAAGACGATCCTGCCCGCCGCGCAAGAGCACATCTTCGAACGTTTTCATCGCGGCGCAGTGGGAGAGAACGTGCCCGGCTACGGGCTCGGATTGAACCTGGCGCGGGAACTGGCGCGGCTGCATGGTGGCGACCTGCGGCTGTTGCGGTCGGAAGCGGGCTGGACCGAGTTTCAGGTCAGCTTCCGTCTGGCTCGACTCGAACCGACGCGACTCTAGAGGAGATTCATGCCTCGAGCTCGCTTCAGCCCGCCCTCCAGCCGCTCCGGCGCGCCGTGGCGGGCGCGCGCGGCGCGAGCGGCTTGCCTCTCGGGGCGGTACGCGCCGCTCGGAATCTGCCTGCTACTGAGCGCCAGCGCGCCGGTGCGGGCCTCCGACGCGTGGTTCGACCGGCTCGGCGAGGCGCTGGAGTTCAGCTCCGCGGACGGCTATGCGCGGGCGCGAATCAGTGGCACACTCGATCTCGAGGGATTCGAGTTTTCGCAACCGGCGTCCGGGCTGATCGGCTCGCCGGGCGAGGCGCTTTTCAGTCCGCGGCTCACCACGTTTCTCGATGCGCAATGGGGCGAGCACGTTTACGCCTTCGTGCAGCATCGCACCGATCGCGGATTCGATCCGGGACGCCGGCGATTGCGCGGCCGGCTCGATGAATATGCCGTACGGGTGATTCCGTGGCCTGACGTGCGCTTCAACATGCAGGTGGGCAAGTTTGCGACGATCGTCGGCAACTGGGTCGGCCGCCACGGATCGTGGGACAATCCTTTCGTGACCGCGCCGCTCGCCTACGAGCAACTCACCGGGATCTGGGATGCAGCCGCGGCGCGATCAGCCGAAGAATTGCTGGGCTGGGCGCATGTCCGCCCGCGACTGCCGGCCGGGGCTCCTGCGCGGGACAAACCGCTGCGGCTGCCACTGCTCTGGGGCCCCGTCTACGTGACGGGCGTCGCGGTGGCGGGCGAGCGGGGGCGGCTGTCGTTTGCGGCCGAGTTGAAGGACGCGGCGGTTTCATCGCGGCCGCGCTTGTGGGATTACGATGCGTTCGAGTTCCGGCATCCGAGCGTGGCGGCGCGCGTGGGCTTCCGGCCGAATGCGATGTGGTCGTTCGGCGTTTCCGCGAGCCGCGGCACCTATCTGCAGGATGACGCCACGCCGACGCTGGCGCCCGGCCGCAAGCTCGGCGACTACCGGGAGGAGATGCTCGCGCAGGATCTCGGTTTCGCCTGGCACCATTTCCAGCTCTGGGCGGAATTTTTCCAGGTGCGGTTCACGATTCCGACGGTGGGCAATGCCGAGGTGTTTTCCTATTACGTCGAGGCGAAATACAAGTTCACCCCGCAATGGGCGGGCGCGGTGCGCTGGAACGAGCAACTTTACGGCCGAATGAGTGGCCCGGCGCTCCCGTCCACGCGCTGGGGCACGAACACCCGGCGGCTGGATATCGGGCCGAGCTACCGACTCTCCGCCCACGCGCAGCTAAAACTACAATACAGCGTGGAACAGCTGGAAGGTGAAGCGCGCGAACTCGGGCACCTCGCTGCGCTGCAGCTCACGGTGAGGTTCTAGGCCGCTGGCGCGCATCGCCCGTTGCGCTTCCGCGTTTCCGGTCGGCGAGCAGCGCCTCGAGGCAAGGCGCTCCGCCTCGGCGGAATCAGCCGCGCGACCGCGAGAGCGCATTCAGCGCCGGCCGGTAACAGCCCTGTTACGGTCAGCCGCTTTCTTCCGCAGCCTCGTCACGCAGACTCTGCGTCCTCGACGGGCGCGTGGTGCGCCCAGGCCCGGAAATTTCCCTTCTCCCCATGAAAGTGTCTCCCGCGTTCAAGCGCAGGCTCCAATGGATCAACCTGCCCACTGCTGCTCTCATCGCCCTGCTGCAACGTGCCCCAGTCGTGCGCGTGCTCGTCGCGACCGAGGAGTTCGTGCTGTCCACGCCGATCGGCGCGCTCCTCAAATCCTCCGTCGCCGCGGCCGCGACTCTCGGGACCGTGCACTCGCTGGCCGGCGCCACCGCGTTGTCGACGTCACAGGCGAGTCCGCTCTCGGTCGCAGTCGGCACCACCGTGTCCGTCGGATTCGCGATCACCGGCACGCTGTCGGAGCCGGAAACGTGGACGGTGAGCGGTTCGGTGCCGCCAGGCCTGTCCTTCAACGGCGGCGCCACGTCCGGCACGATCAACGCCGCGCAGCTGCTCCTCTCCGGTACCGCCACCACAGCCGGCAGCTACAACATCAATCTCAGCGCACGGGACACGCCGACCGGCAACACGACGCCGGTCTACACCTTCACGATCAACGTCACCGGCGCGGCGGCTTCGGCGCCCGCAATCACGACTCAACCGCAAAATCAGAGTGGCAATGTCGGTGCGAACGTCACCCTCACCGTCGCCACGTCGGGCTCGCCCGCGCCGACGCTGCAATGGCGGCGCAATGGTGCCGATGTCGCGGGCGGAACGAGCGCCTCGCTGATGCTCGCGAACCTGCAACCGGCGAACGCCGGACTCTACGCGGCCGTCGCGACGAATTCGGCAGGTTCGGCCACGAGCCAGGCGGCGATGGTCGGCGTGGCCACGACGAGCAAGGTCGTCGGCGATGGCCAGGAGCTGCAACCCGTCAATATCGTGCATCCGAACGGAAACATCTTCGACCAGGTGTTGCTGATCGGCGTTGCGGAGACGATCACGGCCGATACCGGTCAGGTCACACGCACTTCCTACATCGATACCGACAATGATATCGTGCAGGTGGAGTTCAGCGGGCCGGGGACTTTGTCGCTGGTGTTGAGCGGCTCTTCGGGTCCAGCAGCGCCGGTGAACTACAACCAGGCCGTCAACTACATGAAGGGCCATGCGGGCATCGTGATCACTGGCGCCAACGAGAACACCAACGTGTCCGTATTCACCGTCGGTCGCGCCACCGCGTTCGATCCGACCGGCGCCTACAATATTCTCCAAGCGCCGAACTCGACGACCAACAACCCCGCGAACAACGGCAGCTCGCTGTTCCAGGGCCACGGCAGCACGGCGTATGATGGCATCGCGGATATCGCGTTCATTGCGATCTCGAGCACGAACGGCCGGTTCGGCGGCGTGCGCACGTCCAATGCCACCTACTTCGCGTCCGCTGGGTGGACCGGAGTCTACGCGCCCGGCGTGACGTTCGACGGGCCGGTGTTTATCGGTGACATCTCTGCGTTCGACAACGCCAAGCCGGTCATCCTGCTCGGCACCGCGACGAACGTCCGGATCACGGGTGGCGACCTCGCGCAGAACAACGGCCAGCCCGTGCAGGTGAGCGGAATGACACAACTCGCTTTCACGGCCGGCAGCGATTCAGGCGGCACCACGTTGGTGCGTCAGACGAATCAGGCCGTGCTGCAGCGCGACGGACAGGACGTCACCAATCAGCTGGTCGTGTATCAATAAGCCCCATCTCTCGGCGGCTGACCGCCCATTTGGCGTCCGATGCCCTCGTTGCCTGGCGACGAGGGCATTTCCGTTTCGAGCGCGTACACCGGACGACGAGCATCAGCCCAGCTTGAAGCTGCCGCTGACCTTGAACACGGCGCTGACGATCGCGAACGCGATGAAGCCGACGAGCACGAACACCAGCAGCAGCACGCCGCTGGCGATCACCTTGGTGAACAGGTTGAGCTGGTTCGAAACGATCTTCTGATAACTCCGCGCGATGTCGCGCAGGCTGGGCACTACATTGCCGGTGTTCTCACCGACCGCGAGCCGGTCGAGCACGAGATCGGGGAAGCACCCCGTGCGGCCGAGGGCGAGCGACAGCGCCTCGCCCTCGAGCACGCGTGCGGTGGCCTCGTCGAAGGCGCGCCGGTGCACGCGGTTCGCGATCTGCCGCTCCGTCATCCGCAGCGCTTCGGCGGCGGTGATGCCGTTGGCGAGCAGCACGCCGAGCGTCTGGCTGAACGCGAGCACGGTCTGCGACACCACGAACGGGCCGACCACCGGCAGCTTGAGCAGCCATGCGTCCGTCGCCTGGCGGCCTGGCTCGGTGTGCCGCCAGCGCCAGAAAGCGATGGCGCCGAGCACGAGTCCGAGAGCAACGAACAACCCGTAGTGCAGGGCGAATTGGGCGAGCCCCACGAGCAGTTTCGTGGACATCGGCAGCTCCCCGCCGAGTGACGTCAGCAGGACCTGCAATCGCGGCAGCAGGAAGAACAGGAAAAACAGGATCACGCCGGTCGCGACGACGACCATGAAGATCGGGTACGCCAGCGCGGCGACCAGCTGCCGGCGCAGCTCGCGCTGCTCGTTCAGGTGGGTGATCAGCCGGTCGAGCGTCTCGTTGAGCGAGCCCGTGGCCTCGCCCGCCTGGATGAGGTTGACCGTGGCGGCGTCGAACACGGCGGGGAAGTCCGACATCGCCCGCGAGAGCGGTGCGCCTTCGCTCAGCCGTTCCCACAGCGCCGAGCAGAGCGCGCGCAGCGCGGGCTCCTTGATGCGGGTCGAGAGCAGCCGCACGGCTTCGCCCGCGGACATGCCGCTGGTCGTGAGATCGTGGAGCGATTCGAGAAACGGCAGTCGCTGGGCGCGGGCGACGTTGCGGCGGCGCTCCAACCGCGGCGAGGGCGTGGCTGCGCCGTTGGCGGAACGACCGCGGCCGTTGACGGGCGCGGGCGATGCGTCGCTGGCGCTGATGACGTGCAACCCGCGCGCGGCGAGCAGCCGGAGGGCATCGCGGCGGCTGGGCGCCTCGACCGCGTCGGACACGGTCTGCCCTGAGCGGTCGCGTGCGGTATAGGTGAAGCGGGGCATAATCAACGGAGTTTCACGTATCCATCGGCGGCCTGTAAAAGGAGAGGTCTGAAACCGATTCTGTTTTCACAGGAGAGCGCAGAGGAAGCAGAGACATAGGATGCTTGGTCTACGAATCCGCGCCTGGAAGGATGAGCCATGAGATCCCGTCGGTCAGCTTGCTGACGTTGAAATTGATCAGCAGGCCAAGAGGGATGTTCAGTAGCTTCATATAGCTTAAAAGCTGTGCCTTGTGCATCGGAAGAATCTTCTCAACGGATTTGGCTTCCGCCAAGACACAGTCTTCGACCAACACGTCGAACCGTAACGGTTCGTCTTTCGTGAAACCCTTGTAGGCGATCCGGACGGCTTTCTGGTTTGTCGCCGTAAGGCGACGTAGGTCGAGCTCGCGCAGCAGACACCATTCATAAATCGATTCGATCAAGCCTGCCCCTTTGTCTCGATGCACTTCAATCGCCGCGCCGATTATTGTTTCCGTGCGCTTCGACGCCTTGGGAAAGAGCGGGTGCATTGCCTTTCTCTGCTTCCTCTGCGGCCTCCTGTAAGGATAAGGCCGAACTATTTCTCGGCGACCGTGACGACGCGCAGGACCTCGTCGAGCGTGGTGTAGCCGGCCTTCACCTTTTCCCAGCCGCTCTGGCCAAGCGTGCGCATACCGTGACGGCGCGCGCATTCGTCCAGCGTACGGGTGCTTTCGCGCTTCAACACCAGCTCGTGCATCTCGTCGTTGAGCCGGAAAATCTCGAACAACCCGATCCGACCGCGGTAGCCGGTGCCGCGGCAACGGTCACAGCCGACCGGCGCCTTGAGCGCCTCGACCGTGTCGGCCTCCTCGGCTGGACAGCCGAGGATCGAGAGGCTTTCACGCAGCTTGATCTTGTTTGCGGGCTCGTCGCGTGAGCACACGGGGCAAAGCCGGCGGACGAGTCGTTGTGCGATCACCAGCTCGATAGCTGACGCAACGAGGAACGGCTCGATGCCCATGTCGACGAGCCGCGTGATCGCGCCGGGCGCGTCGTTCGTGTGCAGTGTCGAGAAAACCAAGTGGCCCGTGAGCGAAGCGCGAATCGCGATCTCGGCGGTGTCCTTGTCGCGGATTTCGCCGACCATGATCACGTCGGGGTCCTGACGGAGCACGTGGCGGAGCGCATCGGCGAAGGTCAGCCCGATCTCCGGCCGGACCTGCATCTGGTTCACGCCGGGCACCTCATACTCGATCGGGTCTTCGATCGTGATGATCCGCAGGTCGGTGGAGTTGATCTTCCGGAGAAACGCGTTGAGCGAAGTGCTCTTGCCGGAGCCGGTGGGACCGGTGACGAGGATGATCCCGTGCGGGTAATCGAGCACCTGCGAGATCTGCGCCTGCTCCTCGGCGCTCATCCCCAGTCGGTCCATCGAGTAGGCCTCCTTCTTCTGGTTGAGCAGACGGAGCGAGACGGACTCGGCGTAGATGGTCGGAATCGTGGAGACGCGGATGTCGAGGACGGTGTTCTCGGCGCGGAAATTGATGCGGCCATCCTGGGGCAGCCGGCGCTCGGAAATGTTGAGCCGCGCCATGATCTTCAGGCGCGAGATGATCGCGTCCTGAAACCGCAGCAGGTTCTCCGGCACGGGCACCGGCACGAGCAACCCATCGACGCGGTAGCGGATCCGGAGCTGGCCTTCCTGTGGCTCGAAGTGAATGTCGGTCGCCTGGTCCTCGACCGCCTGCGCAATCACGTCGCTGACGAAGCGCACCACCGCGGCCTCCTCGTCGACGACTTCCTCGGCCTGTTGCACGACCTCGGGCGCGACGTAGCCGTCGTCGCCGTCCTCGAGCGAGCCGGAGCCCACGCCGTAGTTCTCGATGATCAGCTGGCGGACTCGCTCGGGCACGGCGAGGTGCCACACCGGACGGCGCGGCGTGAACGTGCGCAGCCAGTCGACCATGACGTCGTCCGGCAGCCACGAGGTGGCGAGGTGAAGGGGATGCTGAGAGTCCAGAGCTGAGAGCTGAGAGCCAGAATCATCGAGGCTCGGGCTCTCAGCTCTGGACTCTGGACTCTCGGCACCGAACTTGATCGGGATGATCTGAAAGTCGTGCACCAGCCGCGCGGGCAGCAATCCGCGGGAGGCGGGGTCGGCCTCGAGATTGCTGGCGACATCGAGTCCGGAGGCGGACGCCAGCGCGGAGAGCGCCGCGGGTTCCGGCAGGTTCAACGCGCCCGCCAGAACAGTCAGCCGTTTGTCGCGCGGCGCCTCGGCGACGGCCTGGCGTTGGGATTCGCTGAGCTGGGCGGTCAGCGAGGAGGGCAGGAGATCCGTGGACAGCGCGGGCATGGGAGCACAGACGGCGAACGAACGTCGCCGTTACTTCAGTTTCTCGATCAGCTTTTCCTTCGGCTGCTTCGAGGGATCGCTGAGGTACTGGTTGATCTGCTCCTTGTTCGAGAGCGAATTGATGGTGTTCGTCGCATCCGCGGTGCCCGCGTCCGGCGCGATCACGTGCGGGCGGATGAAGAGCAGCAGTTCCGTGCGTCGCACGGAATTGGTCCGGGCGCCGAACAAGTGGCTGAGGATCGGAATCTCCACGAGGAATCCGAGCTTGTTCCGGCCGCGGGTGTTTGCGGTTCGCTGTAAACCGCCGAGCACGACGATCTGGCCGTCGCTCACGTTGATGAACGAGGTCGCCTGCCGCCGGCCGATGACCGGTTGGTCGCTGTTGTTGATGGAGATGGTGCGGACCACGTCGTCGACCTTTTGGTCGATCTTTAGCTGGATGCTGCCGTCGTCGCCGATGAGCGGCGTGACCTTGAGGTCAATGGCGATGTCCTTGTAGGTCACCTGCTGGTTCTGCGCGAAGCCGGGTTCCGTGGGCGTGGTCGAGCCCACCGCGGTGGTGTAGATGCCGGTGATGATCGGCAGCGATTCGCCGACGAGGATCTGCGCCTCCTTGTTGTGCGTCGTGACAATCGTGGGAGCCGAAAGGATTTTCACGTTGCTGCGTGTACCCGCGTCGCCGAGCGCGGCTTGGAACGCGAGCGGGTTGACCACGCCCTGCGAGATGTCCCAGCCGGCGACTTTGCCGGCGAAATTCGTGATGTGCGTGCCCTGCGAGCTGCCTTGGGGCGTGGCGACGGTGAGGTTCAGCGCGCTGAGGCCCGTTTTGTTGGAGTCATCCAGCGTGACCTCGGCGATGATCACCTCGATCCGCACTTGGGCAAGGAGGATGTCCACCTTCTCGACCAAGTCGCGAATCAACCGGATGTCGTCGACGGTGCCCGAGACCACGATCGAGTTGCTGCGCTCGTCGGGCAGGATCGTGATGTAGCTGCTGAATTCATTGGTATCCACCGTCGCACCCGCGAGCGCCACCGCGGCGTCAGGTGTGGCGGCCTGGTTCGGCTGATTGGGCTGAGGAACGGGCGCGCGCACGGAGCCGCTGGTGCCGGCGGCTTTCTGTGCGGCGGTGTTTTGGCCGGAGACCAGCTGGCTGAGCAGCGGCGCGACATCCTTCGCAGAGGCGTGCTTCAGGTAGATGACCTCGTTGCGCGTGTTCGGCTCGGCGCGGACATCGAGCTTCGCGATCAGCTCGTCGAAGAGCGGGTGCTGCCGTGGATCCGAGAGCAGGATGACCTGGTTGGTGCGATCGTCGGCGTTGTAGCTGATGGAGCTGCCGAGCTGGTTTTGCAGCGGGCCCTGGAACATGCCGCGGAGCTTTGTGACCAGGTCGCTGGCCTTGGTGAAGTTGAGCTGGTAAAACTTCGGCGTGAGCCCGGCCATGCTGGGTTTGTCGAGTTGCTGCAGGAGCATCTCGATCCGCTGCAGGTTGCTCACGGTGTCGGTGATCAGCGCGGCGTTGGCCTTGTCGAGCGGCACCACGCCGTTGGCGACGCCGGGGGTGAGCAGCGGCGTGATTTGCGGCACGAACTCGTTGACGCGCAGAAAATCGAGCTGGAACAGCTTCGTGGCCACGCGACCACTTGGCGCCAACCCCAGCGTGGAGCCCTCGATCATTTCGGGCGCCTCCGTTTTCACCTGGGAGAGCGCGACGACTTTCAGGAATTTGTCGCCGAGTGGGGCAACGCCGATCTGGTTGAGCGACAGGGCCGTCTCCAACGCCATGATCGCTTCGGACTTGGTGACCTTTCGGTCGATCACCACCCGGTAGGTGGCGGTCGGGAGTTGTTGCGGACGCAGGATGCTGCGCCCCGTGTAGATTTCGAGCAGCCCGAGGACCGTGTCGATGTCGGCATCCGGCAGCTTGATCGGACCGACCATCTCCTCGGCCGCCGCAGGGCCGGCGGCGGGTTCCGGCTGCTGCGCATGGAGGGAAAACGCGAAGGCACCTAGCGACAAGACGAGGGCGAAACGAAAGAAGCGCAGGCTCATGCAGGAAGAACGGTGGAGTAAAGCGGCCGGCTACAGGAACACAAATCAGAGGCGAAAGAACCCGTGATGTAAACGGCGATGTGCTGTGACGCGCTTTCGGCGGCAATGTTGCCTTAGGTTTTGGCCAAATGAAAACCTAGGCTTTCACCCGGGGACAATTCCGCTCAAGGTTTGCACCGCAAAACCTATGCCCAACAGCTTCGGAAAACTGTTCACGGTGACAACTTGGGGCGAAAGCCATGGGGCCAGCGTGGGCGTAGTGGTCGACGGTTGCCCGCCAAACCTGCCGCTGAGCGTAGAGGAGATTCAGACCGAACTGGACCGCCGTCGGCCGGGCCAGAGCGACATCGTCACGCCGCGGAAGGAGGAGGATCGAGTCGAGATCCTCTCCGGGCTATTCGAAGGAAAAACCACGGGCACGCCGCTGACGATGATGGTGCGCAATGCGGACCAGCGGCCGGAAGCTTATGCGGAGATGCGGGAAAAATTCCGACCCTCGCACGCCGACTACACGTATCAGGCCAAGTTTGGGATTCGCGATCACCGCGGCGGCGGCCGGAGCTCAGCCCGCGAGACGATCGGACGCGTGGCTGCAGGGGCGATCGCGCAAAAGATTTTGCGATTGGCGGGAGGGATCGAGATCCGGGCGTTCGTGACGCAGATTCAGGATATCTGTGTGCCGGCGCTCACGGCGTTTCCGTCGCGCGAGGAGGTGGAAGCCACGCCGATCCGTTGTCCGCATGCAGCGACCGCGGCGGCGATGATCGAACGAATCAAAGCGGTGCGCAGCCAGGGCGACTCGGTCGGCGGCGTGATCGAGTGCCGCGTGCGTGGCGTGCCGGCCGGATTGGGTGAACCGGTGTTTGACCGGCTCGAAGCCGATCTGGGCAAGGCAATGCTGTCGCTGCCGGCGACCAAGGGCTTTGAGATCGGCAGCGGGTTTGCGGGCACCCGGCTGAAAGGTTCGGAGCACAACGACCCGTTCGTGATGCGCGACGGCCGGGTGACGACCACGACGAATCATTCGGGCGGCGTGCAGGGCGGGATCAGCAACGGCGCGGAGATCGTGTTCCGCGTGGCGTTCAAGCCGACCGCGACGATCCTGCAGCCGCAACAAACCGTGGACGTGCACGGCGCGGACACCGAACTGGCCGCGCGCGGTCGTCATGATCCGTGTGTGCTTCCGCGGGCGGTACCGATCGTCGAAGCCATGACCGCGCTGGTACTGGTTGACCACTGGATGCGCCAGTCGGCGCAGTGCGGGACGTTCAAGTTCTAGCGGGCGCGAGCGGTGGCCCGGCTTGGCCGCATCTGGCTGGCTCGCGAATTGGTTTTCTTTTTTGCGGCTCTTGCGCCTTCTTGCCGCCAAATGAATAGCGCAGAGAAACCGCTGGTTTATCTGATCCTCGGCACCGCGGGCTCGGGCCGCCGCGCGCTGGTCGCCGACCTCATCGAGGGCGGACTGGCCGAGACGGATCGGCCGGCGGTGCTGGTTTCCGACGCCGAGAACCCGGAGACCACGGCCACGCCGCTGCCGCGCGTCGATTACTGGAAGTGGACGGGTGCGCTCATCGAAGGCAGCCTGCCGGAGGAAGCGACGCATGTGTTTTTTGTGACGGATGGCCGGACGAATCCGGTGGACCAGATCGAAGTGTTCAAGCCGTGGCTCGAGGCGCAGGGCGGCGAGCTGGCGCGGGTGTTCTGCGTGATCGACTGCCAGCTCGCCGAGAAGAACCCGCCGCTGCTCGCGTGGTTTGACGCGTGTGTGCATTTCTCCGATGTCGTGCTGCTCAACCGGCGCGAAGGCGTGGAGAACAAGTGGCTGAGCGATTTTCAGGGCCGGTTCAAAAAGCAGTTCCTCCCGACGCTGTTCGAGTTCGTGAAAGCCGACCGCGTGCGCAATCCGGGGTTGGTGCTCGAGCCGCAGGCGCGGCGGATGTCGCATCTGTTCGACGAAGATCAGGACTGGATGTTAACCGATGCGGAGGGCGAGGAAGTCGACGAGCAAGACGGCACCGCGGGCGACGAGGAGGTCGAGTTGGTGCCCGAGGAGGATCCTTATCTGGCGCGTCGGGCCGGTGGCCGGCGGGTGAAAGAGATCCCCCATATTGCGGAGTTTCTCCCGCCGCGCTGAGACACTGCCGCGGAGACCGGCACGGCGCGATTGCGTCGGGCGCGCGGCGGTGCTGCAGTGCGGCATGAGCTTGTTTCCCCAACACATCATTGCGCGCAAGCGGGACGGCCACGCGCTGACGCGCGAGGAGATCGGCGCGTTCGTGCGCGGCGCCACCGACGGCAGCTGGGCGGACTACCAGCTCTCCGCGCTGCTCATGGCGATCTTCCTGCGCGGGATGAACCGCGAGGAAACCGTTGCCTACACCGACGCGATGATGCACTCGGGCGTCGTGGCCGATCTGTCGAATGTGCGATCGCGCAAGGCGGACAAGCACTCGACCGGCGGCGTCGGCGACAAGATCTCGCTGCACCTCGCGCCGATGGTCGCGGCATGCGGCGTGGCGGTGCCGATGATCAGCGGGCGCGGCTTGGGCCACAGCGGCGGCACGCTGGATAAGCTCGAGGCGATCCCGGGTTTCCGGGTCGGGCTCTCGATGAGCGAGTATCGGGCGCAGGTGGAAAAGCTCGGGCTGTGCCTGATCGGGCAAACGGCGGAGCTGGCGCCGTCGGACAAGAAGCTCTATGCATTGCGTGACGTGACGGCCACGGTGGAGTGCATTCCGCTGATCTGCGGGAGCATTCTCTCCAAGAAACTTGCCGAGGGCATCGATGTACTGGTGCTCGACGTGAAGTTTGGCGCGGGCGCCTTCATGAAGGACAAGGCCGCCGCCCGACAGTTGGCCGAGACGCTGGTGTCGGTTGCCACTGCGATGGGCAAGCCGACCCGGGCCGTGCTCACAGCGATGGAGCAACCGCTGGGCCGCGCGGTGGGCAACGCGCTCGAAGTGATCGAGTCGATCGAGTGCCTGCGCGGGGAGGGTCCGGAGGACACGATGGAGGTCACCTACGCGCTCGGGGCGCAGATGCTGCTGCTCGCGCGGGCGGCGAAGGACGAGTCCGACGCGATGTTCCAGCTGCAGCGCAGCGTGAAGAGCGGCGCGGCGCTGAAGAAGTTCGGCGAGATGATCGCGGCCCAGGGCGGCGACGCGCGCGTGGTTGAGGATCTGAACCGGCTGCCGCGCGCACGGCTGACGGAGTCGTTCGTGGCGGTGCGCGGAGGATTTGTGCAGAAGGTCGACGCGATGGGCGTCGCGCTGGCGGCGCTGCGGTTGGGCGCCGGACGTGCGAAGGCCGAGGACAAGGTCGATCCGGGAGTCGGCGTGAGCGGACTCGTGAAGGTCGGCGAGCACGTCGCGCCAGGCGCGCCGCTCGGCGTGATCCACGCGAATGACGAGCAGGCGCTGGCGGAGGCCGAGGAGATGCTGGCGAAGGCGATCGTGGTCGGCGATCGGCCCGGCCCCGCGCCACGGCTGATCGACGAGGTGATCGGCGCGTAGCGACGGCATTCCGGATCGCCGGACGGCATGGTAGTCGCACGGGCGGCGTCGCGGTCGACGCGGCTCGCTCTACGGTTTTTCCAGCTCGGCCAGCTTGGTCGCGGCGGTCTCCCACTCGGCGGTGGCGGCGGCGATCTGATCGACGATGACGGTGAGTTCGCGGTTGAGGTGGTGAAAACGCCCCTTGTTCGCGTAGGTTTCGGGGGCCTCCAGTTCGGCCGTGAGCTCGGACTGCTTGGTCTCCAGCTCGGCTACGCGTTGCTCCAGCTTGCCCACTTCGATGCGCAGCTTCTTCAGCTCGTTTGGGCTGGTTTTCTTGCGGGGGGCGGGCTCGGGCGCGGCAGCCGCTTTCACCTGCACGGGCCGCGCATCGGTGAAGCCGGCCGTGAGCGCCGCGCGCTCGTTGGTCGCGCGAGATTTCTCCAGGTAGTAGTCGTAGTCGCCCGCATACGGCGTGAGCCGGCCCGAATGGACGTGCAGGACGTTGCGGGCGAGCGCGCGAATAAAATACACGTCGTGGCTGATGAAGATCAGCGTGCCCTCGTAATTCTGCAGCGCGCTGACCAGCGCGTCGATTGACGCCATGTCGAGGTGCGTGGTCGGCTCGTCCATCAGGAGCAGATTGGGCGGTTTGACCAGCAGTCGGGCCAGGGCCAGCCGCGATTTCTCGCCGCCGGACAGCACGGAAACCTTCTTGAACACGTCGTCCTTGCGGAAAAGAAAAGCGCCGAGGATCGCGCGGGCTTGTTGTTCGGTGAGCTGATTCTCGTTGGTGCGCAACTCCATCACGTTGTCGAAGACCGTCGCGTCGGCGCGGAGGTTATCGAGCCGGTTTTGCGCGAAGTAGCCGGTTATCACGTTGCTGCCCAGTTCGAAGCTCCCGCCCTGGATCGGAATCACGCCGCCCAGAATCTTGAGTAGGGTGGACTTGCCGGCGCCGTTGGGACCGACCAGCACGATCCGTTGGCCGCGCTCGGCCTCGAAATTGAGGTCCCGATACACGACATGATCGCCGTAAGCTTGCTGGACGTGTTCCAAGGTGGCTACGCGCAGCCCGGAACGCGGAGGCTGCGGGAACTTGAAGTGGATCCGTTTGAGATCGTCCTCCGGCTCGTCGACGGCGACGGCCTCGAGGCGTTCGATTTGCTTCTCTTTGGATTTCGCGCGGGAAGCCATGGAGGCCTTGGCGCCGAACCGATCGACGAAGCGTTGGAGGTGAGCGATCTCGCGCTGCTGGTTCTTGAAGGCGGCGAGTTGCTGCGCCTTGCGGGCGTCGCGCTCGTTCAAGTAGTCGTCATAGTTGCCCGTGTAGCGATTCAGCCGGCCGCTGCGGAGTTCGAGGATGCCGGTGCACAGCGCATTGAGAAACGCGCGATCGTGCGAGATGACGACCAGCCCGCCCGGATAACGGCTGAGGTAGTCCTGAAACCAGAGCAGCGCCTCCAGATCGAGATGGTTGGTGGGCTCGTCGAGGAGGAGCAGCGCGGGCTCCGCGACGAGGAGCCGGGCCAGGTGGGCGCGCATCACCCAGCCGCCGGAGAAGGTCTTGGCGAGCTTGCCGGCGTCGCCCTCGCGAAAACCGAGGCCGGCGAGAATTTTCTTGGCCCGCGGCTCGAGGGTGTAGTCGATGTCGTAGTCGTCGTCGTTTTCCGGGACCAGTTTCTTGCCGCTGGTGGCGATCTCCAGGATGGTCTCGTCGGCCACGGGCGCGCTCTCTTGCGGCAGAAAGCCGAAGTCTGCACCGCGCTCCCATTCGATCGTGCCGGAGTCGGGCGATTCCTCGCCGAGGATCAGGTTGAACAGCGTGGTTTTGCCGGCGCCGTTGGGCCCCACCAAGCCGTAACGATCGGTGCGGGCGATGAACAGCGACACCTCCGCGAACAGCTCGCGGGTGCCATAGGACTTGGAAATGTCAGCGATCGTCAGCATCGAAACCGCCCAAAAGACCGGACAGCGGGGGCGGCGTCAATGATGGGTTCAGAAATAGGAGGACATAGGTGACCTATAAGATCGAATGGGACCGATGGGACAGGGTAACTCTAGCCCGGAAATTTCATGAACAGGAGTGAAGCTCCGTCCGAAATTTCCGTCCGCCTCCGGCGGAGCGACGTTGTCGCGGCTAGCCCCGACAGAGTCGGCCCAGAGGGCGGATATTTCATGAAATATCCGGGCTAGCGGGCGAGGGTGAGCGCGATACAGCCGGCGACAGCGATCACGCCGCCGACAATCGAGCGGCGGGTGGGACGGTCGCCTTCGAGCCAGAGCGCGATCGGAATCGACAGCAGCGGGGTGGTGGCGGCGATTGGCAACACGATGCCGCTCGGCGTCGTGGCGAGCGCCCACTGGTAGCAGCCGACGCCGAGAACGGGTCCGGCGAGACCGTTGGCGATCATCCAAAGCCGCGCGTGCCGTCGTTCGCGCGCCGTGGCGAGCACGGGCGCAGGGCCGACGCGGCCGAGTTGTCGCAACGCGAGAAACCACACGACGGTGAACACGAGCCCAGCGAGAATCCGGATGTAGGCGGCGCTGAGTCCGAAGGTGACGTTGTGCGTCAGCTCGCCGGCGGCGGTGGCGACGTCCACGGCTTTGCGGCTGACGAGGGCCCCGAGCCCCTGGCCGGCCGCCGCGAGGAGTCCGAGCAGGAATCCGACCGGTCGCACGCGCACACGCGGCGGGCTGCGGCGGGTCGGCACCAGGGCGAACGCGACGCCGACGAGGATCAGCGCGCCCCAGAGTATCTGCGGCAACGTGAGCTTGGTGCCGAGCCAGAGCCATTCGCCAAGCGCGGCGATCGGCGCGGCGAGACACTGGATCATCAGGACGGTGAGTCGCGACCCGAGCAGCGGCAGTGCGCCGTAGGTGCCGAGGTCGCCGATGCCCATGCCGATGACGCCACTGAGCAGGAACCAGCCGACGCTGGCGCTCGCGAAGCCGAAGCCCACCGTGTGCGCAAAGGCGCCGAGGACGATCGCGGCGAGCGTGATACGGCCGAGGTTGGCGCGCAGCGCGCCGGACGCCCTGACGCTGTAGGTGGCGCAGGTGGCGTTGAGCGCGAAAAAAAGGGCGGCGAGAAACGACGCGAGCATCGGTGGACGGCCGATTGCGCCCGCAAACCGGGTGCGGGCGCAAGCAACATCGGTGAGTTCGCCGGCCGTGCGATTTTGTGCTTCTTTGCAGACTCGTCCTGCCTCAAATTTCTGCCATGAAAGCCAAAAAATCCCGCGCCAAACCCGAAGTCCTCAACGCCGCGCTTGCGGCCAAAAAAGGTCCGGTGTCGCAATTTATCGCGCGGAACTACCGTCACTTCAACGCGGCCGCGCTGCTCGACGCGGCGAAGGGCTACGAAGCTCACCTCACGGCGGGCGGCAAGATGCTGATGACCGTGGCGGGCGCGATGTCCACCGCCGAGCTCGGCATTTCGCTGGCCGAGATGATCCGCCGCGACAAGGTCCACGCGATCGTCTGCACCGGCGCCAATCTTGAAGAAGACATCTTCAACCTGGTGGCCCACGACTACTACGAGCGGGTACCGCATTACCGGCAGCTCACGCCGAAGGAGGAAGCGGCACTGCTCAACCGCCACATGAACCGCGTGACGGACACCTGCATCCCGGAGATGGAGGCGATGCGCCGGATCGAGGCCGCGGTGCTGGAAGAGTGGATGCGGGCGGACGAGGCGGGCGAGCGCTATTTCCCGCATGAGTTCATGTATCTGCTGCTGCGGAGCGGGAAGTTGAAGAAAAGCTACCAGATTCCGCCGGAAAATTCCTGGATGCTCGCGGCGTGCGAGAAGAACCTGCCGATCATCGTGCCGGGGTGGGAAGATTCCACGCTGGGCAACATGTACGCCGCGGCGGTGATCCGCGGCGACGTGAAGAACGTGCACACGGTACGCACCGGCATCGAATACATGACGACGCTGGCGGACTGGTATACGAAGACGGCGAAGCCGCTGCGCAACGGCGAAGGCTCGATCGGATTTTTCCAGATCGGGGGCGGCATCGCGGGTGATTTTCCGATCTGCGTCGTCCCGATGCTGCATCAGGATCTGCGGCGGCGCGGCAGTCCGCTCTGGGGCTACTTCTGCCAGATCAGCGATTCGACCACGAGCTACGGCAGCTATTCGGGCGCGGTGCCGAACGAGAAGATTACCTGGGGCAAGCTGGCGCCCAGCACGCCGAAGTTCATCATCGAGAGCGATGCGACGATCGTGGCGCCGCTGGTGTTCAGCTGGGTGCTCGGCGCGTAGCGGCGAGCGGCTTTGAGTCCGGGGTTTTGAGTTTCGGGTTGAGGTCCTTGATCTGATCAGGAACCGGCATAATTGAATGAACAACGCGGAACGCGAAACCCGGAACCCGCAACTGCGGCACGCGTGCCGCGTGCCGCATGCCTGAACTGCCGGACGTCACGGTTTATCTCGAAGCGCTTGAGCGGCGGCTGATCGGCCGCGTGCTCGAGAAGATCCGATTGCTCGACCTCTTCGTGCTGCGCACCGCGCTGCCGCCGATCGATTCGCTCGAGTCGCGGCGCGTGGAGCGACTCCGGCGGCTCGGCAAGCGGATCGCACTCGGTTTCGACGACGGCCGTTGGCTCGTGATTCACCTGATGATCGCCGGCCGGCTGCAGTGGACGCCCCCGGGGGAGAAGAGCCGCGCGAAAAATGTCATCGCCGAATTCCGGTTCGAGAACGGCACGCTCGCTCTGACCGAGGCGGGAACGAAGCGGCGCGCCTCCTTGCACGTCGTGGCCGACGAAGCAGGACTGGAGGCACACGATCGCGGCGGGATCGACGTGCTGACGTGTTCGCCCGAGGAGTTTCGCGGACGGCTCATGCGCGAGAATCACACGCTGAAGCGCGCGTTGACGGATCCGCAGCTCTTCAGCGGAATTGGCAACTCGTATTCCGACGAGATCCTGCACGCGGCGAAATTGTCACCGGTGACGTTGACCCAAAAACTGTCGCCCGAGGAAATCGCCCGGCTGCATCGAAGCACGCGCGAAGTGCTGATGGCATGGACGGATCGCTTGCGCCGGGAAGCAGGCGAGGGGTTTCCCGAGAAAGTGACCGCCTTCCGGCCGGAAATGGCGGTGCACGGAAAATTTGGGAAGCCGTGTCCGGTGTGCGGCACGACCGTGCAGCGGATCGTGTATGCCGAGAACGAGGTGAACTACTGCCCGCGCTGCCAGACGGGCGGGCGGTTGCTCGCGGATCGTTCGCTCTCGCGGCTGCTGAAACAGGACTGGCCGCGCACGGTTGAGGAAGCGGAGGCGGCGAAGCAGGCGCGGCGCTGACGCAGCATGAAAACGTATGGTGGGACGTCAGTGCGCCGCCTAGCGCCGGCGGCGTGGAGGCATTTTCACGTATTACGTGAAAATACCGGAAACCAGACACGTCTGGGCGATGGAGAGGCCGAAGGGCAATTTCACGTAATACGTGAAATTGGCTCGGCACGGGCAGACGGGCGGGGGTGCTTTGCAAGTTCGGGGTTTTGCGCGAGGGTGGCCGATGCCGAATGCGCTCGCCCAGGAGAAGTCGCCTTATCTGCTCCAGCACGCGGACAATCCCGTGAATTGGCTGCCGTGGGGGGAGGCGGCGTTCGCGAAGGCGCGCGCGGAACAGAAGCCGATTTTCCTGAGCATCGGCTATGCGACGTGCCACTGGTGCCATGTCATGGCGCACGAGTCGTTCGAAAACGAAGCAGTCGCGCAGCTGCTGAACGAGTCGTTCGTGGCGATCAAGGTCGACCGCGAGGAGCGGCCCGACGTCGATCGCGTTTACATGACCTACGTGCAGGCGATGACCGGGCACGGCGGCTGGCCGCTCAGCGCGTGGCTGACACCGGACTTGAAACCGTTTTTCGGGGGGACGTATTTCCCGCCCGAGGATCGGCAGGGCCGCGCCGGATTTGCGGCGATCCTACGCGCGATCGCGCACGGCTGGTCGACGGAACGTGAGAAGCTCGTGGCGGAAGGCGAGCGGGTGATTGCCGCGTTGCGCGAGCACCAGCAATCGAAGACGGCGGACGTGAGCAAGTCCACGGGCGGCGAATCGGCCGGGGCCGAGATCGGCAGCGGAATCGACGCACTGATCCACCAGTTGCATGAGCGCGGTGCGCCCGCGTTCGAGCGTGGATTTCAGTATTTCTATGAGGCGTTCGATCCGGAGCACGGCGGATTTGGCGGCGCGCCGAAGTTCCCGCGCGCGAGCAATCTGAGTTTTCTGTTCCGTGCGGCGGCGTTGCAGGGGGTGGCGAGCGAGGCTGGCGCGGAAGCGATCAGGCTTGCCAGCGCGACCTTGCAGGCGATGGCGCGAGGGGGAATTCACGATCACGTCGGCGGCGGGTTTCACCGCTACTCGGTCGACGAGCGCTGGTTTGTGCCGCACTTCGAAAAGATGCTGTACGACCAGGCGCAGATCGCGTTGAACGCGCTGGAGGCCAAGCAGGCGACCGGCGATGAACGGTTCGCCTGGCTGGCGCGTGACATTCTAACGTATGTGCTGCGCGATCTCGCGCATCCGGACGGCGGATTCTATTCGGCGGAGGATGCGGACAGCGCGGCAGCGAACGCGGAGCCGGGACACGGTGGAAAGAAGGTTGAAGGGGCGTTCTACGTTTGGGCGCAGTCGGAGATTGAGCAGGTGCTCGGCGATGAGGCGCGGCTGGTCTGCGAGCACTTCGGGGTGAAGCCGGACGGAAACGTGCCCGGGCAGCTCGATCCGCACGGCGAATTCACGGGCAAGAACGTCCTCGCCCAAGCACAGCCGCTGGCCACCACCGCGAAGGCGCACGAGCTCACGCCGGAGATGGCGAGCGAGCGGCTGCAGGCTGCGCTGGAGCGACTGCGGGCGGTGCGCGCGCAGCGGCCGCGACCGCTGCGCGACGACAAGATCATCACCGCGTGGAACGGCCTGATGATTTCGGCGCTGGCGAAGGCTCACGTCGTGCTGGAGCTTGCGGAAGACGCGGCGGAGACGCTGTACCTCGGGGCGGCGACGCGAACCGCGGAGTTCGTCGAGCGCGAGTTGTTCGATCGCGATCGCGCGATTCTGTTTCGCAGCTGGCGAGGGGGACGCAGCGCGGTGGAAGGTTTTGCGGAGGACTATGCCTTCATGATTCAAGGCCTGCTCGACTTGTATGAGGCGGGTTTCGACGTGCGCTGGCTGCAGTGGGCGGAGCGACTGCAGGCGACGATGGACGCGCGATTTTGGGACGCGGAGCACGGCGGCTACTTCAACTCCGCGAGCGACGATCCGCACCTTGTGCTGCGATTGAAGGAAGACTACGACGGCGCGGAGCCGGCGCCGAGCTCGGTGGCGGCGATGAATCTGCTGCGACTCGGAGTGATGATCGAGCGGCCCGGGGCAGCGGCAGCAGCGGGAGGGATCGACTATCGCGAGCGCGGGTTGCGAACGATCCTCGCGTTTCAGGAGCAGTGGAGCCAGACGCCGCAAGCGCTGCCGCAGATGCTGTGCGCGTTGGAACGGGCGTTGATGCCGCCCGCGCATGTGGTACTGGCGGGGCAGCCGGGCGACGAGGCGTTTCGGGCGCTCCTGCGCGTGGTGCAAGGCCGCCTCGGATCGCAGCACGTGCTACTCGTGGCGGATGGAGGCGAAGGCCAGCGATGGTTGAGCGCACGAGCGCCTTGGCTGACGACGATGACGCCCCGCAACGGCCAGGCCACCGCTTACGTGTGCGAGGATTTCACCTGTCAGGCGCCGGTCGAGAGTCCCGCGGCGTTGCGGGATCTCCTCACTCGGTGAGCGCTGCTCGTTCCCGATGAGCGGCTACCTCGGATGGAGACCGGACGCCGGGCGCGGAACGCGCGTAGCGTCACTTCGATCGCGAGGAGGCCGCCGTGGAACGCGGGGCCGGCTTGGTTTCGTAGGCCGCTGCGTCTTCCGCGGCTTTGAGCTCGAGCTCCGCGGCGGCGATGGCCGCCGCGCCTTTGGTCAGCGCGCGGACCTGTTCCAGGATTGAAAGCACTTCCGGCGTCTGTGCGGCGAAGATGAGCAGCTCAATCGCTTTCGGGCTGAGGCTCGCGGCCGTGACGGTCGCTTCCAGCTCGCGCGCGGCCTGGCGGAGCGGAGCACGGTAGCTGGCGATCGCCTGCCGCGCGGTGCCCTCGGCGTCCGCGCGTGAGAACGGGATGCCGCTGACCGACTCGAGCCAGAGCAGGGCGATGCTGCGCAGCTCCGTGGAGTCGGCCGCGTAGCCCATCCTCTTCATGAGCCGGGCGATGGTTTTGAACTTTACCGGTCGGCCACTCTCGATGTTGACGACGGTGTTGCGGTGCACCCGCGCGAGTTCCGCCAGCTGGTCCAACGTGAGCCCACGGCTTTCCCGCAGTTTTCGGAAGAGCTGGGTATAGTCCACGCGCAGGGAGTAGCCGCGGCGGGGGAGACTTGTCAACGCACCGGCGGTCAGCAGCCAATGGTTGACAAAAGGTAAGCAACCACAAAATGTGTGAATCGATGTCGGCGATCCTGAAAACCGATGCGAGTTTGCTGACGGAGCCGGCCCGCCAGCGGCGGATCGAAGTACTGTCGACGCTGCTCGCGATCTGCCGATCGCTCGAACGGATGCAGACCTCGCCGGGCTCGCGCAGCGCGTGTCGCGAGGTGTACGCGCAACTGGCCGCATTGCGCGAGCGCGAGCGCAGCGGGCGGCCCTTCCGGCCATGACACGGATCCTGTTCATTGAGGAGAGCGATCTGTTCCGCGAGGCAATGGAGTTCTGCCTGCCGCGGTTCGGGCATAGTGTCTTCGCGGTGGCGGGTGAACGCGAAGCCCGCGCAGTGGCGGATACCGAGGTGATCGAGGTGATCCTGATGGATCTCGACCTCCCGATTGGTGGTGGGCTGGCGCTGTGCGCCTCGCTGCATCAGGACGCGCAGCTCGGCCGGATACCGATCATTGTCCTCACCGAACTCGTCACGCCGGAGGTGAGCCGCCGGGCGTTGGAGGCGGGTGCCGCAGGCTTGGTCGCCAAGCCGTTCGAATGGGACCTGCTGCTGGACCTGATCACCCGCGTGACCCGGAGGGCGACCCCACCGCTGCCAGCACTTTTCCCGATTGCCTGTCGACCGGTTTCCCCACCATCCTGCGTTGCCCGTGAAAATTCTGACCGTTGAAGATGACCCGGTTGCACGTGCGGTGCTGCGGCGAGCGCTGCTGCGACTCGGGCATGAAGTGGTCGAAGCGGTCGATGGCGAGGAAGCGCTGGAGGTGCTCCGCCAGCAGCCGGTCCGCGTGGTGGTCAGCGACTGGGTGATGCCGCGGGTTGACGGTTTGGACCTGTGCCGGCAGGTGCGCGGCCGCATGGGCGATGAATATGTCTATTTCATTCTTCTCACCAGCAGCGACGCGACGGAGGAAAACCAGCGCACGGCGGCGGACGCCGGGGTCGACGATTTCCTGACGAAGCCGCTCGATCTCTCCGAGCTCTGGACGCGGTTGCGCGTCGCCGAGCGGATCCTCCGCTACACCACGCAGGTTCGCCAGTTGGAGCAGCTGATGCCGATCTGCACCTACTGCAAAAAAGTCCGCGACGACCACAACTACTGGCAGCAGATCGAGGCGTTCATCAACGAGCGGACCGGCAGCGAATTCAGCCACTCGATTTGCCCCGATTGTTATCAGCGGGTAGTGGTGCCGGAGCTGCAACGCCTGCGCGAGGCCACGGCCGCGCGGCAGGAAACCTCCAACTCATCCTCATCGTGAACGAGGCGATTCGACGACTGGAAGAAAAGATCGCCTACCTCGAGCACCATGTGACGGCTCAGGACAAGGCGATGCTGCAGTTGACGGACGATCTGGCGCGACTCCGGCGTGAGCTACAGCAGGTTGTCCAGCGGTTGACCGAGGCCACGGCAGAGCAGGCGGAGGCGCCGAATCCGGCCGTGGAGCGTCCGCCGCACTACTGAACGGCGCGGAATCTGTCTGATGTAGGGCGGGCTCTCCCATCCTGCCGGCTCGTGCGCCAACGTTGCGCGTCCATCGTCACACCGCGCCTCAGCCGCGGCGCGTTACGGCACGTCGCACGGTCAAGCGCGCCGAGCGCTCGGACCGGGGATCGCCAACGACATTTGGCCGTAGGTGCGGCTGGCACGAGCGACTGCCTTGCCGCTTGCGAGAGCTCGTACGGAGTGGGCCCGGCGGGGCCAGGTGGGCCCCGCCCTTCAAGGGGCGCTTAAGGCGCGGCTGGCGCCTTGAGCCCGCGGCGTTCCAAGAGCGGTTCGACGTACGGATCGCGGCCGATGAACTTGCGGAACATGTCGAGCGCGTCTTCGGAGCCGCCGCGCGAGAGCAGCAACTGGCGGAAGCGGTCGCCGTTTTCGCGCTTCAGTCCGCCGTTCTGCTTGAACCACTCCACCGTGTCGGCATCGAGCACCTCGCTCCAGATGTAGGAGTAGTAGCCAGCAGAGTAATCGTTGCTCGAGAAAACGTGGGAGAAATATGTCGTCCGATAGCGCGGCGGCACGGGTGCGAAGTCCACGCCGGCGGCGCGCAGCGCGTCCGCTTCGAAGGCGACCACCTGCTCGGCGGACGGCAGCTCGGCGGCGGGCCGCTGGTGCCACGCCTGGTCGAGCAGCGACGCAGCGAGGTATTCGGTTGTGGCGTAACCCTGGTTGAACTTTTGCGTGGCGACCACCTTGTCCACCAGCTCCAGCGGCATCGGCTCACCTGTCTGATAGTGTCGCGCGTAGTGCTTCAGCACCTCGGGCCAGGTCGCCCACATTTCGTTCACTTGAGACGGGAACTCCACGAAATCGCGGGGCACGTCGGTGCCGCTGAACCGCGGGTAGTGCACGTTCGAGAGCATACCGTGCAGCGCGTGGCCAAACTCGTGGAACGCGGTGATGACCTCGTCGAACGTGAGCAACACGGGCGCGCCGGCCTGCGGCTTCGGGATGTTGTGGTGATTGCCGACGACGGGCTTCAAGCCGAACAGCCCCGACTGCGACACATATTCGTTCATCCACGCGCCGCCGCGTTTCGAGGGGCGGGCGAATGGGTCGAACAGGAACAGCGCCAGCGGCGCGCCGTTGGCATCGAACACCTCGAACACGCGCACGTCGGGATGATAGACCGGCAGATCGTGACGTTCCTTGAACGTGACACCGTAGAGTTGCGTGGCCGCGTAGAACACGCCGTCGATCAGCACGCGGTTGAGCTCGAAGTACGGCTTCAGCTTCGATTCGTCGAAATTATAGCGCGCCTGACGAACCTTCTCGGAGTAGAACGCCCAGTCGGCGGCGCCGATCTGGAAGCCGCCGCCCGCCTGATCCACCAGCGCCTGCATGTCGGCGGCTTCGCGCCGGGCGTTGGCGACCGCGGGCTGCGCGAGATCGGCGAGCAGCTTGTTCACGTTGCCGATGTTTTTGGCGGTTTGCTCCTCGAGCTGATAGGCGGCGTGATTCGGAAACCCGAGCAACGCGGCGCGCTCGGCGCGCAGTCGGACCAGCTTCGCGACCAAGGCCCGGTTGTCGAAGGCCCCACCGTGGCTGCCGCGGCGCAGCGACGCCTGCATCAACTGCTCGCGCACGGCGCGATTCGTCAGCGACGCGAGCGGCGGCTGGCCGGTCGTGTTGAGCAGGCGCAGCACGTACTTGCCGGGGTGACCATCCTCCTTCGCCGCGTCCGCGGCGGCGGCAACCTCGGCTTCAGTGAAGCCGTCGAGCAGCGCGCGATCCTCGAGCACCACCGAGTCGGCGTTTTTCTCCTTCAGGACGTTCTGGGCGAAATTCGTTTCGAGCACAGCAATCTCGGAATTGAACGCCTTCAGCCGGTTCTTTTCCGCATCGGAGAGGTTCGCGCCCGCGCGAACGAAGTCGCGATAGTAGCGCTCGACGACGCGTTTCGACTCGGCGTCGAGATCGAGCGCGTCGCGCTTCTCATAGACGGCCTTGATCCGGGCGAAGAGCGGACCGTTGAGCCGGATCGCGTCGCGATGTGCGGCGAGCTTCGGCGCCATGGCGGCTTCGACTTCCTGGATGGCGGGATTGGTGTTTGCGGCGGAAAGGTTGGAGAAGACGTTGTTAACGCGGGTCAGCAGCACGCCCGAGCGTTCCAGCGGGATGATCGTGTTGGCGAAGGTGGGCGCTTCGGGGTTGCGCGCGACCGCGTCGACTTCGGCGAGTTGCTCCGTCATGCCGCGTTCGAATGCGGGTGCGAAATGCTCGTCCCTCAGCTGATCGAATGGCGGTAGCTGGTAGGGGAGTGAGCTGGCAGTGAACAGCGGATTGGCCGGGACGGCATCGGTCGCGCCGAGGCTGGCGGCGAAACAGAAAAGCGCCGGCGCGGACAGCAGCAGGCGCGGAACCACGAACGGGGGGATATGACGCATTGGGCCAAGGTGGCAGGCCTCGTTCCGGTTGCAAGAATCCGCCGGCCCGCGAGCGGTCGCGCCGGGGTATCTCGATTTCCGGCAAACCCACGCGTGAAACGCCCGTGCCACGTATCGGGAAAGCGAGCTGCGCCTCGGTCCCGCCCATCCGTCGCGCGGGCCGCTCATCCAATTAACGTGTAACTTTGCGACCCGAGCCCGTGTTGTCGCGCCATGTCGGCGTTCTTCGAAGCCAGCGGATCGACCTTCCAGCCCTCCGGCGAGGTACTCTCGTCGCGGGCCGGCGATCGCCTCCGCGCGGGTTCGGCGGGACGCGACATGTTTGTTCCTATCGTTCGTAGCAATCAGTTGTGTGGTGTGGAGGGGTCGTTGTGGGCCCCTCCACATGTTTTCTACGGCGGACACGCCCGCCGCTTGCCAAGGCGCCGGTGATTTCCGAGCCTTCCTTTTTCTAGCTCCTACCTGACCCATGACCTCGGCTCTCCCCGCCTCCCAACCTGCGTCTGCGGCCCCGCGCAAGAAGTCGCGCATGAAATGGATTATCCTCGCTGCGGTCGTGCTCATCATCGGCCTCGGCGTTGCCGCCAAGTTCGCCAGTGCCAATCGGCAGCAGGGCGCGCTCGTCGTGACCGAGAAGGCCGTCGTGAAGACGATCACGCAGCTCGTGAACGCGACCGGCAAGATCCAGCCCGAAGTCGAGGTTAAGATCTCGCCCGAGGTCTCCGGTGAAATCATCGAGTTGCCGCTGCGCGAAGGCGCGGTGGTGAAAAAGGGCGACCTGCTCGTGCGGATCAAGCCGGACAACTACGTTTACCAAGTCGAGCAGCAGGAGGCGAATCTCACGGCCGCCAAAGCCACCGCGGTGCAGAGCAAGGCCCAACTGCTCAAAGCCGAGGAGGACTTCAAACGCAGCGACGACTTGTTCAAGAAGCAGCTGATCTCCGATTCCGATTTCACCGCGATCCGCACGTCACTCGAGGTGGCCCAGGCCAACTACGACAACGCGCTGGCGCAGATTCGCCGCACGGAAGGCCTGCTCAACCAGTCGCGCGAGCTGCTCTCGAAGACGACGATTTACGCGCCGATGGACGGCACCATCAGCTCGCTCACCAGTGAGATTGGCGAGCGCGTGGTCGCCACGGGCAGCTTTGCCGGCACCGAGGTCATGCGCGTCGCCAACCTCAACGACATGGAGGCGCGGGTGAACGTGAATGAAAACGACGTCGTCAACGTGAAGATCGGCGACAAGGCGCGGATCACGATCGACGCCTATCCGGGCCGCAAGTTCGTGGGCACGGTGAAGGAGATTTCCTCGGCGGCGAAAACCCAAGGGCTCAACACGCAGGAGGAGATCACCAATTTCCTCGTGAAGGTCCGCGTCGGGGACAAGGACGTGAGCATCCGGCCCGGCATGAGCGCCAACGTCGACATCGAGACCAAGACGGTCGAGAACGTCGTCGCGGTGCCGATTCAATCAGTCACCGTGCGCAGCCGTGAGGGCAACAAGACCATCGACGAGCTGAGTGCCGATCGCGAGAAGAAGGCCAAGGAGACGCAGGGCGACGGCGCCGCGACCGCGGTCAACGAAAAGCAGCAGCGCGACCGCGAGCGCACCGACCGCGAAGGGCTGCAGCGGGTGGTGTTCCTGCGCACCGGCGACACGGTGAAGATGGTGTCGGTCGAAACGGGCATCGCGGACACGACGCACATGGAGATCAAGTCCGGGCTGAAGGAAGGCGACGAGGTGGTGACCGGGCCGTTCAGCACGATCACGCGCACGCTCAAGGACGGCGCGAAGATCCGCCTCGACAAGCCGAAGCCGGCGGCGGGCGCCGACAAGGCCGCGAAAACCGAGGCCAAAAAGTAGGATGCTCCGCCGCCTGTCATGACACCTCTCCCTGCACCTGCCCTCGAATCGCGCGTGGTCCGGCCGCCGGGCGCGGTCGTGATCGAGATCGAGGGCGTCACGAAGCTTTACCGGATGGGCGCGGAGACCATTCACGCGCTCCGTGGCGTGCGCCTGTCGATCCGGCGCAACGAGTATCTGGCGATCATGGGCCCGTCCGGTTCCGGCAAGTCGACGCTGATGAACATGCTCGGCTGCCTGGATACGCCGACGGCGGGCCGCTACGATTTCAACGGCAAGAACGTCGCGCACATGGACGACAACGAACTGGCCGAGATCCGCAACCGGGAGATCGGCTTCGTGTTCCAGACGTTCAACCTGCTGCCGCGCTCGAACGCGCTGCACAACGTCGAGCTGCCGCTGATCTACGCGGGCGTGCCGAAGCACACCCGCATCGAGCGGGCGCGCGAGGCGCTTGAACATGTTGGGCTGGGCGACCGGATCCATCACCGGCCGAACGAGCTCTCCGGCGGCCAGCGGCAACGCGTGGCCATTGCCCGGGCGCTGGTCACGCGTCCGTCGATCATCCTGGCCGACGAACCGACCGGAAATCTGGACAGCAAGACCGGCGTGGAAATCATGGCGCTGTTCGAACAGCTCTATGAGCAGGGCAACACCATCATCGTGGTCACTCACGAGGAAGACATCGCCCGGCACGCGCGCCGGATCGTGCGGTTGCGCGACGGGCTCGTCGAGAGCGACGCCGCCGCCTGAAGCCGGCCGCTAGTCCATGAGACGCCTGGTTTACGAATTGTTCGAGTCGCTGCGGATCGCGTTCACGCAGATCTGGGCGAACAAGATGCGCTCGGCGCTCACCGCGCTCGGCGTGATCATTGGCATCGTGGCTGTGACGCTGATGGGCACGGCCATCAAGGGCATCGACGTCGGCGTCGATCGCAGCTTTTCCGGGTTCGGCGACGACGTGCTGTATGTGACGAAGTGGCCGTGGCACGAAATCGACGACTGGTGGAACTACCGCAACCGCCGGCCAATCCGGTTTGAATATGCGCGTCAGATCAACGACTGGATTGCGACGCAGCCGAACAGCGCGATCCGGCTCGCCGTCCCCGTGGCCAACCGCGGCACGAACGTGATCCGCGGCGAATACCGGGTGAACAACATCTGGACGATGGGCACGACGGCGGACTACGTGCGCATCGCCCGGTCGGAGATGAAGGAAGGGCGGTTCTTCAGCGAGTTCGAGGCGCAGGCCGGTTCGAACGTGGCGATCATCGGCTACGACGTGGCGGATGCGTTGTTCGCCAACGAGTCCGCGCTTGGCCAGACCGTGCGGATTCGCGATCAGAATTTCCGCGTGATCGGGGTGGCGGCGCGGCAGGGAAGTTTCCTCGGGCTGTTCAGCTGGGACTCGATGCTGGCCATGCCGCTCACGACGTATCGGCGTTATTTCCGGCTCAATGATGACAACGAGATCCGCGTGCAGGTCGACGCGACGCGGATGGAAGCGGCGCGCGATGAGCTCCGCGGGCTGATGCGCCGGCTGCGGCAGCTCGGGCCGGAGCAGCGCGACGATTTCGAGCTCAACGAGCAGGGCACGATCCGGAAGCAGCTCGATCCGATTAAAAACGGCATCGCGATGGCGGGGCTGTTCATCACCGGGCTGGCGCTTTTCGTGGGCGCGATCGGGATCATGAACATCACCTACGTGAGCGTGAAGGAGCGCACGAAGGAGATCGGTACACGCAAGGCGCTGGGCGCCCGCCGCCGGACGATCCTGCTGCAGTTTCTCATCGAGGCGACGTCGATCTGCTTCGTCGGTGGCACGGCCGGACTGTTGCTCGCCTACGGAATGTCCGTGCTCGTGGGGGCGGTCGCGCCCTCGTTCCCGCTGGTGTTCTCGGCCGGCTTGGTGGTGACCGGTATCACGATCTCGGTGCTCACGGGCGTCTTCAGTGGCTTTGCGCCCGCCTGGCAGGCTAGCAAACTCGATCCGGTGGAGGCGCTGCGCTACGAATGATTTTCGCTGAGATCTTCAAACTCGCTCTCTCGTCGTTGGCCGCGAACAAGCTGCGGTCCGGGCTCACCATGCTCGGCATCGCGGTGGGCGTGTTCTCGGTCATCGGCGTGATGACCGTGATCACGGGGCTGCGCACCAACATCGAGAACGGATTGAACGTGCTCGGCGCGAACAGCTTTCAGTTCACAAAATATCCCGCGATCAACTTCAGCGATCCGCACCAGCGTTTCGCCAATCGCCGCGACATCGTTTACGCGCAGGCGGCCCGCTTCAAGGACCTGATGGGCGACGACGCCACCGTGAGCCTGTCGACGTTTCGCCGCGGCCGGCGGGTGACCTATGGCGAACGGCGTACAAACCCGAACGTCGGGCTCGCCGGTGGCGACGAGAATCTGATCGTCAGTCGGAACTTCGATATCGCGACCGGTCGGAACGTCGGGCCGGACGACGTGGAGTTTGGTCGCGCGGTGGTCGTGCTGGGCGCCGATATTCTGAATAAACTTTTCTCCGGCGAGGATCCGTTGGGCCGGGTGGTGCGGATCGACGGGCAGAACTACACCGTCATCGGCACCCTGGCGCCGAAAGGCACGTCGTTCGGCCAGAGCCAGGACAATGTGGCGTTGGTGCCGATCACTGCTTTTCTCGAGGCCTACGGCCGGAACCGCCGCTCGATCGGCATCAATGTGCAGGCGCCCAGCCAGGCGGCGCTGGCGGCGACGCAGGACGCGGCGATCGGCGTGATGCGATTGGTCCGCGGGCTGAAACCCGAGGATCCGAACGACTTTGAGGTGTTTTCCAACGAGACCCTGATTGAGTCTTTCAACAAGGTGGCGAGCATCGTGGCCACGGGCGCCTTCGTGATCAGCGCGATCGCGCTGCTGGCGTCGGGCGTGGGCGTGATGAACATCATGCTGGTCAGCGTAACGGAGCGCACGAAGGAGATTGGCATTCGCAAGAGCATCGGGGCCAAGCAGCACAATATCCTGAGCCAGTTCCTGCTCGAGGCGGTGACGCTGTCGATGGTCGGGGGCCTGGCGGGAATTCTGGCCGGCGTGATCGGCGGCAACATCGCCGCGAAGCTGTTGAACGCGGTGTCCGTGTTCCCTTGGGGCTGGGCGATGATTGGGATGCTCGTCTGCTCCGCGATCGGCGTCGGCTTCGGTTTCTATCCCGCGTGGAAAGCGGCGCGGCTCGACCCGATCGAGGCGCTGAGATACGAATAAGCGGATTTTCGATTCTAGAATTTCGATTTTCGATTGGCCGTCGTTTCGACGTGGCCGTCAGCGGTATCCCTTCCGCCATGAACGAAAACGAAATGAAAGCGCGCACGAAGAGCTTTGCTCTTCGGATTCTGAAGCTGATCGATGCTCTCCCGGAAAAGCGGTCGGGCAGGATCATTGCGAATCAACTCGGTCGATCGGGAACCTCAGTCGGAGCCAATTACCGTGCTGTGTGTCGAGCTAGGTCGAGGGCCGACATGATCGCCAAGCTGGGGGTGGTTGAAGAAGAGGCCGATGAATCCGCCTTTTGGCTGGAGATGATCCCGGAGGCCAAGCTGATTCCGGCGGCGCAGACGGAGGCATTGCGTCAGGAAGCGTCGGAGCTCACGGCCATCATGGTCGCGTCGCGCAAGACACTTCTGACCCGCAATCCAAAATCGAAATTCGAGAATCGAAAATCCGTCTAGCCGCGGCGGATCTCGGAGCCTTGGAACCGGATCTGGATCCGGAAGACCTTCTTTACGCGGCAGGTGATCTGGCCGGTCTGCAGATCGAACTTTTCGGGAATCTCGATTCGATGAATGTCGACGACGGCGTGGTAGCCACGCTCGGAAAACACGTCGATCAACATGGCCAGCGCCGTCGGATCCTCCAGGAGCGGTTCCTGCGTGTTGAACAAGGCCACGCCCGAAATCGAGTGGCGCAGCACGACCGGCATGATCTTCCGCGCCACAAAGCCGACGACCTGCGAGAAAAGTTCTGGCTGGCCAAACTCGTAGCTATCGAGCCGCTTCACCAGTTCCTGGCGCGAGTGGACGATGATCTCGCTCGCCACCGGCAGAATCCGCAGCCGGTCGACCGTGCGCGGGTCGAGCTCGAGCGTGCTCTGGTATTCAAGCTCCTTGACGATGTTCTGCTCGACCTCGCCGATCGGGCCCTGCGCGTTGATGAAGTGGTAGTGGAAGATCTCCTTCAGTGACTGCAGCGCATCCCAAGTCTGCTCCTTGAAGACCCGGTAGCGCCGCTGCGCGAGCATCTCGTCGTGATCGGTCGGCCGGTCCTCCCAGAGCTCGCCGACGCCGGTGCGCTTCACCTCCTCGTTGTGTTCGATCGTCTGCCGGCCGCGCTTGAGCTGGCGCGCGATCGATTCCTTCTCGTCGACGAACAGTACCATGATGTGCACCGTCGGCTGCCGAAAATGAATGCTGAGCGGTGTGTTGAAGAACTCGCGCCGCAGCGCGTGCATCTTGTCGACCAGCATCTTCAAACACTCGACCTGCACGCGCGTCCGCGGAAAGCCGTCGAGGATCACGCCGTCGCGGTAGATCGGCTTCATCAGCTCGCGCAACAGCAGGCTGACCACCTCGCGATCGCCGACCATGTTGCCCGCATCCTTCAGTCGCCGCGCCTCCGGCGAGTCCAGCAGCGCGCTCATCACGATTGGGGGACAGGTGAGCCCGCGCGCTTTGGCGATGAATGCCGTGTTGGTGCCCTTACCCGCACCGGGCGCGCCGCCGAGCAGGAGGATCTCCTTGGGAAAGCGAAGGTTTTCGCGGCCGAACTCCGCCTCCAACGCTTCCCAGGCGGCGCCGAAGATCAGCTGCGCGTCCTTGATCTCGAGATCGGTGATTTTGCCGGCGGTGGGGCTTGAGGCCGAGGCCTGCGCCGAAGGGGCAACATAGCGGGAGTTGGACATGAGAATCTGGAGGCGGCAGGGCTTAGACGCTTTGGGTCCGATACTCGACACAAGAATGACGCCGACGAGAGTAGGGGAACCTACTGAATGGACCATCGTGGCGGGCCCGGGTTTTTTCGCCTATTTCCCGGACGCATCCGACACGTCGCGAGCTCCGGCGTCGGCGGACCCGTGGAGCGCGCGGAAACTTCGCGTTCTGTGGGAGCGAGTTCCGTAAGGCGCGGGAGCGTCGGTCGCGGACGAGATCGCGCGTGAAGCTTTTGAACCGCGACAAACGCGGGAAATTCCCCGGCACAACCGCGTGAGACCGGACGGAACACCGCTAAGGTGCGGTTGTCGTTTTTTCCGACACTGCTCGCAGGCCCTTGGCTTGCGGGACAGTGAGTTGAAGCTGGACCTGGCGGGGTCGCGCAAGCGGCCCCGCCTTGTTTTTGGCATTGGCGAAACCTGCGCGACTTCATCAGTTTGCCGGATGCGTGTTCTGATCGTGGACGATGAAGCGAGCATTCGACGGACCACGCGCATCGCCGTCGAGACCACGGGCCACGCAGTCACCGAAGCGGCGAGCGGAGCCCGAGCGCTCAAGCTGCTCGAGGAAACTTCCTTCGATGCCGCGTTCGTCGATCTCAAGCTGGGCGCGGAGGATGGACTGGATCTGCTGTCGAAGCTGCTCAAGGCGCAGCCGCAGATCGCGGTGGTGATGTTCACTGCGTACGCGAACGTCGCGACCGCCGTCGAGGCGATGCGACGCGGCGCGTTTGATTTCATTCCGAAGCCGTTCACGCCGGATCAGATCCGCGGAGTGCTCGCGAAGATCGAGAAGAACCGGGCGCTCGAGAGTCGGCTCGCGTCGCTGGAAACGCAGCTGGCCGACGCGTCGCCGCCGGTGGACCTCGAATCCGCCGAACCGCCGGTGCAGCGGGCGCTGGAGATTGCGTTCAAGGGTGCGGAGACGCCCGCGACCATCCTGATCCTGGGACCGAGCGGCACGGGCAAGAGCGTGCTGGCGCGGGAAATCCATCGCCGCAGCGCGCAGCGCGACGCGGCGTTCGTGACGGTGAATTGTCCGAGCCTGTCGCGCGAGCTGCTCGAGAGCGAATTGTTCGGTCACGTGAAAGGCGCGTTCACGAGCGCCGTCGCGGATGCCGTGGGCAAGGTCGCCGCCGCTGACGGCGGCACGCTTTTTCTCGACGAGATCGGCGAGCTGCCGCTGGAAATCCAACCCAAGCTGCTCCGGCTGCTCCAGGAACGGGAGTATGAGCGTGTTGGCGATCCGCGGCCGCGACACGCCAACGTGCGCGTGATCGCCGCCACCAACCGCGACCTCGCCGCCGAGATGAAGGCCGGCCGGTTCCGCGAGGATCTGTTTTACCGCTTGAACGTGATCACGGTAACGCTGCCGGGCTTGAGCGAGCGGCCCAGCGATCTGCTGCGGTTCGCGGAGGATTACCGGAAGTTTTTCGCCGCGCGCATGGGCAAGCGCATCTCCCGGTTCGCGCCGCCGGTGCTGGCGGCGTTCGCGGCGTATCGCTGGCCGGGCAACCTGCGCGAACTCCGCAACGTGATCGAGCGTGCGGTGATCCTGACGTCGGGCGAGATCATCGAGCTCCACGATCTCCCCGAGGAGCTGGGCGCGCAGGTGAGCCCGACTGTCGCGGTCGGCGCGCCGGTGACGATCGATGCGCTGGAGGCCGAGCACATCCGGCGGGTGTTGGCGACGGCACGCAACTTGGAGGAAGCCGCGCGCACCTTGGGCATCGATCCGGCCACGCTCTATCGCAAGCGCCAGAAGCTCGGTCTGCTCTGAGGCGCACGGCCGTCTCCATGCTGCGCACCCGCCTCTATCTCGGCTTGCTGCCGCTGCTGCTGTTGGTGGTCGGCTCCGGCGGTTACGCGATTTACGTCACGCGCGAGCTGGCAGGCTCGCTGCAACGCGACCTGATCGGCAACTATCGCGACATCCTCGCGTGCCAGCAGATGCGCGCGTCGGTGCGGCTGATGACCTCCGCGGTTTCGCTCGCGCGCCGCGGCGAGCCGCTCGCTGCGCAACAGGAATTCGAGGAACAACGCGCCGCCTTCACCCGAGAGTTGATGGAGCAGTCGGCGCGCTCCGCCGGCACGCCGCGGGCGGCTTTCATCGAGCGCTTGGACGACGCTTTTACCGAGGTCGCCACGCGCGGCGAGGCCCTGCTGCAGGCCGGCGGAGCCGGGCGGCTCGAAGTGGTGCAGGCGCACGAGCGGGCGCTGTACCGGACGCTGGCCGCGATTGAAGAGTTGAACGGCCGCGACTTCGCCGCCGCGCAGCAGACCGCCGCGCGGGCCGAGCAGATGCAGGCGACGACCGAACGCGTGCTGTTCACGGCGATCATCGTGGCGTTCGTGCTCTCGTTGCTCGTCGCGTGGCGATTGGCGGCGGCGTTGCTCAAGCCGATCAAGGCGCTCACCGCCTCCGCCGTGGCGGTCGGCGAAGGCGAACTCGAACGCGATGTGCCCGCGGAATCGCGCGACGAGCTCGGCCAACTCGGCCGCGCATTCAATCAGATGGCGGTGAAACTTCGCGCCTATCGCGACGCTACGATGGCGAAGGTGTTGCGCACGCAGCGCACGATGGAGGCGACGCTGACCTCCACGCCCGATCCCGTGTTCGTCGTGGCGCGCGACGGCACGCAGGAGGTGCGCAATCCGGCGGCGGACCAACTCGCGGCCACGGCTGACTTCGCGCAGGGTTTTCCGCCGGCGATCGCCGAACCGCTGGCGGACGTGCTCGCCCGCGGCGAGCACTACTTGCCCACCGACTACGGACGCGTGGTGACGTTGCGCGTCGACCGCGAGGATCGTCACTACCTGCCGCGCATCCTGGCCATTGGCGACGCGTTGACGGAGTTCAAAGGTGCGGCCGTGGTGCTGCAGGACGTCACCAAGTTCCGGCTGCTCGACGACGCGAAGACCAACCTGGTCGGCACGGTGAGCCACGAGCTGAAGACGCCGCTCACCGGGCTGCGGATGGCGGTCTATCTTTTGCTGGAGCAGCAGATAGGCACGTTGACCGCGCCGCAGCGCGAACTGCTCGAAGGCGCGCGCGACGATGCGGACCGGCTGCTGCGCATTCTGGATAATCTGCTCGATCTAGCGCGGTTGGAGGCGGGCGCGACGGCGTTGCAACGGCGAGAGATCGGCATTGGCGAGTTGCTCGCGGCCATCACGGCGGAGGCGCGCGGGCTCTTCACGGCGGCAGGCCAGCGGCTGGAGGTGCAGTGTGCGCCGGAGGTCGAGGCCACCCGGCTGCACGTCGATGTCGACCGGTTGCGCCATGTGTTCATCAACCTGTTGGCCAACGCGGCAAAGTTTTCCCCGGAAGGAGCGACGATCCGGTTGAGCGCAGCGAAGGCCGATCCGGGCTTCGTGCGCTTCGCCGTGCACGATGAGGGACCGGGGATTCCCGCGGACGCGTTGACACATGTGTTCGATCGATTCTATCGCGCCCCCGGGCAGACGAAATCCGGCGCAGGGCTCGGGCTGGCGATCGCGCGTGAAATTGTGGTGGCGCACGGCGGCACGATCGCGTGCCGCAGCGAGGAAGGACACGGGGCGGAGTTTCATTTCCTGCTGCCGGTTTGACGCACCGGGCTCGTGCAATCCGCGAACGTCGGGGGCGCACGAGCGCAGGTTGCGCGGCGCGGCGCTAGCCTTCGCCGCGCGACGGCCTGCTCGCTGCGGGTAGCGGCTGCACCGCAAGCAGTTTGGTGGCCCGACCGCGAACTGGCACGGCGCGTAATGCACGCTCCGGTCATGAATCGGCTTTTGGGCTCAGGGCTGCTGTTGGCTGGCGCGGTGATGCTCTACGAGGGCAGGCAGGCGCATGAACTCGCCATGGCGAATGCCGCCGCGATGGGCGCGCCGGACACCTCAGCCAAATCTGTATGGTTGCTGGCATTGGGAGCCGTTGCTATAATTTGGGGTCTGTTCGCGGTGCTGCGTCGAACGATCACCTGAAATCACCGGCGGTCGACGGTCGCGCAACCAACCCTCAACCCACCGAAACGATGAAGAATGATTCTGGAACCGCCACTGAGACCCCGGAGCAAATCGTCGAGCACATCAGCCGGCTGATGGCTGAGGCCGAAGCGATGCTGGAAGGACCCGTCTCCGGACACGGAGGGGAAAAACTCAACAAGCTGCGGGCGCAGTTCGAGTCGCTGCAGGCGAAAGCGTCCTCCGCCTACGGTGAAGCCCGGGACAAGGTCGTCGCCGGCGCGAAAAGCACCGATCAGGTGATTCGGCAGCATCCTTACGAAGCGCTCGCGATCGCCCTGGGCGTGGGAGTGCTTTTGGGCGTGTTGATCCGTCGCAATGACTGAGCGCGGCATGGCCGACGGCGCGGCGCCGACGAGCGGCGGGCTGTTGAACGCAGTCCGCGGTCTCGCGGACGGCCTGTTCGCGTCGGCGCAGCAACGGCTGGAACTCTTCGCCCTCGAGCTGCACGAGGAAAAGCTGCGCGCTGTGCAGCTTTTCATCTGGCTGAGCGTCGCCGTTTTTGCCGGCGGACTTGGCTTGATCTTCGCGAGCGTGACCGCGGTTTACCTTTTCTGGGAGACGGCGCGGTTGCCGGTGCTAATCACGCTGACGCTCGTCTATCTGTTCGTTGCCGTGGCGGCGGCATGGGCGGCGCGCCGCTGCTTGAAACGACTGCCGAAACCGTTCGAGGCCAGCCTGGCTGAACTCCGCTCCGATCGCGCATGTATTCCACCGCGGACTTGGACGAACTGACGCAGCGCAAGCGCGTGTTGCAGCAGCAGATCGCGCTTACGCGCGAGCACTGTGCGTCGTTCGCGACGGAGATCGCCCGTCCGCTTGCGTTGATCGACCGGGCGCGAGCGCAATGGAAACGAGTCTCGCCGGTGGTGAAGCTGGCGACGATTCCGCTCGCGCTGCTGCTGTTCCGAGGCCGGGCCCGCGTGCGCGCGCGGATCCGCTTCCTGCAGGGGGCGTGGCGCTGGATGCCGGTGGTGTTGGGCGTTGCGCGCTGGGCGCGGGCGTCGAGGCCTGTGAGCTAGCGAAGCGGCGCTCAGGTCTTGCGACGCAGGGTCGGCGCGGCGGACTCCATCTGTCCGCGCGTGACGCCGAGCTGATTCAGCAGCTTGAGCTCGCGCCAGAGATCGGCGCCGCTGATCTCGCCGCGCAGGAGCCGGGCGTAGCGGTCGACCGTGCGCGCGACTTCGTCCGGTGATTCATTGACGAACTCGACCCGGAACTGACGCGCGCCGAGTTCGAGCAACCGCGCGACATACTCGGCACCAGTCTGCGCGCGGTTGTTGAACACGGTATTGCGGCAGCCGGCGTCCGCTTTCAGCGGAAGTTCGGCGCCGACGCGGTCGCGCAGCGTCACCCGGTGCCGGTCGCAAGGCCGGCCGCAATCGCGATAGTCCTTGCCGTCCGAGAGGAACGCGCAGAACACGCAATGCTCCATGTGAAACATGGGCATGTGCTGGTGAATCGTGAGGTCGAACCAGGCGGGCGGCGCGCGCAGGAGCAACGCTTCGAGCTGGGTAAAATTGAGGTCGTAGCTCGCCGTCACGCGTTCCAAGCCGTAGCGGTGGAGGAAATATTCGGCGCTCAGCGGATTCGCGACGTTGAGGGAGAAGTCGCCGCGTTTTCGGTCCGCGGCGAAAAACGCGAGATGGTCGTAGTTGCGGATGAGGTAGCCGTCGGCGTTGCAGGAGCGCACCTGCGCGAGAATCCATTCTTCGCCCGGTTTGAAAATCCGCGGAGCCGCGACCCAGATGCTGGAATTTTCGATTTTCGATTGGGGATTTTCGAGCTGCAGCGTGCGGAAGCGGGCGACGGCGTCGCGGTAATGTTTCGGGTTTTCGAATTCGGCGTAGATCGTGCGCGCACCGGCGGACCAGGCCGGCTCGAGTTGCTCCGGCAGCCGGATCACGGCGATCAGTTCAGCGGCGCCGGCAGGTGGCTCCGTTGCCACCTGGGCTGAGATCGCGCTCACGGAGGACCGCGGCTCCGCGGTCGCCGCGGCGGACCACGTCCAGCGCTTCGGTTGGGCGCGCAGGTGCTCGAGCGCGGTGACGAGCTCGCGGCGCAGCCGATTCAATTCACTGACCGGCAGGATCACGTTGCCCTCGAGGTGCGACTGCAATTCGCCCAGCTTGAACGGCGTACCGCCGAGTCGCGCGAGCTGCTCGTGCAATCGTTCGCGTGTGAGCGGCTGCGTCGCGGCGGCTGCGAGTGGCAGCGCCGAGGCGAGCTGCACCACGTGGCCCTCGCCATCGCGGGCGACGATCGTGAGCGGCGAGCCGGCGTGGCCGTGGACCTCCATCGTGATCGGTCGCTGGTGGCGGATCTTGTCGCCGGCATAGGTCGCCCGCAGTTCGCGGTCGAGCGCGGGATCGTTGGTCTTCCACACGCGCTGGCCCGGGGCCACGCGCCGCCAGTCGATATCGCCGCGGCCGAACCGCAGCGTGGTCAGGCGTGAATGGGGTTCAGCTTCGACTTGGTAAACGCGACCGCCTTCCTCGCGCTGATCGGGTTGACCGGCATCGAACACCACGCCGTCGCCGGGTTTCAACGGAGCCGTGAGCTGGACGGCGACGGATTCGTGGGCGACGCGCGCCACTTCGCCGAGATATACACCGCGCTTGGTGCCGAATCGCGCGTGCACCAGTTCCTGGTTGTTCGTGCCGCGAAACCAGCCGGTTTGCAGCCCGCGCGAGAAGGTCATCTCGAGCTCGTAGCGCGCGGAGGGATCCACCGCGGCGGAGTTCGAGGATGCGCCGGACGGGGCCGCGGCTGCGGAGAAAATCCGATCGAGCGCGGCGCGATAAACCCGCGTGATGCTCGCGACGTATTCGGCGGACTTGAGCCGGCCTTCGATTTTCAGCGAAGCGACGCCGGCGCGCACGAGCTCTGGCAACACCTCGATGCCGGCGAGATCCTGTGGGCTGAGTAAATAGCGGCGGTCGCCGAGCGGCACCTGCTGGCCGTCGGCAATGAGATCGTAGGGCAACCGGCACGCCTGCGCGCACTCGCCGCGGTTGGCGGAACGACCGCCGAGCGACTCGCTGGTCAGGCACTGGCCGGAATAAGCGACGCAGAGCGCGCCGTGCACAAAAACCTCCAGCGGCATCGGTCCGCGGGCCGAGGCCGCGTCGACCGCGCGGATTTTTGCGATGTCGGCGAGCGAGTTTTCGCGCGCCAGTACGACGAGCTGCGCCCCAAGCTCGCGGGCAAAGTCCACCCCGGCCGCGCTGGTGATCGTCATCTGCGTCGAGCAGTGGATGGGGAAATCCGGCGAAAACCGCCGGATCAGCCGGCAGATGCCGACGTCCTGGACGATCGCCGCATCCACGCCAGCGGCGATGATCGTGCGCACGTAGTCTTCCGCTTCGGCGAGCTCGTTGGCGAATACCAGCGTGTTGAACGTGACGTAGCCGCGCACACCGCGGCGATGCAGAAACTCCATCAGCGATGGCAGGTCGGCCTCGGTGAAATTCTTCGCGCGCATCCGCGCGTTGAATCGATCCAGCCCGAAATAGATCGCGTCAGCGCCGTTTTCGACCGCGGCTCGAACGCATTCCCAGTCGCCGGCGGGCGCGAGCAGTTCCGGTCGCATAGCGGAACGCGAGGCGAGGGAAGGAGAGGGCGCGGCGGCGACGGACATTGGCGGAGAAACTGTGCGAGCAGCGGTGGGCGGGCAAGCAACCGCAGCGACCGGCGACAGAATCTGGTGCGCGATGCGTAGTTGGGCGGCCGCGAGGAAGCGGACGAACCTACTCGAGAGAAGGTTCCTGCTGCTTCAGCCGAACCTGTTCGTGCAGCAGTTGCAGGAATTGCTGGGCGCCACGGCTCTGGTAACGCTGCAAGTGACGCACGACGACGAGCTCGCGCGTCGGTGCGCTGCCGGTCAGCCGCAGGTAAGTGAGCGTCTCCCGGTCTTTCTCTTCCTGGTCGACGCGGGGCAGGATCGAGATCGCCAGTCCCATCGCGACGAGAGTCTTCAGCGTAGCGACTTGCGCGCACCGATAGCCGACCTTCGGTTGGAAGTTGTGCCCGCCGAAGAAGCTGCGGATTTGGGCGGCGAGCGTGCTGGATTCGCCCATCGTGACGAAGGTCTCGTCGGCGAGGTCGTTGATCGAAATTTCCTTTCGCGTCGCAAACGGGTGATTTTTGCCGACAACCAGCAGCAGCGGCTCGGTCATCAACGGCTCAACGGACACGCGTGGATCGTCCACCGGCAGTGTGACGATCGCCAGGTCCAGGTCGCCCTCGACGACGCCGTGCACCAAGTCGACCCGGAAGTCCTCGATCAGGTTGATCTGAAGGTTCGGCAGCTCGCGTTTGCACACCTCGATCATCGGCAGCAGCAAATACGGGGCGACCGTCTGGATCGCGCCGACCGTGATTCGGCGATCCAGCGAGGGGTGATCGCTGAGTTCCTTGGCGGCGTTCTCGACGTCGTAGACGATTTGCCGCGCCCGCTCGATGAAAACGGCGCCCGCCTCGGTGAGCACGGCGCGCCGGCCGAGCCGGTGGAAAAGTTTGTGGCCAACCTCTTTTTCCAGATTTATAATCTGTTGGCTTAGCGACGGCTGAGTCACGTTGCACCGCTCCGCCGCCCGGGTGAAGTTTCCCGTGTCGGCCACGGCCACGGCGTAGCGGAGTTGGTATAATTCCATAGGAGGATCCTATGGATCAGATAGGATAACGCAATTTCAACTATTGAAGGGTTTGCCGTATTATCCCGTCGCACCGGTTCCTGACGGAGCCGACCAGCAACGACAAACACACATGAAATACAGCAAACTGATCCTAGCGGCCACCCTTGGCGCAGTCGCCCTCGCCGCCTTCGTGCTTTCTTTCCGTTCCCCCGTTGGTGCCGACACCGTGATTGCCTACGGCAGCGTTCTCGCGCTGCTCGCAGTCACCGCGGTGGAATACCGCATCAACTGGCGACGGGTATTCGGCCGCTAATTCGGCTGAGTGACGTAACACCTAATAACAAGGGGCCCGGGCAACCGGGCCCCTTTTTCGTGCCCGCACCGCCCGGAGGGAGGTTGCCAAGGCGGTCGCGTGCCGGGACTCTCTGCCTGCGTTTAGACAAAACCGGCCGCCGGCGCCGCTCTATTGGAAAACAACGCGCTCCACCCACATGGAGGATGTCGATGACCACACGTCTTGGGCAGAATGGTTTCAGCTTCACGGCTCCAGGCTGCTGCTGTGCGCCCGGCAATGGACGCCCTCGCTGGCGGACGCCGAGGACGTGGTTCAGGAAGGATTCGTTCGCTACTGGAAACATCAGCGGCATTTGGGCGGAGATCCCTTTGCGCTGGTGCTTACGTCGGTGCGGCGCGCGGCATTGGATCGTGCGCGGAGCGACGCACGGCGGGCGCAACGCGAGGATCACTATGGCCAGGAAGGAAGTGGGGACGCGCCGTTCTTCGCCGTTGGCGCTGAGGCCGATGAACGCACCCGCGCGGTGGAAGCGGCGCTGCGACAGCTGCCGGCCGAGCAGCGCGAGGTCCTCGTACTCAAGCTCTGGGGCGAACTCACCTTCGCCGAGATCGCTCGGGAGTTGGACCTTTCGCCCAACACCGCGGCCTCGCGCTACCGCTATGCGCTCGGAGCGCTCAAGGAGCACTTGACCGCTGCTGATTGCCATGGATGACGCATTTCAAGAACTGGAGAGCGAGCTCCGCGGGCTGATGCCGTTAGCGCCGTCGCACCGGTTGCGGACGGCAATCGCCCAGGAACTGGCGCCGAATCGGAATCACGTGCGTTACGTGTGGTGGGCCCTGCCGATCGCTGCGGCCGTCGCGCTCGCCGCGAGCCAGTGGTCAGCCGATCCCGCGGCCGGGCGACTGGATTCGCCGCCCGCCGGGGCCGCGGCGCAAGTGCCAGCGGACGTGTTTCGGCCGGTGGCGGCGGAGAACGTGCTATTGCGCTCCGAAGAGGAGGGCGTCCTCACGTTCGCTGACGGCACGCCAGCGCGGCAGATCCGCGCATCCTACGTCGACACGATCACGTGGCGGAATCCCGCGACGAACGCCTCGCTGACGTGGACGCTGCCACGCGAGGAGATCCGGGTGGTTCCCGTTTCGTACCAATAAGGCGTCCGATTTTCCCACCTATGAAAACATCGATGTGTGTTACGCTCGCATTCGCGGCGCTGGCCTCCTGCTTGTCGGCGGCGCAGCCGGAAAAATCCGATGGCAGACCGCAGCCAGCCGACGCTCCCGCGGCGCCGAAGTCGGAGCGACGGGTCTTGATCCGACATGAACGCGCGACCGGCGAGACCGAAAACGTGCCATTTCTCGGGGTCGAGACGGGCCGCATTTCGCCGACGCTGACCGCGCAACTCGGGCTCGCGGAAGGCGCCGGTTTGATCGTGCGCAGCGTGGTGCCGAACAGCCCCGCGGCCGCGGTGCTGCACGCGCATGACGTGTTGCTCAAGCTCGACGACCAGATCCTGGTGGAGACGCATCAGCTCGCGGTTTTGATCCGCCAGCGCAAGGAAGGCGACGAGGTGGTGCTCACCTACGTTCGCGCAGGAAAACAGGAAACGGCCAAGGTGAAGCTATCGACCCAGGCGGTGCCGAAGCTGGCCCTGCGCGCGCCGTTGGGTGGCGACGAGGGTTTCGATCGGCTGCTGCGCGACGGAGGCGAGATGCCCCACGAGGATCTCAACCGTGTCTTGTCGCTGCTCGATCAACGCGCCGCTCGCGCGCCCGAGGCATTGCATCGTTTCGCGGAATCATCCGGCCCGGGGCCGCATATTCGTGCGCTCAAGGTCCACCCCGCCAACAGCAACATCGTGTTCACCGATGACGAGGGCGAATTGGCTCTCACCATCAAGGACGGCAAGAAAACACTGGTCGCGAAAGATCCGAAAGGCGAGGCGCTCTACTCCGGCCCGATCGACACGCCGGAGCAACGCGCGGCCCTGCCCGACAAGGTGCGTGATCGGCTGGAGCAGATCGAGTCGATGGACGACTTCAGCTTTCGCGCCGAGGAGGATCTGCCGAACAAACTGCGCGTGCTGAAGCCGTCTGCGCGACGGGTCCAGCCACCGCGGCATCTCCGCACGATGCAACACCGCCGGGCGCCGGCCGCCATCTGACCGTGTTGGCGGGCCCGGGTGACGCGTGGGCCCGCGCGATGCGAGGGCCGTTTAGCTCGCGGCGGCGGGCGGCGGCTCAGCGAGGGGGGCGGCCGGGCGTTTGACGAACGCCGAGGTGATGAGCGCGAGAATGGTGCCGAAGAGCATTCCGCCGATGATCTGGAAGACGGCTTGAAGCGCCGGATGCGACATCTTGCGCATCATGCCTTCGGCGGCCTCCATCTGGGAGCTGCTCATCCCCGCGGCTTCCCATTTCGCGATCTGCGCCTGCACCGCCACCTCCTGGAGGTTGGGATTGATCATGTTCGCGTAGACGTATTGGAGGACCGTGCCGAAGAGCGTGGCGAACAGCACGATCATCACGCCGGCGCCGAGTGCGCGGCCGTATCCAAACGCCTCGGTCGCGGGTACCTCTTGGCGGCGGGCCTTGGTGCCGAGAAGCAGGCAGGTGACGCCGATCACCAGGCCGATCGCGAGGGCAATCCACTGTCCGGTCTGCAGCTTCTCCGGCGAGGAGTGGAAGCCGGTGAAGAACAACGCCAGGTTCAGCAGGGCTCCGGCGAGCGCCCACACTACACCGTAGGTAACATAAGTTTTCATCGCGCCCGCCACCATGACGGGGCGCGGTCAGAAAACAATCCTGCTGTGGACCGACGGTTGTCTTAACGCTTGAACGGTCGGATGATTGGCGGCCGATCAGCTGTTGTCGCCGTCGATCATCCGGCCGAGTCCGCCGAGCAGCGAGCCTTCCTCGCGACCGCCGCGGCCGGTCTGCGGGGCGGCGGCGATGATCCGGCCTGCCAGCCGCGAGAACGGCAGCGACTGAAGCCAAAGCTTGCCCGGACCGCGGAGCGTGGCGAAGAACAGGCCTTCGCCGCCGAACAATGCGGATTTGATGCCGCCGACCCACTGAATGTCGTAATCGACCGACGGCTGAAAGGCGACGATGCACCCGGTGTCGACGCGCAGCAGTTCGCCCGGCGCCAGGGTTCGTTCGCACAGCGTGCCGCCGGCGTGGACGAAGGCCCAGCCGTCGCCGGTAAGCCGCTGCATGATGAAGCCTTCACCGCCGAACAGACCCGCGCCCAGCCTGCGCTGAAACGCGATGCCGATGCTCACCCCCTTGGCCGCGCACAGAAAGGAGTCTTTCTGCGCAATGAGCTCGCCGCCCACGTCGGCAAGTTTGATCGGGAGAATTTTTCCCGGGTAAGGTGCGCCGAACGAGACGCGCTTTTTGCCCGCGGCCTGGTTCTGAAACACCGTCATAAAGAGGGATTCGCCCGTGAGCAGACGCTTGCCCGCGCCGAGCAGCGCGCCCATCACGCCCGAGTTCCGCGTCGAGCCATCGCCGAAGACCGTTTCCATGGCGATGCCGTCCTCCATGAACATCATGCCGCCCGCCTCGGCGACGACGGCCTCGGCCGGATCGAGCTCGATCTCGACGAACTGCATGTCGTCGCCGTGGATCTGGTAATCAACTTCGTGCATGGTGCTCATAGCCGGGGGGAAGAGGTTCAGCGGGCGTTTAGGCGGTAATGCGACAAGTGACTCCCGCCGCGAGGCGGAGAGTCACTTGGAGCCGCGCAGGATGACGCGGGATCGGCATCAAGCGGCAAGCCGGAAACGATTCGGCCCACGGACGGCCGCCGTGCGGACGGCGGCGACCCGGGGTTGCCAGCGGCGGGTAGCCGGCGCGTAGTCATGCGCCATGATCAGCAGGAGGAGGGCGGAGGAGGCGGTGAGAAAGCAGGCGGCAGTGTAGTGGCCGGAGATGAGTCCGAACGCGAACCCGGCGGTGGCCAGGAGGGAAAGGCGCGAGAGAAGGGAAACGAGTTTCATGGCGTGTGTGATTGCGGTCATGGCAGGTCTGGATGTCGCAAAAACACGACGTGCCCGGAAAAGTTACAGGCGGCCCGAGAAACATGACACAACCGATGGTCGACGCAGTTTCCGCGCGGGGCCGCTGGCGCAGCTCTCAGGGTGGTTTTGACGAAACATCGTCCACGTGCTCCGGGTGCTCGGCCACGTGCGGGCGACGACCCGCGTGAAATGACTAACGGAGCATCGCCTTGACCAGCCGGTCGTCGCCGTCGTTGGGCGCAGGCGAAAGGTGGAGCGCGGCGCAGAGCAGATTGTAGATGTGGATGTTCTCCACGCGTTCGATCACGGTGCCGCCGGATTGGAACGAGGGACCGGAGGCAATCAGGATTCCGTGCATCGATTCGAGTTGCGGGTCGTAGCCGTGCTGGCCCTGGGGAAACTCGCGCTGGGCCTTCGCGAACGAGACGCGCGACATCACTTGCCAGCCCTCGGCCGGCACGATCCAGATCGGCGGCACGCGCGGGCTATGCGGATCGACGTGAAAATGCGCCGGCAACTCCTCGGCGCGATAGGCCTTCGCCACCGCCGGCAACTTGGCAAGCGCGGTCAACACGGTTGCGGGATCGACTCCCGGCCGCGGACGGAGCCCCACCGTGCTGTGTTCGAAGTCGAGCTCCACCGTCCCGAGATCGAGGTAATCGTCCAGGAGAACGACGCGCTCCGGGCTGGTCGAGGTCATGCCATGATCGGAGACGATCACGTAATTCGGGGTGAGGCCGAGGCGCGCCAACCGGTCACGAATTTCCCCGATCTCGGCATCGAGTTGGCGAAGGGTTCGCGCCAACTTGGGCGAATCGGGGCCGAAGTGATGCCCCGCGGAGTTCGACTCCTCGAAGTAGAAGGTCGCAACGGCGGGGCGTTCCGGCTCCGGCAGCGAGAACCAACGGACGAGTTCGGCGAGCCGATCGGAGAACGGGGCTTGGGGATCGAAAGGCCGCCACCAGGTGGGCCGCACCCCCTCGATCGCCGCCTCGGAACCGATCCAGAAAAGACACCCGCTCTTGCGGCCTTGGCGGACCGCGGTCGCCCAAATGGGTTCGCCATGCCACCAGCGGCTGTCCTGTACCGAAGCGCGCTGGCTGGACACAAATTTGGGGCCGAGTCGCACATCCCGCATCTGGTTGTTGATGATGCCGTGATGCGACGGATACAGGCCCGTGACGATCGAGTAGTGGTTGGGAAACGTGTTTGACGGGAACACCGGGATCAGTCCGCGCGCCGACGTGCCCTCGCGCATGAACCGATGCAGGTTGGGCGTTTCGTCCGCGTAGTGGGCGCAGTAATCCCAGCGGAATCCGTCCAGCGAGATCAGCACGAGCGGTGGAACGGTCTCGGCGGCGCTGCCGACACGGGGCAGCAGCGCCAGCAGGCAGAGGACCAGAAAAAGAATGCGCCGACGACAGCGGGATTTCATCGCGAAAGCGTGACGACCGTAGCGCCCCAGGAGCCCGAATGCTCGTCGCCGAGTCGGAAGGATTTTACCCGTGGACAGCGGCGTAGCAGCGCGTGCACGGTTGTGCGCAAGGTGCCGGTGCCTTTGCCGTGGACGATCCGCACTTCGAAAATCCCGCGTGCGGCGCACTCGTCCAGATAAGCGGGAATCAGCTCACCGAGGTCCGCGGGCCGAAACGTGTGCAGATCCAACTCGCCGGTGATGGGCAAAGGTACGGGATCCGGTTCGGCATTTTGATCGGGCACGTTCAAGCATTCGGCGGCGGCACCGGTCGCACGTCGGCCCCGTTTGGCGCCGGTGGCGGCACAATGGTTTCCGGTGGCGCCAGCGACTCGGGAGGAATGCTCGAGATGACGGGCTCCGTCACGGGCGCGGCGGCCGGAGCGACAGGCGTCAGCCGTTTGGGTTTGTCCTCCAACGCGCGGCGGAACGGCGCGCCCACATCGGGCGTGTCCGGCACCTCGTCGATGGCCTTCTTGATTTCGCGCTCCACTTCGTTGGCCGCTTTTTTGAATTCCCGCAGCGACTTGCCGATGCTCTTGGCCAGCTGCGGCATCTTGTCGCCGCCGAACAGCATCAGCACGACGAACAAGATCAGCATCAGCTCTCCGCCGCCGACATCGGCCAGGATTGCGAGCAGGGTGGAGGAGAAAACCATGGGAAAATCAGACGCCGAAATCGGAAAAACGTAAGGCGAAAATCACCGGTGCGCCACACCTACTTGAGGGCCACGCTGACGACGAACGAGCCTGTTTCGCGCGGCGCGACCCACTGCAGGCCGCGCTTGTGCTCCGGCGCGTTCGGCGGGCCCATCCACGGCTCGACGCAGTAAAACGGGGCTGCGGCGTCGGTGGTCCAGGTCACGAAGGTGGCATCGGGCGGCGGCACTTTGGCGGTGCCCAGTCGCACGATCACGTCGCCCGGCCGGCCGCGTTCGCCGAAGACGACTTCGCTGCTCCGGAGCCGCGTGTGCAGCGTGTCGATCAGCGCCGGCTCGGCGAGGCGTTCCTCATTGCGCAAGTGCGGACCCGGGACCAGTTGTCCGTCGGGCGCCTGCCGCAGCCGCTCGGCGGCGGGAATGCGAATCAGATAATCCTCGCGCCGCGCCCCCTCGCTCCACGGTACGGTGAAATAGAAGTGGTGCCCCGGGCTCCACGGCAGCGGCTCGCGGCCGAGATTCTTCAATGTCAGCTCGCAACTCAGGGCATACGCCTCGAACCGATACGCGACGCTGAATTCGTAGTTATACGGATAGCTTTCAGCTGCGGCGGCGTCGGGGACCAATTGGGCGGCGAACCCACGCGCGTCCTCCCAGACCAGCTTGAACGTCCCCTGCCGGGCGAACCCGTGCTGCGGCATCGGCCGGCGCACGCCGTCGGCGCCGCGCCAGAAATTCTGCTCGCCGCGATCGAAGCAGCGCGCGCTAAACGGAAACAGGATCGGATTGCCGCCACGGACCTTCGCAAACTGGTCGAAGTCGGCGTTCTCGGGCCAGTAGATCACGTCGCGGATCGAGCCGTCGCCGAGCGTGAGATTCCAGTTCATCAGCCGCGCGCCGCGTTCAGGCAGCGCCAAAAACGTGGAGGAACCGACGCGCCAGCGACCGAGCGTGTGGCCGTGATAGTCGATGCTTTCCATGAGGGGGACGATTCAACGCGGTCGCGTGCGCGCCAAGCGTTTTGTGGAAACAGCTCCGGGATTTTACACGACCGCGGGGCTTGCGCTACGCGGCGGCCAACCTATTAACTCCGCGTTAGCATGTGCACTTGGCTGCGATTGCTGCTTGGACTTTGTGTCGGTGCCGTGGCTGCGAAGGCCGAGGCGGAGCCGACGGCATCTCCGACGGCGGCGCCGCCCGCGAAGGCCATTCCCGACGCGGCGCCGGCGACAACGGCGAAACCGGCGCCGGAGATTCGGCGCATCTACGTCATTCCTGTTCGCGAGCAGATCGGCTCGGCCGTGCTTTACGTCGTGCGCCGGGGGATCAAGGAGGCGATCGAGCAGCGCGCCGAGGCGGTGATCTTCGACATGGACACGCCGGGCGGCGCGCTCGACAAGACGATGAGCATCATGGAAGCGATCGGCCGTTTCCCGGGGCGCACGCTCACATACGTGAACACGGATGCGATCTCGGCGGGCGCCTTCATCTCGGCGACGACCGACGAGATCTGGTTCGCGCCGCGCGGCAAGATCGGCGCCGCGGCGCCGGTCGGCATGTCGGGTCAGGACATCGACAAGACGATGCGCCAAAAGGTCGTGAGTTATTTGAAAGCGGAGGTGCGGTCGCTATCGGAGGGCAAGGGCTATCGCGGCCAGGTCGTCTCCGCGATGATCGACGAAGATTATGAGCTGAAGATCGGTGACACGGTGTTGAAGCCGAAGGGCGAGCTCCTGACACTCACCGCTTCGGAAGCGGCGAAAACCTATGGCGAGCCGCCGCAGCCGCTGCTCTCTGCGGGCACGGCCGACACGCTCGAGCAGCTCGTCACACAGCGTTTCGGTGCGGAGCACGTCCAGATCACCCGGCTGGAACTGACGTGGTCCGAGGTGCTGGCCACCTGGCTCAACGCGATTTCACCGGTGCTGCTGGGGCTGGGCATGCTCGCGCTGTTCATCGAATTCAAAACGCCGGGTTTCGGGATTTTTGGCATCATCGGAATCGCCTGCCTCGCGCTGGTGTTTCTGGGCAACTACATCGCGGGCTTGTCGGGCCACGAGCCGCTGTTGGTGTTCGGGCTGGGCCTGTTGTTCGTGGCGGTGGAAATTTTCTTCTTCCCTGGGGTGGGCGTGCTCGCCTTGGCCGGGGTGGTGTTGGTTCTCGGATCGCTGTTCTGGTCGATGGCTGATTTCTGGCCGAAAGAAGCCGTCCCGGTGGCGTGGACCGCGGATATTTTCCTCCTGCCGGCGCTCAATCTCACGCTCGGCGTATTGGTGGCAATCGCGCTGGGCGTGGTGCTGGCGCGGTTCCTGCCGCGCGGCTGGGTCTGGGACCGGTTGGTGCTCGCCGCGGCGATCGCGGGCAACTCGCAGCGCGGCGCAGATACGCCCGAGGTGAAAGAGGCGTCGCTGATCGGCGCGCGGGGCGTCGCAGTAACGGCGCTGCGGCCGGGTGGCGTGGTGGAGGTAGAGGGCCAGCGGTATGAGGCAACCGTGGAAGTGGGCGATGTCGCGCCGGGCGAAGCCGTCGTGGTGCGTGGGCGCAGCGATTTCGCGCTGATCGTGGAAAGGCTGAACCCATGAACACGGTGATCCTGTTGCTCGCGCTGGGCGTGGTGTTGCTCGTGCTCGAAGTGTTCGTTCCGGGCGGAGTACTCGGCGTGTTGGGCGGGCTGGCGATGCTCGGCGGCTGTGCGCTCGCGTTTTACCGATACGGTTTGCAGGGCGGGGCGATTGCCACCGCTGCGGCAATCGGCTGCCTGGGCATTGCGGTCTACGTCGAGTTCGGGCTGCTGCCGAAAACGCGCGCCGGCAAAAAGCTTTTCCTGCAGCAATCCGTCGACGCGGCGAGCCAGCCGCCGCCGGCGGCCGTCGGCGCCATCGGCCGCCAGGTCGAGACGTTGACCACGCTTGCGCCGAGCGGCTATGTGGCGCTCGATGGCCGGCGCTGTGAAGCGCGTTCGCAATCCGGCCTGATTCCAAAAGGCGCGATGGTGCGCATCGTCGGCATGGATAATTTCAGTCTGATCGTCTCCCGTACCTAATCCCATGAACCTCTACCTGATCTTCCTGATCGTCGTTGGTGTTGTCGGCCTGGTGCTCGTCGGCCTGTTCCTGTCGTTCTTCAGCGTCTGGCTGCGGGCGCTGCTGGCGGGGGCGCCGGTGAGTCCGTTCAACCTCGTGGCGATGCGGCTGCGGCAGGTGCCTTACAGCGTGATGGTCGACGCGCGCATTCGGGCCACGAAAGCCGGCATCAAGCTCTCCATCGACGAAATCGAGGCGCAGTATCTCGCCGGCGGCAACGTGATCGCCTGCGTACACGCGCTCATCGCCGCGCAGAAGGCGCGGATCGCGCTCGACTGGCAGCGCGCGTGCGCGATCGACCTCGCCACGAAGGGTTCCGGCAAATCCGTCGAGGAGGCGGTGCGCACTTCGGTCGACCCCAAGGTGATTGACTGTCCCAATCCGGAGAGTGGCCGCACCACGATCGATGGCGTGGCCAAGGACGGCATTCAGGTGAAGGTGAAGGCACGCGTGACGGTGCGCACCAATCTCGACCGGTTCGTGGGCGGCGCGAAAGAGGAGACAATCATCGCTCGCGTCGGCGAGGGCATTGTTTCCACCATCGGCTCGGCGGAGAGCTACAAGGTCGTGCTGGAGAGCCCCGACGCGATTTCGAAGACCGTGCTCCATCGCGGACTCGATGTCGGCTCGGCGTTCGAAATCCTCTCGATCGACATCGCCGACGTGGACGTCGGCGAGAACGTGGGCGCCAAGCTGCAGGAGGCACAGGCGCAGGCCAACAAATCGATCGCGCAGGCGCAGGCGGAAATTCGCCGCGCGGCGGCGGTCGCCCTCGAACAGGAAATGGTCGCGCGCGTGCAGGAGATGCAGGCCAAGGTTGTCGAGGCGCAATCGCAGGTGCCGCTCGCGATGGCCGAAGCATTTCGCTCAGGCCGACTGGGTGTAATGGACTATTTCCGCATGGAAAACATCCAGGGAGATACCGCGATGCGGAACAGCCTCGCCCGGCCGGAGGACAAGAAGCAGTAGCGGCGAAAACGCCTCCTCAACCGAATCCGCCGCTGGCATGAATTGGATCCTCGAGCATTTTCAGATCGTCGTCGCCTTAGTGGCCGCGCTGGCGTATTACCTGACAAAAGCGAAGCGATCCGACGGCGAGGAACCGGAGCGCGAGGTCGATCGGCGCCCCAGCGAGGCCGAGCGTGAGCAAGCGGAACGCACCCGCCGCATCCAGGAGGAAATCCGCCGAAAGATTGCCGAGCGTCGCGGCGCAGCGGGCGACGTGATCACGGCGGAACCGCGACCGGATCTGATGCCGCCGGCGTTGGAGCCGGCGGCGGGAATCCCGCCCGTGGATACCTTTGGCGGGCCGGCCGGCCGGTTGCGCCGCGAACTCGAGAAGGCGGCGGAGCGGCGGAGCAGCGAAACGGACGAGGCGCGGGCCCGCGCGGCGGAGATCGAGCGGCAGACCCGGCTGGCCGAACAATTGCGCACGCTGCAAGCGAAGCGTGCGGCCGAAGAGCGCTGGGCCGAGGAAATTGCCGCCACCGCGAAGGCGGCGGCGAACCGCCGGTTGCTGGCGCGAGCGGCGCAAGCAACGACCGTGACGGGCTGGCAAGCACGTCTGCGGAATCGCGAAGAGCTGCGGCGAGCGATCGTGTTGCGGGAAGTGCTCGGTCCGCCGGTGGGAATGCGGTAGACAGAGCGCGGCGGCGCGAGCCGCATGGTGGCCGCTATTCCTGGCTGCCACGTTTAGCGCTCTCGAGCCGGAAGGCACGGAGGCCTGCCGCTGCGCACAGCGAAACGGCGTCGTTTCTGAACGCGCGCTTTGGTGCTGTCTACCGACACGAGAACGCGTCGTGGAGGAGGACACGTGAGCTGGCCAGAGCTGTGGGCGGCGCATGCAGCGCTTCCGCCCACCGCCGCGCCGCTACTTGATCATCGCGCGATCCATGCCGTCGGTCGGCATTGGATACCGCTTGCCGTTCACTTCGACCTCCAGATTCCGGCCCGCGCTATAGCGGATGTAGATGGGGCCGGATTTGCTGACGGTACGGGACTGACCGCGATTGAGTGTGATGTCGGGCAGGATCACGCGTCCATCCTCGGCCGAGACCACGCCGACGCGCACCACTTCCAACGCGTGCAGCGTGATCGTGGTTTCATTGGCGACAGGGCTCGCCGAGACGGGCGAGGAAGCTGCTGCGGAAGCCGGCGCGGTAGCGGCCTTGGACGCAGGCTCGGAGGAACCGCCGCTGAAGAGCGAGATGATGCCCCAAAGCAGCACGATCGCGACGAGGCCGATGCCGACCCACTTCGCGATTTTCCAGAGGAGCGCCGGATCGATGCCGACGCCGGGGGTGGTGCCGATGCCGCGGTTCGCCGGGCTCGGCCGGCGCGCGGGGGTGGGAGCAGCCACGGCCTCGGGTTCGTTCGGCGCCGCGGACTCGGCGGCTTCGTCGGCGGAGGAGATCGACACGTCCATGCGGCCGTAGATTTCGCGGCTGGGCTGGCGGGGGCGGGACTCGCCGCGGCCGAGCGCCGCGTAATCGTTAAGAATGCGGTCGGCGGGCAGACGCAGGAACTGCGCGTAGCTGCGCAGGAAACCGCGGACGTAGAGTTCGGTCAGGTTGATGTCGAACTGGTTGTTCTCGAATTTGCTCAGGTAATCACCGCGGATCTTCGTGGCTTCAGCGGCTTCACGGATCGAAATCCCTTTCTTCTTGCGAGCTTCCTCGAGGCGTTCGCCGATGGTCTGCATGGGGTTGAGTTAGGAGGGGCCGAAATTTATGTCACCACGAAACGCGCGACCGCACAACCGTTGATGCAAGCGGGCGGGGCGCAGGAGTAGGCAAACTCAAAGTGAATCCAGGTCGACGAGAATCTCGCGCGGGCTGGAGCCATTCTCCGGGCCGACGATGCCCTTCTCCTCCATGATTTCCATGATGCGCGCGGCGCGATTGTAGCCGATCCGCAGCCGGCGCTGCAGCATCGAGGTCGAGGCGCGCTTCGAGGCCCTGAGCACGTCGAGGGCCTGGTTGAACAAGTCCTCGTCGTCGCCGAGATCAGCGTCGTCGCCGCCGCCGTCCTCGTCCTCCTCGCTGGCGGCGCGATCGATCTGCTGCTGGACCGTGTGCGCGTACTGCGGCGGCCCGTTGCGTTTGAGGAACTCGACGAGTTCCATGACCTCGTCGTCGGAAACGAACGCGCCCTGCGCGCGCACCAGCCGCGAGGATCCGGGCGGGGCAAACAGCATGTCGCCGCGACCGATCAGCGTATCGGCGCCCTTCACGTCGAGGATGGTCCGCGAGTCGACCTGCGAGGCGACCTGGAACGCGATGCGCGAGGGCAGGTTCGCCTTGATGACGCCGGTGATGACGTTCACCGAGGGGCGCTGCGTGGCGATGATCAAATGGATACCGGCGGCGCGGGCGAGCTGGGCGAGCCGAGCGATCGAGGTCTCGATCTCGGCGGGCGCCACCATCATCAGGTCGGCGAGTTCGTCGATGATCGCGACGATGTAGGGCAGCCGTTCGGGGATTTCGATGTCGTCCATCGGCGGCGTGATGCCTTCCAGCGTGGGCTGGGCTTCGGTCGGAGGAAATTCGGGCGTGGGATGTTTCTTGCGCGAATTGAAGCCGAGGATGTTCCGCACATTGCACTTGGCGAAGATCTGGTAGCGCTGCTCCATCTCGGCGAGGAGCCACTTCAGCGCCGCCGGCACCTTCTTCGGCTCCGTCACCACCGGAATCAGCATGTGCGGCAGCGGGTTGAAGACCTTCAACTCGACCACCTTCGGGTCGACCATCAGCAGCCGGACGTTTTTCGGCGAGGCGCTGTACACGATCGAGGCGACGATGGAATTGATGCAGACGGACTTGCCCGAACCGGTGGCTCCCGCGATGAGCAAGTGCGGCATCTTGGTCAGATCCGAGATGAGCGGGCGACCGGACACGTCCTTGCCGAGCGCGATCGGTAGCTCCGCGCGCGCGCTGACCCACTCCTCGCTCTCGAGAATCTCGCGCATGCCGACGGGCGTGGGATGCTGGTTGGGTACCTCGACACCAACGGCTGCCTTTCCGGGAATCGGCGCGAGAATCCGGACCGACTGCGCGCGCATGCCGAGCGCGATGTTCTTGTCGAGGCCGGCGATCTTCTCGACGCGCACGCCGGCCGCCGGGACGACCTCGTAGCGGGTGATGACCGGACCGACGTGAATCTCGCCCAAGCTGACCTCGACGCCGAACTCGCTGAGGATGCGGAGGAGGTTTTCGGCGTTTTGGCGGTGTTCCTCTTCACCGTTGGCGGTGGAGGATTTCGTCTGCTCCTTGAGGAGCGTCAGCGGCGGATATTCGTAGTCCTTGTCGTCGCTGCGAATGGTGACGGAGGCGGCCTTCGACTTCTTGTTCTCCTCGGGCTTGACGATGTTCAGTTCGAGCTTGCCGCCGGCGGGAGTCAGAGCCGCCGCACGGTCCGCGGAAGCTTCGGCAGTGCGGGCCGGCAGCCGCAGCGAGGCGGGCTTGGATTCGGCCTTTTGCGGGGGAGGTTCGAGGGTGGCGGCCGCGGCCGGAGCCAGCGCAGGTTTCGCGAGCGGATCGTCGGACTTGGGCACGACGAATTTTTTTGCGCTCGGGCCGATCGCCGCGGGGGCGCCGGCTGAGCTCGGAGCTGGAGCCGCAGGGGCGAGGCCGGTTTTGGCTGCCTTCGCTTGCTCGGCCTTCGCCTTCGCGGCGAGTTCGGCCAACTCTGCCCTCCGTTTTGCCCGGGCATCGCGCCAGGCATGGAAGGCGGCGAGATAGCGTTCGAGTTCGGCCCCGAGATCCTTCGTGAAGATGAACACCAAGCCGCACACGTAAACCGTGCCGAGGAGCAGGCCCGAGCCAAACAGCCCGATCGTGTCGCTCAGCGCGCGCTTGTAGAGCAGCACCCCAGCGAGTCCTCCCAGCCCTTGGGGAAACCAGGCGTTGTCGCGAAACTCGATCATCGCGGCGAGACTCGCGAGGGCGATGATGCACACGAGCATCGCTCCCGAGCGGGAGGCGGTCAGCCGGCGCGGGTTGCGGATCGAGACATACAGCATCCAAAACAGGAAGATTGGCACCAGCACGACGCTGACGCCAAAGATCCACAGCATGCACCAGACGGTGTTGGCGCCGAACGTGCCCACGATGTTCGTGGCCGTGGCATGGGTGCTATTGAGCGTGACCTGGTTCGGCGCGTAGTCGATCAGGGCCACGGTCAGGGACGGACCGAGGACAAAGCAAATTGCTGCGACCAACCAGTTGGGCTTGTAACGCGGGGCTTGGAAAGACGGGCCGCTGTTTGAGTTTGAAGTCTCGGACTTGGGCATTTGTGTGAGCCGACCGGAATCAGCACAGAGTCGAAGTTAGTTACCCGGCGCGCCAATGTAAATGCCCCCGCGAAGCTTCGCGCAGATCTTATCTATATTTTTATGCGAGACGTCCTTCGGTTTGAGCCCATCTATCAGGACCGCGTTTGGGGGGGCCGCGTGCTCGAATCGACTTTTGGACGAACCCTCCCGGCCGAACGTCCGATCGGCGAGAGCTGGGAGATCGTGGATCGGCCGGAAGCGCAATCGATCGTGAAGTTCGGCACGCATAAAGGCAGCACCTTGCGTCAGCTGATCGAAGCTCGCGCGGCCGACATAATGGGCCCGAAGTGGCCGGCGGATCGCCGGTTTCCGCTCCTGGTGAAGTGGCTCGATTGCCGTGAGCGGCTGAGCTTGCAGGTCCATCCCCCGGCCGCCGCCGCGGCGGAGCTCGGCGGTGAGCCGAAGACGGAGAACTGGTATATTGCGCATTCGAGCGCCGACGCGAAGCTGCTGGTCGGGCTGCAGCGGGGCGTGACGCGCGAGCAGTTCGAGCGTGCGATCGCCGACAACACGCTGGAGCAGTGCATTCACCAGTTCCGGGTGGCGGCGGGCGACTCGATTCTCGTGCACAGTGGACAGGTTCATGCGATTGATGCGGGCAATCTGATTCTCGAGATCCAACAGAACTCCGACACGACTTATCGCGTTTATGACTGGGGTCGCGTGGGGCTGGATGGAAAACCGCGCCAGCTGCACATCGATCAGTCGCTGCGCTCCATCCTGTGGGACGATTTCGAACCGGCTCCGGTCCGCGGTGCGCCGACCTCCGGCGTGATTGCCAGCTGCGCTGAGTTTACCATCCGACGGTTGGTGCTGGGCACGGGCGAACGGTTTTCCGTACACGCCGAGGAGCAGCCGCGGGTGCTCAGTGTGGTCAGCGGGTCCGTGCGTATCGGGAACGAGAACACCTCCGCGAGCCGGGCGCCGTTTGGCCAAGTGCTGGCCTGCGGTGAAAACGTGCTGTTGCCCTACGCGGGGGCGTTCACCTTCAGCGCGGCGAGCACGTCCATTCTGCTGCTGACCGAAGATTTTTGCGGTTAGGACGCGCAGCCAACTTGCTGGACCGAGCGGCTTAGCGGTGGGGTCGCCGCCCTGCGCGGGCGCGCGACCCGCTACGGCTCGGCGCACTTGAACTATCGCGAAAGGCATAGTTTAGTCACTGTTTCCCATGTCATCTTCCGAATCCACCGATCTCCTCAATACCAGCGAAAACCCCGCTTCCGAAGGGAAGGGCGCCGCTCCGCTGACGCCGGAGTCGGCCGCGACCCCGCCGACGCCGGCGGCCGACGCCTTGGCCGCGGCAAAAAAGGAAGCGGCGGACAACTACGACCGGTATCTGCGGGCGGTGGCGGATCTCGAGAATTTCCGTCGGCGCACCACGCGGGAAAAGGACGACCTGCGGCAGTTCGCCGCCGCGCGCGTGCTCGAAGATCTCCTGCCAGTGATGGACAACCTTTCCCTCGCGTTGAAGGCGGCCAAACACCCCGGCGCGGACGCGGCCTCGGTGGCAAGCGGCGTCGAGATGGTGCTGACGCAGCTCAAAACCGGTTTGGCCAATCACGGGCTGAAGGAAGTGGATCCGGCGGGGCAGCTGTTCGACGCAAACTTCCACGAAGCGGTCTCCGCGCAACCGAGCCAAGACGTGCCCGAGGGGCACGTGCAAACCGTGGTGCGCACCGGCTATGTCTTGAACGGCCGGCTGCTGCGGCCGGCGACCGTCGTGGTCTCGAGCGGAGCTCCGAAGCAGGAGGGGCAAAAGAGCTGACGCGTGGCGTCGTTGCGCGCGTGGCGAAGCACCCGGGATCCGGGGCGACGTCGCGAGCGCGCTGATCAGGTCCGGCAACAACTTACCCAAACATGGCGAAGGACGACTATTACGAGCTGCTCGGCGTGCAGAAGGGCGCTTCCGAAGAGGAACTCAAGAAAGCTTACCGCAAGAAGGCGGTGCAATACCATCCGGACAAAAACCCCGGCAACAAAGAGGCCGAGGAGATGTTCAAGAAGATCTCCCACGCCTACGAGGTGCTGAAGGATCCGGAGAAACGGGCGGCCTACGATCGCTATGGTCCGGCCGCGTTCGAGGGCGCTGGTGCTGGTGCGGGAATGGGCGGCATGCGCGGCGGCGGCGGCTTCCATGATCCGTTCGACATTTTCCGCGAAGTCTTCGGTCAGCAGGGCGGCATGGGCGGTGGCATCTTCGAGGAAATGTTCGGCGGCGGCCGCGGCGGTGGTGGTCAGGATGGCGCGGACCTGCGCTACGATCTGGAGATCACGCTCGAGGAAGCGGCGCGCGGGGCCGAAAAGGAGATTTCATTTCGCAAGCTCGTCGCCTGCGAGCGCTGCGATGGATCGGGCGCCGAACCCGGATCGAAACGCGTCACGTGTCCCACCTGCCGCGGCGCGGGGCAGGTGCGTCGCTCGGGCGGCATCATTACGTTTACGCAGACCTGTCCGACCTGCGGCGGGATGGGCACGAAGATCGAGAAGCCGTGCACGGTTTGCCACGGCGAGGGCCGCGTGCGCAGGACGACCAAGCTGAATGTGCGGATCCCCCCTGGGGTGGACAACGGGTCGCGACTGCGCTCATCAGGCAACGGCGAAGCGGGCGTGGCGGGCGGGCAGAATGGGGACCTTTACATCGTGATCTCGGTGCAGGAGCACGAGCTGTTCGAGCGGCAGGGCGACGACCTCTTCTGCGAGATTCCGATCAAGTTCACGCTCGCGACGCTCGGCGGCACGATCGAGGTGCCGACGTTGTTCGGCAAAGCCTCGCTGAAGATCCCGGTCGGGACGCAGAGCGGTACGACGTTCCGGCTGCGCGACAAAGGCATGCCGTCGCTGCGCGGCGGCCGGCAGGGGGACCAACTCGTGCGGGTGCACGTGGAAGTGCCGCAGTCGCTCACGCCCGAACAGAGGAAGATTCTCGAAGATTTCGCCCGCGTGAGCGGCGACGCGAGCGAACCCACGTCGCGCAGTTTTTTCGAAAAAGCGAAGAAGTTCTTCTGAGCGGCGCGACAGCTCAAACAGTGCCCGCACCAGGAGGAGCCCACCATGCCGGTGGGCTCTCGCAACCCCGTTGGTCAGCCCGTCCGACGGATTGCCGCTGTGCGCGCGGGAACGCACGCGGCGCAGCCGTGGACGGTGGTCAACCCGGTGCGCACATCAGGCCCGCACACCGGGCGGCGCAGTCAAAAAAGCTTCCCACCCTGCGCACCCGGCTGCTACGCATTCACCTGCGATCTTGGCACCGAGGCGCTGACGCCCGGTTCACTCCCAAAACACTCCCGTGCATATCTCGCTGCTTGCTCCCGTGCTTGCAGTCGCTGGCGGCAGCCCTGCCGTCACCGGCGGCAATCCTGTCCACCTGCAACTCGCCTGGGTCGACTACCTGATCCTCGGGCTTTATTTCGTCTTCGTTCTGGGGATCGGTTGGATTCTCCGGAAATACATCAAGACGAGCTCGGACTTTTTCGAATCGGGCCGTTCGCTGCCGGCGTGGATTTGCGCGCTGGGATTTATCGGCGCCAACCTCGGCGCACAGGAGGTGATGGGCATGGCGGCGTCGGGCGCGAAATACGGCATCGCCACCAGCCACTTTTACTGGGTCGGCGCCATTCCCGCGATGGTCTTCGTCGGCATTTTCATGATGCCGTTCTACTACGGCTCGAAGGCGCGCTCGGTCCCCGAATACCTGAAGCTCCGGTTCGACGAGAAGACCCGCGTGTTCAACGCGGCGTCGTTCGCGTTCATGACGGTGTTCTCGTCCGGCATCTCGATGCACGCGCTGGCGCTGCTGCTGCAGGCGGTGCTCGGTTGGAACTACGATCTGTGCATTGTGCTCTCGAGCGCGATCGTGTTGATCTACATCTACACGGGCGGGCTGACCTCGGCGATCTACAACGAGGTGCTACAGTTCTTCCTGATCGTGCTCGGTTTCCTTCCCTTGGTGCTGCTCGGGCTGAACGACATTGGCGGTTGGGACGGCCTGATGACGCAGCTGAACGGATACTCCGCCGACAAGGGCATGCCCGGCGCGTGGAGCCATTCGTGGGCGCACATGGGCGACGCGACGGCGAATCCGATGGGCGTCGAGTGGTTCGGGCTGATCATGGGCCTCGGGTTCGTGCTCTCGTTTGGCTACTGGTGTACGGATTTCCTGGTAATTCAACGCGCCATGGCCGCCAAGGACATGAATGCGGCGCGGCGCACGCCCTTGATCGCGGCGATCCCGAAGATGTTCTTCCCCGCGCTGGTGATCCTGCCGGGCATGCTGGCGATCGCGCTCTTCCACAAGGGCGGAACGGATCTGGCCTTGCCGGTGGACGCGAACGGAACACCGGACTACAACATGGTGGTGCCGGCGATGCTCGCGAAGTATTTCCCGAACGGGCTGCTCGGCGTCGGGCTGACGGCGTTGATGGCTTCGTTCATGTCCGGCATGGCTGGCAACGTGACCGCGTTCAACACGGTGTGGACCTACGATCTTTATCAGGGACACATCAACAAAAGCGCATCCGACGCCCACCTCGTGAAGGTGGGTCGGATCACGACGGTGGTCGGGCTTCTGATCAGCGCAGCGTGTGCTTATCTTGCGCGGCAGTTCAACAACATCATGGACATGCTGCAGCTGGTCTTCGGATTCGTGAACGCGCCGCTGTTCGCGATCTTTCTGCTCGGTATGTTCTGGCGCCGGGCCACGGGCCACGGCTCGTTCTTCGGTCTGCTGATTGGCACGGTGTCGGCGATGATCTTCCACGGTCTCACGCTGCCAGTGGGCGAGGCGGTCGGCATCAAGGGCGGCTGGATTTCGGTCCAAGGGACGTTCACCAGCTCGATGGCGCAAAACTTCTGGATGGCGATCTGCGCGTTCGTCGGCTGCTTCGTTGCCACGGCCGCGATCTCACTGGCGACCAAACCGAACCGGACCGACGACGAACTGCGAGGGCTGGTCTATTCGCTCACCGAGAAGCCCAAGGACGAGCACGGCGCGCCATGGTATGCTAAACCGATGGCTCTCGGTGCGCTGGTGCTCGCGGCGACGCTCGTGCTCAACATCATCTTCTGGTAACCCCCAACTCTGAACGATCATGGAACTCGACGTTCGCATTCCGATCGGCTGGCTCTTCCTCCTGCTGGGATTGATCCTCGTGATCTACGGCTTCGCCTCCGATCCCGCGATTTATGCGCGGCACTCATTGGGCCAGAACGTGAATCTCATCTGGGGCACCGTCTTCGCGATCTTCGGCGGTTTTGTGCTCTTCCTCGCCAAGCGGAAGAAGCGCTGATCCTGCTGCGGCGTCCGCGGAGAATCTCATCGCCTCCGGCGCGCAGAGCCGAAAGATCCTGCGCATGCGAGTGGTCGTTCTCGGTTCCGGCCGCGGCTCAAACGCCGAGGCTCTCCTCAACGCGCAAAAAGCCGACCGGCTCGGGCGTGCGCGCGTCGTGCAGATTTTTGCCGACCGCCCCGATGCGGGGATTCTGGAACTGGGACCACGCTTCGGAGTCGCCGCGCAGTTTCTCGATCCAGCCCCATTCAAGACCAAGCTTGAAGGCGAGGCGGAGGCGCGCTACATCGCCGCGGTGCGGGGATGTCAGCCTGACATCGTCGTGCTCGCGGGATTCATGCGCGTGCTGAAACCGGGCTTTCTGGCCGCGTTCGAAGGCAAGATCATCAACCTGCATCCGAGCCTCCTGCCCAGTTTCCCGGGACTGGATGGAATCGGGCAGGCTTGGCGACGCGGAGTGAAAGTCACGGGCTGCACGGTCCACTACGTGACTGGCGAGGTCGACGGCGGCCCGATCATCGATCAAGCGGCGGTGCGGATTGAGCCAGGCGATACGCTGGAGTCGCTGACGACGAAGATTCACGCAGCCGAGCACGCATTGTTGCCGGCGGTCGTCGCGCGACTCAGTCAGCAGCCGCCCGCAGCGGCGCCATCCCGATGAGCTTGGTCGAGGTGCGGGTGGAGATTCCGTCGGCCGAGGCGGAGGCGGTGAATGAACTGCTGCTCGAGCAGGAACTCGCCGCATGGAGCGTGTTCGAGGACGTGGTCGTTGGCCGGGCCTGGCTGATCGGTCTCTTTCCTGACCAGACGGCGGCGCGCGACGCTGCTGCCGCGTTGCGACCACTACTGCCGTTGGCCGCGCAAGCTGAACCGGGTTACCGCGAAATGGCGGAGTCCGAGTGGCGGGACAGCTACAAGACGCATTTTCATCCCTGGCAGTTCGGACGACTGCACTGGGTGCCTGTGTGGCAGCGGGAGACGTACGTTCTGCCAGCTGGCCACCACGCTCTGTGGTTGGATCCCGGTTTGGCGTTTGGCACTGGCAATCACGAGACGACCCGCCTTTGCGTCGAGCGCTTGGTCGCTCTCGCGGACGAGTTCGGTACGGCCGGTCTGGTGGTGGACGCCGGTTGCGGATCCGGTATTCTGGCGTTGTCCGCGGCGAAGCTCGGGTTTCGCGACGTCGTTGGTTTTGACAACGATCTGGAAGCGGTACGCGTCAGCGAGGAAAACGCCGTGCTGAACGAACTGAACGGACAGGTGCGCTTTTTCGTCGGTGATCTCGTGAGCGGGCTAAAGGACGTCCAAGCGCAGGTGCTGATGGCGAATATCCTCGCGGACGTGCTGATTCGCTACGCTTCACACCTAGTGCAGGCTGTACGCCCGGGCGGAGTGCTCATTCTAAGCGGTATTTTGGCCACGGAGGTGGCTCAGGTGCGGGCAGCGTTCGGCCAAGAGGCCCCGGACTGGGCGATCGAATCAAAGACGATGGGCGATTGGAGCGACTTGGAGCTCCGCCGTCCCGCCGGCGTACTTGAGTTGTAGGCGCCTGGGCTGGGCTGCCGCGCCGCTTTCGTTCATCGCGTCGGCGACGCTTAGGAAAACAAGTCCGGCGGTGTCCGGCTCATAAAATCTTCCATGTAAGCCGTCGTGGCTTTGCCCTCGATGAAAGTGGGATCCGCCATGATCGCCTTGTGCAGCGGGATCGTCGTTTTGATCCCGCGGATCAGATACTCGCTGAGCGCGCGATACATCCGTTCCAATGCCACCTTTCGCGTCGAGCCGTAGGAGATCAACTTGCCGATCATCGAATCATAATAGGGCGGAATCGTGTACCCCGAGTAGACATGCGAGTCTACCCGAACCCCATGGCCGCCGGGCGCATAGTAGAGCCCTATTGTGCCCGGCGAGGGCACGAAGTTGCGAGCGGGATCCTCGGCGTTGATCCGGCACTCGATCGCGTGCTTTTCGAACTTGATGTCGCCTTGGTCGAATTCGAGCTTCTCGCCGTTCGCGACGCGGATCTGCTGCTTGATCAAGTCGATTCCGGTGACCTCTTCGGTGACGGGGTGCTCGACCTGAATCCGCGTGTTCATCTCGATGAAGTAGTAGTTACCCTTGGCATCGACGAGGAATTCGATGGTGCCTGCGTTCTCATATTCCGCAGCTTCCGCGGCTCGCACGGCGGCCTTGCCCATCTTTTTTCGCAGGTCCGCCGAGAGAAAAGGCGAAGGAGACTCCTCGATCAGCTTTTGGTGGCGGCGTTGCACCGAGCAGTCTCGTTCGCCGAGGTGGATCACCTTCCCATGGGAGTCCGCCAAGATTTGAAATTCGATATGCCGCGGCTTCTCGATGTATTTCTCAACGTAGACCGCACCATTGCCGAAGGCTTTTTCCGCTTCGCTGCGGGCGGTATGATACTCTTTGGCGAAGGACACATCATTGTGGGCAATGCGCATCCCCCGTCCGCCGCCGCCAGCCACCGCCTTGATGATAACAGGGTAGCCGATCTTTCGGGCGATCTTGGTGGCATCCGCTTCTGAGCCGACGGGACCATCGGAGCCCGGGACGATCGGCACGCCGGCCTTACGAACCGTCTCCTTGGCAATCGACTTATCCCCCATCATGCGGATGGACTTAGACTTCGGGCCGATAAACTTGATGTTACACGACTCGCATTGCTCAGCGAATTTGGGGTTCTCCGACAGAAACCCATAGCCCGGGTGAATGGCGTCAACGTCCGCAATCTCCGCCGCGCTGATGATCCGGTCGGCCCGTAGATAGCTGTCGGCACTTTTGTTTCCGCCGATGCAGATCGCCTCGTCGGCGAGTTGCACATGGAGCGACTGGACGTCGGCTTCGGAGTAGACGGCCAGGGTCTTGATCCCAAGTTCCCGGCAAGCCCGCACGATGCGCAACGCGATTTCACCGCGGTTCGCGATGAGGATTTTTTGAATCATGAACGAGAGATTGTGGAGTTCAGGGTCGCGAGTTAAGAGCGTCTGCCTTCAGGCAGCCCTCTCAGCTCTGAGCTATCGGCCCTCAGCTCCCAGCTGGATCAGCCCTGCTTCACCTTAAACAGCCTTTGGCCGTATTCGACGGGCTGCCCGTTCTCGACGAGAATTTCGACAACGATCCCCTTCGTCTCGGCTTGGATTTCGTTCATGATTTTCATCGCCTCGATGATGCAGACAGGCGTGTTCTCGATCACTTTCAGACCAACGTCGGCGAACGGTTTGCTCTCGGGTGAAGGGGCACGGTAAAACGTTCCCACCATCGGGGACTTGATATAGGAAACGCCTTCTTCTTCCTTGGGCGCAGCAGGTTGGGTCAGTGACCCGTTCGCCGATTGCGGCCCGGCAGCTAGGCTGACGGCCCCGCTTTCAGTCAACGCGACGAAGGGAGGATTCGATGTCCTCCCCCCGCTTACCACCGGCACGCCGTTCACGCCGCGCCTTATCTTTAGCTTGAAGCCCTCTTCCTCGACCGCGAACTCGGT